>CAYHQZ010000339.1:0-3197 GCA_964358555.1 uncultured Planctomycetia bacterium
GCGATTTGTCCCCGGGGGGCGGCGGCGGGGTCGCGCCGGGCCCCGGCTTGGCGGGCTCGGCCGGCCGTTCGAGGCGGGCGATTTCCGGGGACGGGGTCTTGGCGGGGGGTGGGCTTTCGGTCCTGGACGGAATCTGGGGCTTCGGGGAGGACAGGATCTCGCGCTTCTTGCCCTCCCATGCCAGCGTCTCGGCTGACGCCTTGCGCAGGCGCGACGCCTCGGGGGCTTCCGTGGCGAGCGACGGGCCGCTAGGCGCGAGGGCCCGGCGCTCCAGGCCCTGCATCCAGAACATCGCCCCGGCGACGGCGAACACCGCGGCGGCGGCGGCGAGGGCGATCTGGATCCGCAGGACGACGCCCTCCCTCGGCCTTCTCTCCGCGGGCCGGATCGGCGCGGTTCCCGGCGCGACGAGCCCCTTCAGGATCCGTTCGGCGAGGCCGGCGGGGGGCAAGGCTTCCGGCGCCTTCGGGCCCTGCGCCTTCCGGAGCGCCGAGACGTCGGCGCGGCAGGCCGCGCACCCCGCGAGGTGGGCTTCGGCGGCTTCGAGACCGGGGCCCTCGAGGGTTGCGTCCAGGTAGGCCGCGAGCGCCTCGTCCGACAGGCAGCGGTTCATGCTCTCCATCGTCGTCACCGTCCTCGCCTTCTTGGAGGGCCGGGAGGGGGCGAAAAGTACGGTTTCACGGCAATTCCTTTTCGGTCAGGAGGTTGCGCAGCTGCTCCTTCGTCCGGACGATCCAGGACGAAATCGAGCCGAGCGGGGCCCCGATGAACTTCGCCGCCGCCTCGTAGGAGCAGCCGTCGTTGTAGATGAGGCGCAGCAGTAGCCGATCGCGCGAAGGAAGCCTCGCAAGCGCCCGCCCCAGGCGCGCGATTTCGTCGGTCGCCTCGACGGCCGCCTCCGGCGAGCGGATGTCGGACGCGATCCGATCGAACATGCTCTCGTCCGGCTCCGCGTGCGGGACGAGCGAAGGCTTCTTCTTCCGCAGGATGTCGATGGCCTCCCGCCGCGCGATGGCGGTGACCCAGGTCTTCAGGCTGGACTTGCCCCGAAACTCCCGAAGTCTCCGCCGCCCGTCCGCCCAGAGTTTCGCGAAGACCGCCGCCGCCGCGTCCTCCGCGTCGGCGTCGGTCGGCAGCATCGGCCGGACGAACGAGAAGAGCCTCCCCGCGTGCGCGCCCACGAGCTCCCCCCAAGCGACGGAATCGCCTTCGATGCAGCGGCGCAGAATCTCCTGTTCGTCCACGGGACCCCCGGGACTATATAACGAACGCCGGGGTCGGGGGGGGCGGACGCCGGCCTACGGCGCCTTCCCCGCCGGCAGCGAATCGAGGAACGCTTTCAGGCCGTCTTCGTAGCGCTGGCCTCCGACGATCCAGGTTTCGTTGTGGGGGGAGTTCGGGATGTCGAGGAAGGTTTTCGGGCCGGTCGCGGCGTCGAAGAGGGCGCGGCCCATCCGGTAGGGGATGATTTCGTCGGCGGGGCTGTGGATGAAGAGGACGGGGCAGCGGACGCGGGCGATTTTCGAGAGGGAATCCATCCGGGTCGACATCAGGAGCCGCGGGATGAAGGGCAGCGTGCTCGCCGCCACGTCGCGGGTGGAGGTGAACGACGACTGGACGACGAGGCCCGCGGGGGCGGGCCGGACGCGCGCGGCGAGGTCGATGGCGATGGCGCCGCCGAGGGACTTGCCGAAGAGCACGATCCGCTCCGGCGGGACGCCCTTCGTTTTCACGAGGAAATCCCAGGCGGCGTCGGCGTCCCGGTAGACGCCCTCCTCGGTGGGCGTTCCCTCGCTCTTTCCGTAGCCGCGGTAGTCGAACAGGAGCACGTCGGCCGGCAGGCGCAGAAGCATCTCCATCATGTCGAGCCGGCCGGCGATGTTGCCGGCGTTGCCGTGGCACCAGAGCAGGGTCTTGCGACCGGGCGCCGCCGGACCGCGGCCGTAGAAGGCGTGGAGGCGGACGCCGTCGGAGGCGGTGAACTCGCATTCCTCCAGGCGCGCCCCGCCGAACGGCCTCCTCAGCGCCTCGCCCGCCACCGTCCAGTCGTCCGCGCGATTCGGGAAGCGCGTCGCTGGGAAGACCATCATCCGCTCGAAGAACACGGGAAACAGCGTAAGCGCGAGCGCGAGAAGAATTGCGAGCCGGGCCGCGCGGGCCGCGACCCCGCGATCCCGCCAGAGCCAGCGGAGGACGCGCATGGGCATGTAAGAAGCATACCACCTTGCCGCGCCCTTGACTTTCCCGCCCCGTTTTCCTATCCTTCACCTGGACACGGACTTCTGTCGCGGTAGAATCCCGCGGTGCCAACAAAGATTCACGCCGTACATGCCAGGGAAATCCTGGATTCCCGCGGAAACCCCACCGTCGAAGTCGAAGTCTTGGTGGAGGGCGGTTCCATCGGTCGCGCCGCGGTTCCGTCGGGCGCGTCCACCGGCAGCCACGAGGCCATCGAGCTTCGCGACGGCGATCCCGGCCGATACCTCGGCAAGGGCGTCCTCAAGGCCGTCGACAACGTCCGCGGCCCGATTGCGAAGGCCATCCTCGGCCTCGACGCCGCCGACATCTGGCGCCTGGATCGGGTTCTCCTCGAGCTGGACGGCACCGACAACAAGGGCCGCCTGGGCGCCAACGCCATCCTCGGGACGTCGATGGCGGCCGCGAAGGCCGCCTCCGAGGAGATGGGCCTGCCGCTCTTCCTCTTCCTCGGCGGTACGACCGCCCGGACGCTGCCGATGCCCCTCATGAACATCCTGAACGGCGGGGCCCATGCCGACAACGGCCTCGACGTCCAGGAAACGATGATCGTCCCTGTCGGGGCGAAGTGCTTCCACGACGCGCTGCGGATGGGCGCGGAGGTCTTCCATGCCCTCAAGAAGATCCTCGCTTCCCGCAAGGAGCGCACGAGCGTGGGCGACGAGGGCGGCTTCGCGCCGTCGCTCGCCGGCAACGAGGCCGAATTCGGCGCCAAGATGACGCAGCGCGCGCGTGAGATCGGCCTGACGAAATCGGTCTTCACCAATGCCAGCGGGCTGCCCGATCCGGACACCAAGGTCACGACCCGCGAGCTCGGCCTGCTCGCGCGCCACATCATCAAGACCTATCCGGAATTCTACAAACTATTCGGCCAGACCGATTACACCTGGAACAAGATCCGCCAGCCCAACCGCAATCCGCTGCTGCCGCTGGGCATCGGC
>CAYHQZ010000340.1:0-3163 GCA_964358555.1 uncultured Planctomycetia bacterium
GGCGCCCACGCCTACGAACATCTCGACGAAGTCGGAGCCGCTGATCGAGAAGAACGGGACGTTCGCCTCGCCCGCGATCGCCTTGGCGAGCAGCGTCTTTCCCGTGCCCGGGGGACCTACGAGGATCACGCCCCGCGGGATGCGGCCGCCGATCTTCTTGAAGCGGGCGGGATTCCGGAGGAACTCGATGAGCTCCCGGACCTCTTCCTTCGCCTCGTCTATCCCCGCGACGTCCTCGAAGTTGACCTGGACGCGCTCCTTCGAGGCCAGCCTCGCCCGGCTCTTGCCGAAGGACAGGATTCCGCCGCCGCCGCCCCCGGAAGCCCGGATCTGGCGCGAGATGATGAACCAGAGAAAGCCCGCGAAGAGGAGGATCGGGAGGAGGTTCAGGATGAGCATCTGCCGAAACCAGGAGTCCTTCGTCGTCACGAGTTCGAGGCCCTTCTTCGTCCACTCGTCGATTTTCTCGTGGCGGAGGTACTCGCGCGGGAAGTCCACCCGGAATCGGACCTCCTCCGACGGGGCTTCCGGGCGCTGCAGGACGCCCTCGATCCGGTCCTTGGCATCGTCGAGGGCGACGCGCTTCGTGATCCAGCGGTTCGCGATGGCCTTCTCGAATTCGTTGATGGAGAGCGTCTGGACGGGGGAGCCGAGGCCGTAGCTGTTGAGCAGCAGGATCAGCAGGATCAGCGCCAGCGGCCAGAGGATGAGCCCCCTCGGGATCCGGGGGGCGCGGGATTCCGTTTCGGGGGCTTCCCGGGCGGGGCGCGGTCGGGGGGGCATCGGGGCGCAGCCGCCTAGTTCGCGAGAGAAGGCTCTGGCCGGACGTCCGGGTTCTTGTCCCAGGGGATTTCCATCTTCCGGATGATCTCGTCGGCGAGGTCGGAGAAGGTGTCGTCCTGGGCCGCGCGGCGGGTTCCGCCCAGCAGCAGCACGAACGTCGAGTTGTCGGCCACGTTGAACGGGGTGACGAGGGGCTTGCCCGATCGAAGGTCGATCCACTCGACCCGGACCTCGATCGAGACGGACGACTCGATGGGCTGGTCGATCTTGTTCTCCGAGATCACGTGCTCGCGGACGGCGGTGATCCGGCCGCGCAGCAGGGTGTCCGCCCGTTCCTTGGTTTCGAGGCGGTAGGGGGTGAGGGACTGGATCCGGTCCTTGATCGTCTCGGTGAGCGGGAACTCGAGATCCCGGCGGAAGGTGTCGTTGTCGAAGATCTCGAGGGCGATTGTCTTCACGTCGGATCGGAAGAAGGCGTTCTGGTGGAAGGTGTAGCCGCAGCCGGGGAGGGCGAAGGCCGCCGCGGCGGCCAGCGCGAGGATGGGTGTCCGCATGTCGCCGGGATTATAGCGGGGGACGGGCGCCCGCGTGATGCCGGATCGCGGCGTCGAGGACGGCGTGGCAGGCGTCGGCCTCGGCGGCGGGGATCCGGACCCGCTCGGGCCGGGCGAACGTCGCCAGCGAGAGCAGGGTCTGGCGGACCGAGGGCGAAAGCCGCGCGAAGCCGCGGCCGGCTTCGGCGCAGGGGGCGCACAGGACCCCGCCGGCCGCCGGGTCGTAGGGGGCAACGCCTGCGGGGGGGGGCGCCCCGCATCGCGCGCAGCGATCGAGCGAAGGGGCGAATCCGAGCGTCTTGAGCAGGGTCGTCTCGAAGCGCACGAGCGACTCGACGGGAGGGGCGCCGGCGTCCAGGGCGGAGAGCGTCTCGCGCGCCGCGTCGAAGGCGTCGGGGTGGGGCTCCTCGTCCGCGAGTAGGCGGTCGAGCGTTCGCGCGAGGTGCAGCCCCGAGAGCAGGCGCCGGCGCGAGGCGCGGATGCCCGGGAAGAATTCCAGCAGGTCGCACTCGAGCAGCAGCGCCATCGCTCCCCGCGGTCGCGTCAGGATCAGAACCTCGGCCTCCGCCAGCAGGTCCGCGGGCCCCGAGAACTTCGGGTTCTTCCGCTTGATCCCCTTGGCCAGCGCCCGGACCTTTCCGCGGCTCCGCGTGAACAGCGCCAGCACCTGGCTCGTCTCCCGGAAGTCCCAGCGCCGCAGCACCAGCGCGCGGTCGAGGAACTCGGGCATGGGGGGAGTGTACGGACTGGGGGAGAAGTCCTAAGTCCTAAGTCCAAAGCCTTGGCGCGTCTGGATGTTGTTAAGGCGTGACCGGGGCGTTTTTCGGGGCCGGGGCGGGGCCGCCTTTCGGGGGATCGGGCTCGCCGGCCTTTACGGGAGCGTCCTCGCCGGTCTTGCCCTTCGCCTTCGGAATCTCGTTCTTCGGCTGAAACACCTTTGAAGGCGCGCAACGGTCCAGGAAGGTCTGCAGGCGATCCCGATAGTCGTTTCCGCCGTCCCGCCAGGTCTGGTCGTGATTCGCCGCGGGAATTTCAAGGAATTCCTTTGGTGCTTTCGCCGCCTCGAGGAGGCGCCGGCCCATCTCGATCGGGATCACCTCGTCCTCGAGGCTGTGGGCGATCAGGATAGGGCTCGTCACGTCCGGGATGCGGCGGAGGGCGTCGAACTTCGAGCGGATGAGGGATCTTGGCAGGATCGGAAGAATCGGGCCGACCACGTCCGGGACGGAGGTGAAGGGGGACTGCAGTACGAGCCCCGCGGGCTTGACCGACGCTGCCAGATCGATGGCCACCGCCGCCCCGAGGGTCTCCCCGAATATCACGATCCGATCGGGCGGGAACTGGAGAGTCTGGGTCGCGTGCTTCCAGGCGCCGAGGGCGTCTAGCGTCAGGCCTGCCTCCGAGGGCCTGCCGAGGCTTTTTCCGTAGCCTCGGTAGTCGACGAGGAAGACCTCCGCGTTGCAGTCGACCATGTCCAGGAGTTCGGCGTAGTGGAACGCGACGTTGCCCCCGTTGCCGTGAAACCAGAGGATCAGGCGATCCGTGGGGAGGGGCTCGAAGTTGTCCTTGCCGCCCCGGGCCAGCAGCCCGTGCCATCCGTGGAGGATCACGCCGTCCCCGGCGGGGAAGGAGACCTCCCGGACGACCGGTCCGATGATGCCCTCCCCGGGCACGGCCTTCCCGAGATCCCACGGCCCGTCGGGGAATTTCGCGGGGAGGTATACGAGGCGGCTTTCGAGCAGGACCCAGGCGACGAGGAAGAGCGCGTAGGCGGTGCCGAGGATCCGGAAGAGGCTCCACCCGAGCCCGCGGTTCCAGCAGACATT
>CAYHQZ010000341.1:0-3112 GCA_964358555.1 uncultured Planctomycetia bacterium
GGGTGGAGCATCTCGCAGAGAAACCGGAGGAAGACCTCGTCCGGTCCTCGGCGTAGACCGAAACGGGAGTCGGAGAAGACCCAGTCGTCGTCCCAATCGAGAAAACTGGCTCTTCCGGCATCAGAGGGACGCTCCTGACGAGGGGTGAGCCGTCGCCCACATGATCTTGAGTCGAACGTAGGCGTGGTCGCGGTAGCCGCGGGCGCGGCGGATGATCGACTTGACGATGGCGTTGATCGACTCGACGACGCCGAAGCGGACCTTGTGGCGGCAATGGGCGAGGATGCCGTCGAGGTGCTTCTCGATGGTGGCGACGAGGCGCTCGAAGGCGGGCATCCGTTGCCAGCGGAGCGACCTCTTCCACGTCTCCCAGAACTTTCGGGCGGAGCCTTCGTAGGTATAGCGCCAGAGCTGGTGGATCTCCTCCTTGAGGTAGTACGCCTTGAAGAGACGGCGGTTGAGGTCGAGCGCCTCGGCGAGCCGCCGGCGACCCTCACGGGCGAGGTTCTTCCAGCGGGAGAGAAGCAGCCACCGCTTTCCTCGCATCGTCGCTCGGGCCTCGGCGCCCTGGCGGAAGAACTCGGCCCGTCGCGTCTCGTCGACGGCGCGGCCGACGTGTTGCATGACGTGGAACTTGTCGAAGACGACCTCGGCGCCGGGCAGGTGCTCGGCGACCGCCTCCCGGTACGGCCTCCACATATCGATGCAGGCGGCCTTGACGGACCGCCTCTGTTCGGCCGACAGCCCCCCTTGGAGGAGCGAATCGGTCGCCGCGCGGGTCCGGTCCTTCACGAGGTCGATGACCTCCGCCTCGTCGAGATCGCACAAGACAGTGTAGTAGCGGTGGCGCTTGGCGTAGGAGACCTCGTCGAGGCCGACATGGCGCACCCGTCGCCGGGGCCTCGCCGCCGCCCAGTCGCCGAGAAACCGCATGTCGGCCGCCTTCGCCCGGTCCCACGAGATCCCCCATCGCTCGGCCACCTCCGAGACCGGCGCGCTCTGGCACTCGAGCGCGATCCGGTCCTCGAGACGCCTCGTCATGCGCGACCGAGGTCGGGCGAAGGGGAGCGCCTCGGCGCGGTGCGTCCCGCACCGGCGGCAACTCACCCGGTGCCGCTCGACGACGAGCCGAACGCGGCGCGGGCCCCACGGGAGATCATCCAACTCGCGCTCTCGGCTGTCATGCACGCGCCGCGTGCGCCGGCCGCACGTCCCGCAGGCGTACGTCGCGTCGTCGCGGCTTCGCCCGATCCAGAACGTGAGGAGGTTCTCCTCCTTGTTCAACTCGAACCGGGTGATCCGGTAGCCCGGCAGATCCAGAAACTCTGATAGCGTCCGAAGCGAAGGCATCGACGGGTTCCTCCTTTCTCCTGTCCAGGGAGTGGAGGTAACCCTGGCCCTTCCGGGCCAGAACGTCGATGCCTTCGCTTTTCAGCCCCTCATGGCCTCCCCTCGAAAGCCGGAAGAGCCTCTTTTTCGGGCGCACGAAGGGCGGCGGGGAAGAAGAAGAGAGAGATAGCCGCGACCGAGGGGATCGAGGGAGGTCATCGGCCGAGGAGGCCGGACCAAACTCCGATAGGGGCTCTGTTCGGCGCTGACGTGGTCGCCGAGAGACGCGCCGCGAGGGCGCGCCGGCCCAGATCCGGGATCGGTTCACGACCTCGGCGACCCAATCTGCGGTGAGCGCGTGAGCGGGGCGCGTGTGTGGACCCCGCTCCGCGACTTAGGTCGGGGTTCGCCGAGGGCGCGGCGGGTGAGTGAGACGCGCGAGGGTCAGGGATCCATGGTGGACGCTCCTTGGGAGAAACCCGGGTGGCCCAATCTGCGGGACGGTCTCACGGACCAGTTAGACGACGGGGCTCACCCGGGCGAAGAGTCGACCCGAGTGGAAGGGGACGCGGCGCGTGAGGACGTAGAAGACGCCGACGGCGAGACGGCGGGCGACGATGGCGTAGGCGACGATGCGGGGGCGGCTCTCGATGAGACGGTCGAAGAAGGCGCGAACGTGGGGATCGTGCCGGACGGCGAAGAGGGCGGCCTGACGGAAGGCGACCTTGAGGTGGCGGTTGCCCTGGTGAGGGTTTCGGCCGCGGCGTGAGGTCTTGCCGGACTGGTAGAGGCCGGGCGTGAGACGGGCGTAGGAGATGAAGCGGCGGTGGGAGGGGAAGCGGGAGATGTCGCCCACCTCGAGCATGACGAGTTGGGCGTAGGTCTTGCCGATGCCGGGGACGCCCATGAGGAGGCGGTAGCGCTCGTCGAGGAGGCACTTCTCGTGGAGGAGGTCCTCGATGTTCTCGATGGCCTGGGAGTGTGCGGCGGTGATCGTGTCGAGGCCGGCGAGGTACCGGCGGTCCTCCTCGGCGGGGAAGAGGCCCGCGGTGCGATCGGCGGGGTGCTTGACGGCGTTGCGATTCGGCGGGGCGATGCCGCGCTGACGGTAGAGGGTCTGGACCCAGCGGTAGCCCTGGGCGCGAGCCTCGACGAGGCGAGCGCGCCGGCGGGCGAGGTCGCGAAGAGGCCGTAGCTCCTTCGGGTAGATGTAGCTCTCGGGGAGCATGCCCAAGCGCAGGATCTGGGCGAGGGTGAGAGCGTCGATGCGGTCGGTCTTCACTTTGGCGTAGGCGATGGCCTTGAGCATGAGCGGATGGGCGAGGTGGACCTCGATGCCGGCCTCCTGGAGCGGATCGAGGAAGGGGTACGTGAAGGGAGAGGCTTCGACGGCCAACGAGAGGTCCGGCCGCCAGGGCGCGAGAAAGCGCAGGACCTCCTGGGGATCGGGGGCCAGGCGCTTCTCCCGTAGGAGAGCCCCTGTCTCCGAGACGACGGCCAAGGTGACGGCTCTGGTGTCGAGGTCGGCTCCGACGTAGGATCTCATGGGGTGGCACCTCCGTGCAGATACGATTTGTGCGGCCGCCGAGAGGCGGTCAAGCACGCAGATGGCGCCTTGCGCGTCGTGGGCCGTCTCCGGCTTGCCGGCGATGAGCCCGATGGTAGCGCGGGGTGCCACCCTTTATTTTCACTCGTGCGCTACTCCGGTATCTGCGGGTCCTATGAAAGAAGTCAAGAGGTAATCCGACAAAAGAAAGGCCCGAGGGATCCGAAGGTCCTATTC
>CAYHQZ010000342.1:0-3103 GCA_964358555.1 uncultured Planctomycetia bacterium
GGATGTTGAAATCCCACTCGGCCAGTTCCGCGAGCTTGTTGTCGGCGATCCGATACGCCTTCACCTTCTCCGGCGGGAGGTCGGTCGCCACATGCACCGGGACCATCTCGAGGCCGAGCTTTTGCGCCGCCTTCCAACGCGTATGCCCGACGATGATGACCCCGGCCGGGTCCACGACGATCGGCTGGCGGAAGCCGAACTCGCGGATGCTGTTCGCGACGGCATCGACCGCCGGCCCGTTCACGCGGGGGTTCTGCTCGTAGGGCTTGATGTCGGACGTCTTTCGCATCTCGATCTTCATGGGATTGCCTCCTATTCAGCGGGTGATTGAAAAACCGTCACGGATAGCGGGCGACCAGCACCTGGGCGCGGTTGCCGGCGCGAACCCCCGGGGCGCGCGCCACGGCGTCCCGTTCGCCACCGTTTGGCCCAAGGGCGCGAGGGCGCGGCCGGGTCGTAGGTCGGGGCGACCGGCGCGCCGGAATGCGACGTGGGCCACCGGGGCGCCACGGCCAATCGGTGTGGTATTTCGGGTCGGCCACGAGGACGGCGCGCGTCCCTGAAAAAATCCGGACAAGCGGGTAAAACTCTGCCATTGCCCGCGAGGTTCCAGCGCGCCATCTTGGCAGTCGGGTTTCAGGTAGGACCCGTGAAAATTCCCCGCGCCTTTTTCTGCCCGCGGAACAAAAAATCGAGATCGCGCACGCACACGTTCACGTGCAGCGCGCGAAGCCTTCAGGCTCGCGCGCGTACTGGGGGGTGTGGGGGGGTTTGCGTGTTTTGACTGTTCCGCTGTTCCGTTTTTGCGTAACTCGTTATTGCCAGATCCCTTGCGAGCGGAACAAGGGGCGGAACAACCCGGAACAGTTCCGCGGAACAACTTCGCGGAACAGTTCTGTTTTTCGGGGTTGTTCCGGGGGTTGTTCCGCGAGTTGTTCCGGGTCTTTTTCACGCGAAAATCGTCACTGCCCATTTGACACATTTCCTCCCCCCGCCCGAATTCGGCGGACGTATCGTTCCGAGACTCCGCATCGTTCCGCGACGTTCATATTCGTCATCGCCGGTTCCGTTTTGAGCAGGCGCTCGACCTCGTTACGTTTCGAGGGCGCCCCTTCAAATGTTTCCTCGGGCTGCGCCTGGGTGGCGTATCCCGTGCGTTTCGGACCCATGTTCCAGCGGAAGACCAGGCCCTCTTCCTCTGCGAGTTCCAGGAATCGCTTCATGCGGCGGGACGAGATGCCCGCCTGCTCGGCGTCATCCAGGAGGCGCGGCAGGCTCTTGGGGGCGGCGGTGATGAAGGACTCCACGAAGGTTCGCCAGGTCCACTGCGGCTCGCTCGCCTCGGCTGCTTCGTCCCCTTCGCTTCCTTCGTCCTTTTTCGACCGCTTCTTCCCTTCCTGGCGCAGTTGCGTCGGATCGAGGTTGTCTGCAGGCATCCACACGGGGAACGCCCAGCTGAGGCAACGTGGCGAAAGCGGAGGCCACGAGCGGACAGCGGCCTCGAGAACGACGGCGTCGCTCTCCTCGTGGCGGCGCAAAATGAGATGCGTATCCGTCGCCCGGCTCATGGATCCTGCACCCGCACCGACGTCGGTCAGATCCTTGAGAGACTGATTGCCTTTCGAGGTGTGGTGGATGAGAACGAATGAGCACTTCAAATAATCGGCGAAGGCATCGATGCGGTTGTAGAGGTTCGCCATCGTGCCGTTGTCGTTTTCGTCCGACTTCTCCGGCAGGAAGCGATAAAAGGCGTCGAGGATGACGACCTTGAATCGTCCGGGTTCGAACTGCCCGAAGTATGGTCCGAGACCCTTGAGGTCCTTCAACTGTCCGCGGAGGTTCTCAACGTGGACTCGATCGGCGATGTCCTCGAAATCGATCTTTCGCGCCGCCGCGACCTTCGGAATTCGGTTCGCGGAAGTTTCGCCGTGAAGCTCGTTGTCGATGATGAGGACTTCGCCGGGGACGCACGGCATCCCGAGCCAGTCGCGACCCGTGGCGATGGAAAGCGCCAGATCGGTCACGAGCCAGCTTTTCCCTATTTTTGGGGCCGAGATGACGTTCATGGTCTCGCCCTCGCGCAGAAGCCCCTCGATGACGGGCGGGCGAAGGTTCGGAAATTCGGTGACCAGCTGGCGCAGGCTTCTCGGGCTGCTGGGCGGGGGAACTGCAGGGGCGCTTACAGTGGTTCTTCCCTCGGAAGATGAGGGGATAGCGAGCGGAGCGGGAAGAAGGCCGGACAGATCCACGCCACGTTCGGGATCGAGCGGCTGGTCTCGAAGCCATCCGAACGGACGGTCGTGGGTCTTTTCCACGGCGCTCTGGACCTTGTGCTCGAGCTCCTTCTCAGTCCACGGCGGGACGCACCGGGGGTTGTAGTGCGAGGCGAGAAGCGCGAGGGCCCGTTCGGGCGGGAGTGCGAATCCGTGGACGAGGACCGTCGCCGCGGCGTACGTCGCGTTATGCCCGCCCTGCCCGTTGATGGCCGGCGGCATGACATCGAGGTAGGCGATAGCGCGCCGCTCGACGACGTCATCGCTGAGCGCGAGGGGCCGAGGGGCAGGGGCAGGGGCCGGCGCAGGTTTCGCCAGGCTGTCCACGATGGCCACGAGCCAATCCGGAGGCGTGGGAAGATCGAGCGGTGCGCACTCGGCCTCGTGGCCTTCAACCCAGCGGTATTCCTTTCCGCGCAGGACGGAGGGCGGCGCCAGGATGTAGCCGCCGTTCGCCCGGGTGTCGACGTTGGGTGCGATCTTTCCCTTCGTATTCCTCCAATCCTTCCCGGAAGGCTGCAGGAAGACGTGATGCCGCCCGCCGCGAGGCGTTTGTGACGTCGGCGCCTGCTCGAGGTCCTTGGCCTTCTCGGGATCCCCCGGCCAGGTATTCCCCTCGCCGTCAATGTCGACAACAAGGAGGCCGTCCGTCGGCAGCCCTACGTTCGCATCGGGCCATTTCGACCACCACCCGCGGATGATCTTCTCGTCCGCCGTCGCCTTCTCGGGCCACTCGCTGATCCTCGGATGCTTTCCCGGGGAATCACATTTCTCTTTAAGGCAGCTGCACCGGCCGTCCTCGAGAATCGTGTGGACGGGAAAAACGCCAT
>CAYHQZ010000343.1:0-3085 GCA_964358555.1 uncultured Planctomycetia bacterium
AGCTCACCCTGCCCCTGGCGGCGGCGGGCCCCGTCCTCTCTGCGATCGTCCCCTCGATCCAGACGGCGGGCCCGTCGCTTCTGGACGCCTATATTTCCCCGATCTCCGGCGCGACCCCTGTCGCAGACGCGCTCGCCGCGATTCCGTCGCTTCCCGTTCGCGCGGTCGTCCTTTCCCTCGCGGGGATCGCCGTCGGCTGGGGCATCCTGGCGATCGTCGCGGCGGCAGGGAGGCTCTTGTTCCGGCGGGAGGCGATGGGGGGAGGGGATTTAAAGTGGCTCGCCGCCATCGGCGGCATCCTCGGCCCCGAGGGGGCGGTCCTGGCCTTCGGGCTTTCCTGTCTTGCCGGCAGCGTTGCCGGCCTCGCGCGCCTCGCGATCCGCCGGGACCGCGTCATCCCCTTCGGCCCCTTCCTCTCCATGGGCGCTGTCGCCGTCCTCTTCGGCCAGGGCGAGATCATCCGCTTCCTGACCGTCGCCCTCCCGGAATGGCTCCGGACGACGATCCTCTAATCCCCGAGCTTTTGCGGCGGGGCTGCAAGCCTTGGTGCGGGCTCGGGGCGGATCGTTTTCCTCTTTCCATCGGCATCGATGATAGAATCCTTCGGCGATGAGGGTTTCCCTGTCGGCTTTCGCGGGGGCGGCGATGTTGGCTGCCTGCGCGGACGAACCCGAGCAGGGGCCGGGGCGATATCCGTCGCCGGAGGCGAATTCGGCGTTTGATTTGAAGGTGAAGCCGCCCTACCAGCCGTTCAAGGACACGGCAACGCTGACGATCTGGACGTGGGAGAAGGAGACGGACACGCCGAAGACGGAGGGGTACGTGCGATCGTATCGATGGAAGCCCTATCCGAAGGAGAAGGTGGAGCGCGAGGTCCACACGGTCTACGACCTGGAGGGCAATCCCCGGGCGATCATCGACCAGGACGGGAAGACTTGGCGGATGGACGACCGAGGCGAGCTTTCGTTCGTGGGGCAGTATCCGCACGCCGAGGGGGCGCGGCGGATCCTGGACATCCCGAAGACGCTGAAGATCGACATGGTGGATTACGACGACAAGCCGCGGGTCGTGAAGGATCAGGAGGAGGCGGCCGCGCGCGCGAAGATCCACGTTCTCCGGCCGAAGGGCGAAGCCCCGGCGCCCGCACCGTGAAACGGATCCCGCTGGCGCTCGCGATCGTCGCGCTCGCCGCGGCGTCGGTTGCGCACGGGGGGGAAGATACGCTACCGCCGGCCGCCGCGCCGCTCCGCCTGACCCTGCGGGACGCCTGCCTGCTTGCCTTGCGCTACGACCCGGAGCTCGAGATTCTCCGGATCCGGCCGCGCATCGCGCGGGAGGAGATCGCGCGCGAGGAGGGGGCGTTCGATGTCGTCCTGTCGGTCGAGGCGAAGGTTTCTCATGACGAGCGGCCGACGTCGGTGGTCTACGAGGGGGCCATCGAGCTGCAGACGGACACGGTGGAGGCGCGCTCCGCGCTGGAGCGGCGGCTCGAGACGGGGGGAAGGCTGCGGCTGCTCTTGGAGAGCCGGCGGATGCGGACGAACTCGGCGTTCGCGTTCGTGAATCCCTTCTACGAGACGACCGCGGCGCTGGAGGTGACGCAGCCGATTTTGCGCGGGGCGTGGCCCGCGGTGGCACTGGCGCCGTTGCGGATCGCGCGGCGGGGGGCGGCGGCGTCCCGCGAGGAGTTTAGGGAGCGTGCGATGGAGTCGCTCTTCGAGATCCATCGGATCTATTTCACGCTGCAGCACCTCGGGGCGGCCCTCGAGGTGCGGAAAAAGATCCTGGCCTCGTCGGAGCGGATGGCGCAGGAGTCGCGGTCGCTTCGGAAGAACGGGGCGGCGACGGACCTGGAGGTGGCGGAGGCGGACGACCTGGCGTGGCTGGCGCGGGAGGCGCTGGCCGACGCGGAGGCGGCGCTGGCGGACGGGATGGACACCCTCCGCGCGCGGATCCTGCCGCCGGGGGATCGGCGATCGATCGCCCCCGGCGACGCCCCGGGGCTTCCGGAAATTCCGGGCGACGAGGACGAGACGGAGCGGATCGCGTGGCTGGCCCGGCCGTGCATCGTCGCGGCCTTCGAGCGCGCCCGGATCGCGAGGGATCGCTCGAGGCTGGCGCGCAACGGGGCGCTTCCGGCCCTCGACGTGATCGGCCGGACGGGGGTGCGCGGCGGGATGGGGGGCTTCGAGGCGAGCGCGGACGACGCGGCGTCGCGGGAGCATCCGTTCTGGGAGGTGGGGGTGTCGTTCTCGCTGCCGATCGGGAATCGCTCGGCGGAGGCGATCGTCCGGCAGCGCGCGCTGGAGGTGCGGGAGGCCGATTTGATCATCGAGCGGGAGCGGCGGCGGATCTCGATCGCGTCCAGGGCGGCGTGGCGGGCGGCGAGGCGCGCGGAGGAGCGGCTGGACCGCAACCGCGCGCGGATCGGGATCGAGGAGCGCCGGCTCGAGGCCGAGCGGGGGAGGCTCGCGGCGGGGGCCTCGACGCGGCTGGACGCGCGAAAAGCCGAGGATCGCCTGGAGGAGGCGCGATTGGAGCAGGTGCGGCTGCGCGCCGAGGCCGCGATTCAGCGCGCGAGGCTCTTGCGCGAGGAGGGGACGCTCGGTGCCGCGTGGGGTTTTTGGTTCGATCTCGAACCGGCCGGCGATCGCTGACGGCTAGCGCGCCGCCTTCTTCAGTTTCGCGGCGACGTCTTCCTTCTCCCAGGTGTAGGACTCGCCTGCGATCCCGAAGTGTCCGTAGCGCGCCGTGCGCTCGTAGATGGGGCGTTTGAGTCGGAAGCGCTCGATGATGGCCTTGGGGCGCAGATCCCAGAAGCGTTCGATGAGGGAGACGATCCGCTCGACCTGGATCGTCTCGGTGCCGAAGCAGTCGACGTGGATCGAGAGGGGCTTGGCCACGCCGATGGCGTAGGAGAGTTGGATCTCGCAGCGGGCGGCAAGTCCGGCGGCGACGACGTTCTTCGCGATGTGGCGGGCGGCGTAGGAGGCGCTGCGGTCGACCTTGGAGGGGTCCTTGCCGGAGAAGGCCCCGCCGCCGTGGCGGCCCATGCCGCCGTAGGTGTCGACGATGATCTTGCGGC
>CAYHQZ010000344.1:0-3057 GCA_964358555.1 uncultured Planctomycetia bacterium
CGCTGCCGGAATCCCCCGTGGCCTTCGCGGGGGACTTTGCGTTCTCCCGGATCGTATCGGCCAGGGGGGCTTCGGCGGGCATCGTCTCTCCTTGGGGAAAAAGGCTTTTTGAGGGGCAAAAAACACGCTGACCCTCTATCTGCTACATACCCCGGAGAGGCTTAAAATGACGAAGGAATGGGCGCTTTACTCGAAATCATGTCTACCGGTAGACATTTGAATGCGATTGAAACTAGTTGGGCGAGGCCATAGAATCCCTGTAGGTAACCCCGCGAGAGGAGGTCCGTATGGCGCGTCGAGCTCCGTTAGACTTTGCATTAACTTTCAGAGACATCCCGGTGACCTTCCTCAGTGGAAAGAAAGGGATGGCTCGAGCTGAAGGTAATAACGCGGCGTGGACTTGCGAATGTGGAGATCCCATCCCCCTTTTGGGACGCTGCTACTATCAATTTGGAGATACTTGCTACAGTGTTTGCCCTAGCTCCACGTGTAATCGTAAGTATCGTGTCATTGGAAGAGATAAAAAGGCAATCAAGGTTGTCGAAATTTGAACCATCATGGATCGAGTATTTCACCTTACGAATGAGTTCAGACGTGAAGGTCCCGAGCAGCTTACCGCACTGCTAGCTACTTCCCGTTATACGGTTGCTTGGGGACCCGTGTTTCAACTAATTTATACTGCGCATGCTACTGGGCGAAGCCTCCTTAGCCCTAAAGGTTTCATTCAGCTCCTCGAAAAATCAGATGGCCCACTAAAAGTCATGGCTAGGGCGGAGTGGTTGCTAGAGCGAGGTTTTAGGCAAAAATATCCGTGGGCACCCGCACAAGTGTGGCGGGACGAATTTGATGGCGTAATCCGTCGATTCGCGCTTGAAGACGTGAGCAAGCCGCCAACCGATCGGCGTGTCATAATTTCAGATTCTGAACGTGGCTGGGATCGGGCACAGGAACGTTTAGGGCAACCAGACAGGACAAGATTATTGCGTGGCTTGGGAGGATTGTATTCGAAGTCTCAACTCCCGCCGGGAATACTCCAAAGAGCAACGATTAATAAATCCAGGCGGAATCGACATCCAGCCGAAACTATCTTGCGTGATATTTTCAATCACGAGGATGCCATCAAGCTCAGCGGCTCAAGCATTTCTGCGCTTGATCCCACATACGCTCATTTCGTTCAAGATCTTTCTAGGATGGGAGTGCATCTGCAGGTTCCAATTAAGAAAGAAAGAATTCCAGAAAAACAAGGAATCGACCTGGGGGGTGTAGCAGACATATTCCGACGAATCGCACCAATTACGGATGAAAAACGATTTCTTCGGTTTCTCGCTTCGGAAGATCGAATGAAATTTCGCCAGCTTGTTTACTTAAGGAACAACATTCCGTTGCAGGCAGAATTGCATCGAAGGCTTATCGCTGCAACGCAACGCGAGCCAATGTTGGGAGTGCTCTTTCCAGGCCTATCTTCTAAGGAGCCCATACCAGTTGCCCTAACGATGTGGGAATTAACCTTGCTATGTATCTCGCTGACATCTCAATTCTTTTGGGGACTTTTCCCGTTTGGGGTTCGTGTCGCAAAAGTTGGGCTTCAACGAGTTGGAGCTATTCCGCTGACATTAAGGACGGAGGATAAAGATCTGACGAGTTTGTTCTATCTGTGCTTTGGAACGCACCGTCCTACATTGCGTCAAACGAAACAGCTTGTCGGCTGCTTCTGTGACATTATGAAAGACCTTTCCTGCGAGTAGGCTCAATTTCTGCCCAGGCAATCACACTCTCTGAAGTGGTCATCCTTTTTCCGCAGTGTCTGCATTCCCTCCGCCGGACAAGCCGGCCACAGGGAGTTCGGCGCGTGTAGATGACACGCAAGTCCTGGCAAGCGCAGACGGGGCATTCGAGCCCCAGTTTCTCGGGCGGCCGTGCCGACGCCTGGGGAGTGGCGGGCCGCGTCTCCTGCCGTCCCGTAGGCGTATCGTTCATCTGCCCCTCCTTCCCTGAATGGCCGAAAGCTTCAGCCGGCCTTCCCGACGCGTCGCTCCGCCCGTGCCGGCCAGCACCGCGCCCAGGACCGATGCCCCGACAGCGCACCCCACGACGCCGTCGAGCCAGTGGTTGTCCTGCGCCTCAGGGCGGAGCTTCCATTCGTCCACGACGCGCCCGCGGCCCTCGGTCTTCACCCGGTATTCGGCCGTTAGGTGCTCGGCCAAAAGCCTGTGCGCCTCGGGAGAACGCC
Source organism: uncultured Planctomycetia bacterium (assembly GCA_964358555.1). Lineage (GTDB taxonomy): Bacteria > Planctomycetota > CAYHQZ01 > CAYHQZ01 > CAYHQZ01 > CAYHQZ01. The sequence goes on from CAYHQZ010000344.1 coordinate 2,231, forward strand.
CGAAGAGGGAGAGGCACCCCCGGTCGCCCATCGCGCCCGCTAGCCTCCCGTGGATGAACGTCTTCCAGTAGTTCGCATCGAAGAGGACGTGGCGAATCGCGCGCTTGCCTCGCACGCTCGGAAGGCGCCAGTTCAATCCCACGCGGTCGCCCGGGCGTTTTGCATACTCGTGGAATGGCTTCGATCCCGCCCCAACGAAACGGCCGTGCGAGGGCAAAAGCACCGCCGAGTACGTGCTCTGCCGGCAGAATTGGTAGACGACGTCCGTGGACGTTCCCCAGTTCGCGTCAACGACGCAGAGGCTGACGCGCATCTGCGCTCCGTCTTCGCGGGTCCACTCGCGGGCGAGGAGCTGGCCCGCTAGCGTCTCGAGCCCAGCGTAGATGGCGCCCTCGAGCCCCGCGCCCTTCGCAGCCAACTGCAACGTCCGCTGGGCGTCCCGGAGCGTGAAATATTGCCGCTTCTGGTCGGGATAGGTGCCATAGTCCAGCACGTAGCCTGAAAAATCGTCGTCCCAGCCGCAAACGACCCAGAAGAGCGCCTTCCCCTGGACGTCCACGAACGCCGTCAGATGCGTCACCCCGATCGGCACCTCGCCCCGGCGGTAGCCGTTCAGCTTGCCCGCTATCTGGTCGGCGGAAAGCAGCCCCTCGTCCTCGATGCCCTTTTCCGGGAGCGGTTCGTTCTGGTACTCGGCGAAGAATGCCGCCTCGTCCTGGAGCTTCAAATTCATCGCGTGCTGAACTGCGCTCGCCTCGTCGTGGTTGAATCGCTGCGGCCAGGCGATTTCCGCCCCTTCGTCCATCGCCTCCTGGTTTTCGCGATAA
>CAYHQZ010000345.1:0-3042 GCA_964358555.1 uncultured Planctomycetia bacterium
CCCTCTTCGGCGACAACGGATCGGGGATGCACACCCACATCTCGATCTGGAAGAAAGGGAAACCCCTCTTCGCGGGGGACGGCTACGCGGGCCTCTCGGACCTCGCGCTGTGGTCCATCGGGGGCTTGCTAAAGCACGCGAAGGCCCTCAACGCCTTCACCAACCCCACGACGAATTCGTACCGCCGCCTCGTCCCCGGCTTCGAGGCCCCGGTGAACCTGGCCTACTCGTCGCGGAACCGGTCGGCCTGCTGCCGGATCCCGATGTATTCCTCGAACCCGAAAACCAAGCGCGTCGAGTACCGCGTCCCGGATCCCTCCTGCAATCCCTACCTCGCCTTCTCGGCGATGCTGATGGCGTCGCTCGACGGGATCCAGAACAAGATCGACCCCGGCGAGCCGCTGGACAAGGACATCTACGACCTCCCGCCGGAGGAACTCGCGATGGTTCCGAACACGGCCGCTTCCCTCGATGAGGCCATGGACTGCCTCCAGGAGGACCACGAGTTCCTCCTCAAGGGGGACGTCTTCACGCAGGACGTCGTCGATACCTGGATCAAATACAAGCGAAGCCGGGAGGTGGACGCGATCCGGCTGCGGCCGCACCCCTACGAGTTCATGCTCTACTACGACGTGTAGCGGACATCGCGAGGACGCGCCCCCGGACCGCGGCGAAAGATGTCGCGCATTTTTTACGCGCCGTTTACGCCGATCCGCGCGAGTTTGACACCGTCCATACGCGGCCTCGGGTACGGTACGGGTGGACAAGGAAAGCGAAGGGATTCCATGAGCGACGCCGTCTACGTCCTCTTCGCGGCCGGCTTCTTCGCTGCGACGCTCCTGCTGGCGGCGCTCTGCGATTTCCTCTCGAAAGGAGACAAGCCGTGAGCGCCCTCCACATCCTCTCCCTCGTCCTCGCCGTCGCCCTCTTCGTCTATCTCGTCTTCGCCACGCTGAAGCCGGAGAAATTCTGATGAACCCGGACATCCTCCTGTTCTTGCTCTACCTCCTGGCGCTGATCGGGTTTTCGTTCCCGCTGGGCGCCTACATGGCGGACGTCTACGAGGGGCGGATCCCGAAATGGGCGCGAATCCTTCGGCCGCTGGAACGGCTCGCCTACCGGGTCTGCCGGGTGCGCGAAGGCGACGAGATGGACTGGAAGACCTACGCCGTTGCGATGCTGGCGTTCAATTTCCTGGGGCTGCTCGCGGTCTACGCCCTCCAGCGCATGCAGGGATGGCTTCCCTTGAATCCCCAGGGCGTAGGCGCGGTCTCCCCGGACAGCGCGCTGAACACGGCGGCCAGCTTCGCGACCAACACGAACTGGCAGGGCTATGGCGGCGAGACCACGATGAGCGCACTCACCCAGATGGCGGCCCTGACTGTCCAGAATTTCGTCTCCGCGGCGACGGGAATGGCGGTGCTGCTTCCGCTGATCCGGGGCTTTGCCCGACAGACGACCGAGCGGCTCGGAAATTTCTGGGTGGATCTGACGCGCAGCACCCTCTACGTCCTGCTGCCGCTGGCGACGGTCCTTTCCCTGGCGCTCGTCTCGCAGGGCGTCATCCAGAATTTCAAGGCCTCTGCCACCGTCGCCCAATTGGAGTCGGGGCGGGCGCAGATCCTCCCCATGGGCCCCGCCGCCTCGCAAGTCGCCATCAAGCAGTTGGGCACGAACGGCGGGGGCTTTTTCAACGTCAACTCGGCGCACCCGTTCGAGAACCCGACGCCGCTGTCGAACTTCCTCGAGGTGCTGGCGATTCTCCTGATCCCGGCGGCGCTGTGCCGGACGTTCGGCCTGATGGTCGGAGACAGAAGGCAGGGGCATGCCCTGCTCGCCGCGATGACGCTCCTCTTCGTCGTCGCCCTGGCCGGCTGCTTCTGGGCGGAACAATCGGGCCATCCCGCGATGATTCGGCTCGGAACGGATACGGCCGCCAACTTCGAGGGCAAGGAGGTCCGGTTCGGGATCGCGGGCTCGACCCTCTGGGCGACCGCCACGACGGCCGCCTCCAACGGAAGCGTGAACGCCATGCACGACTCGTTCACGCCGCTGGGCGGCCTCGTCCCCATGGCCCTGATGCAACTGGGCGAGGTCGTGTTCGGCGGGGTGGGCTCCGGGCTCTACGGGATGATCGTGTTCGCGCTGGTCGCGGTCTTCCTGGCGGGGCTGATGGTCGGGCGGACGCCCGAATACCTGGGCAAGAAGATCGGGATCTACGAGATGAAGATGGCCGTCCTGATCGTCCTGATCCCGCCGGCACTGGTCCTGCTGGGGGCGGCCGTCGCCGTGTCGTTCCCCGAGGGCCGGGCGGGCGTTTCCAACCCAGGCGCCCACGGATTCAGCCAGATCCTCTACGCCTTCTCGTCGATGGGAAACAACAACGGGAGCGCCTTCGCCGGGTTGAACGCGAACACGCCTTTCACCAACGTCCTGGGGGCGTTCGTGATGCTGGCGGCCCGGTATTGGCTGGCGATCCCGACGCTGGCCATCGCCGGGGCGCTCGCGGCGAAGAAGACGGTCCCGACCGGCGCGGGGACGCTCTCGACCCACACGCCCCTGTTCGTGGGCCTGCTCCTCGCGGTGGTGCTGCTCGTAGGCGCGCTTACGTTCCTGCCGGCGCTCGCGCTGGGACCGATCCTGGAGCATGCCCAGATGCAGGGAGCCGGATAAATGGGAGGGGAGAAAGGCATGCCCTCGACTCGGGATCCGGCCCTCGCGGCGGGCGTCCGGCTGTTCGACGGGGCGATGATCCGGCGGGCCGCCTGGGAATCGCTGAAGAAGCTCCGCCCGCGCACGCAGGTCCGGAACCCCGTCATGTTCACCGTCTACGTCGGCAGCCTGCTGACGACGGGACTCTTCCTCCAGGCGCTCTTCGGGCGGGGCGAGGCCCCGGCCGGCTTCATCCTCGGCGTCTCGGTGTGGCTCTGGTTCACGGTCCTTTTCGCCAATTTCGCCGAGGCGATGGCCGAGGGGCGCGGCAAGGCCCAGGCGGAGGCCCTGCGCCGGACGCGAAGGGAGACGACGGCGAAGCGGCTCGCC
>CAYHQZ010000346.1:0-3031 GCA_964358555.1 uncultured Planctomycetia bacterium
GGTCACGAATCCGAAGATCCTCGCCCCCCCCACCCCGCTCGAGGAGGCCCTCGCCTTCGTCGAAGCCATCCGAAACCGGCCGAACTGCGTCCTGCTCTCGCCGGGGAAGCGCCACTGGGACATCTTTTCAGGCCTGTGCCGCAAGGCCGGGGCGAAAGGAAACCTGATCGCCGATGCCTACCTCGCCGCCCTCGCCATCGAGACAGGAAGCGAATGGATCACGACCGACCGCGACTTCGCCCGGTTCCCGGGGCTCAAGTGGCGCCACCCGCTGGATTGAGCCTCACGGCGCGCTCGTCGCCTTCGCCGGAACACCCGCGGCGCGTTTCCCGGACGACGCCAGCCCCGCAAGCCCCGGCACGACCGTCCAGGCGGGCGGCTTGTCACCGGGCTTCGGCTCGCGACGGAAGAGGGACAGGCGCTTGTCGATGACCCAGTCGGCCCCCGCGGCGTGCCAGCGCCAGATTTCGTCATGGGCGATTGTCTCGCCCTTGCCGCCGCGGCCGTCGGACATCTTTCCCTTCCGCGTCAGCCGGACGCCCGTCGCGAGGCCTTCCTTCCCGCCGGCCCAGGCCGCAATCTCGCGGCCCTCGAAGAAATCGTTGATCAAGGCGAGCTTCTTCTCGACGGCTTTCTTTTCGTCGGCCGTGATCGCGCCGGGCTCCTCCTTCGGCGCGAGGAGCGGATCCCCCTCGATCTCGAAATCGTCCTTCGCCTTGGACGCGGACAGCCCGAGGAAAATCCCCTCCTCGGTGAGCAGGGCCGCGTCGTAGTCGTCGTCCGGCAAGCCGTCGGCGCGGAAGCCCTTCCCCGCGGGCTTGCCGTCGTAGACCTGGAGGCGGTTCGTCCCGACGAGCCGCACCTCCAGGATCCGCGGCCCGTCCCACTCCACCTCGAGGGCCTTCTTCTGTCCGTCGGCCTCCGACACCTCGACCTTGGACCTTGGACCTTGGACCTTGGACTCATTCCCCTCCAGCCATTCGATCGCCGTCGGATGGACGAGATCCGAAAGCTTCTGCCCCACCGTCCCCTTCTGCTGGCTTTTCACCAGGAGTTTCCGGACCTCGCCCTTCGCGTCGCGCACGAACAGCGCGAACGTCATGAGCCTACCTAAGCGCTCGGCGCCGTTCTTCATCCGGATCTTCGCGCGGATCTCCCGCAACGGATACGTCCCCTCCCCGTAGACCTTCTCGTCCTTGCCGGGTGCTGCGAACGTCCAGGGCCGCTCCATGCTCTCGCTCGCGACCTCGAACCGGATCGAGCGCATGTCCGAAAGATCGAACTGCAGCGGCTTGCCCTTCTGCGCGTCCTCGGGCTCAAGCGAAAGCCTCCGGCCCGGCGCAAGCAACAGCGCCCCCTCGAGCGCCGTCCCGTCCGAAAGGGCGACCCGGCCGCGCACCTCCGCCGGCAAGGGCGCGTCCGGCGGGGCGTCGGCCCCGCACAGGGCGGCAAGGGCGACAGCGAGCGAAAACCCGGCCCGTCTCCGGCGGCGGCCCCGGTTTCGGGATTCCATCGTTCTCGGTCCCCTTCGGTCAAAACAGATTGTACCGCCTTCTCGCCACCCACTCGGCCGCGGCGAGGAGGAGGAAGGCGAGGAAGACGAGGGGCAGGTCGGTGACGAAAGACTGTTCGGTGCGATTTTCCTTGCCTCGGATGCGCGCGCGGATTCCCGCGGCGAGATCGGCTGCGCCCGCGGCGTCCGCGTAGTCGCCGCCCGTCGCCGCGGCGAGCTCCCGGAGGAACGGCTCCTTCATCGCGAGGGACTGGCCTTCCGGCTCGCGGCCCCCGGAGACGAGGAGGATCTCGCGGGTCTCGATTTCGCCGTCGGCGTCCCGCAACGTCGCGCGGAGCCGGAAGGGCCCGGCTTCGGGCAGCGCCACGGAGGCGTTCCACCGGCCGGGCTCGGAGGGGCTCGGGACGAACGGGACGCGGCCGGCGTCCTTGCCCTCGATCGAGGCGAGGCAGGCGTCGAGGGCGCCCGCGGACGAGAGGCGGCGCTCGCGGTCCCTGGTTTCCGCCGCGACGGCGATGGGCTCGCCGAACGGGGCGGACCGCCGCGAGGGCTCGAGGCGCAGAAATCCCCCGGAGGCGTCCTTGCCGGCGGCCCAGCGGACGGACTGGCGCAGGAAGCGCCCGAACGCGCGCGCGGAGGCATCGCTCTCGGACGACCAGCGGGCGAGCGTGTTCGTCGCAATTCCAAGAACTCTTCCCTGGCCGAAGGTCTGGGCCGCAATGGCGGGAACGTCCCGGCCGGCCGGAAGCCGCGCGACCCCGAGGGCGACGGCCCCGGGCCGCAGCGTGCCGGGGAGGTTCAGCGACGCGACCGTCATCCGCGATGCGTTCGCGCCCCCCTCCTCGAGCCCCCGGGTCGCGGGATGCGATGCGGCCTCGGGCGTCCAGGCGATCTCGAACCGCCCCGTCGAAAGCGGCGGCTCGCGATCGGAGATTTCCCACGGAAACAGCGGCGAAAGCGGCGTCCCCCGCCAGCCCCCGCGCCCGAACGCGCCCTCCCCGCCGAGGAGCATCAGCCCCCCGCCCCGCTCCACGCGCTCGCGCAGGGCCTTCTGCTGGGAACCATCGAGGGCGGAGGCGGGCAGCGGCCCGAGGAGGATGCAATCGAAGGGTTCGAGCCCCTTCGCCGCGCGGGGCAGCCCCTCGTCGAGGCCGTCGCCGGGACGGCCGCCCTGGCGGATCGGACGCGCCGCGCGCACGGCGAGGATCGAGACGAATTCCACGCCGGGGTCCGCGGCGAGTTCGCGCCGGATCGGCCTAAACTCGGTCGAGACGGACGCGTCGAAATAGAGGACGCGGACCTGGAGGCTTCGCACCTCGACGACGGCCCAGGCGCGGTTGTTCAAGGTCGAGATTTCGCCGGCCGAGGTCTGAAGCTCCAGGTCGTAGCGCCGCACGCCCGGCTCATCCTCCGTCACGCGGAACTCGAACGAGGCCGCTCCCGACGAAAGGTCGAGCCGGACCCGGTCGCGCGGCCCCCCCCCCCCCCCCGGGGGGACAACGAGCGGCGGAGCCCCCC
>CAYHQZ010000347.1:0-3013 GCA_964358555.1 uncultured Planctomycetia bacterium
ATCGACTCGATGCTTCGCATCTCGACTTTCATGACGTCATCTCCTTTCGTTCAGGGTAGGTGCCGGGTTTTGGGGAGACCCGGCGATCTCCGTCCTTGCCTTGCCGTGCAACGCCTGGCCTAGCAGAGCCCCGCGTGGCCAAGCAACGCAGTGCCTCGCAGCACCCGGCCGAGCACGGCAGTGCCACGCAGTACCAGGCCCCGTAGCGCAGCCCTACGTGACAACCCGAAATGGGTGATTGAGAAACCGTCACGGGTAGCGGGCCGATAGCGGGCCACGAGTGCGCTGGCGGCGGGCGGCCGTCCTTGCGCACCGTTCGCGCCAGTTTGGCCCAAGGGCGCGAGGAGCGGGCCAGGTGGTAGCGGGGGTCAACCGGGGGCGCCGGGCGCGCCGTAGGCGCCGGGAACGCGACAGTGGAAACCTTGGACTCCGGGATGGCCACCAGACGCCCCCCATGGCCGTCCGAAAAACCGGACAACCGGGTAAAACTCTCCGATTGTCCGCGAGGTTCCACGCGCCCGTCAGGTTGGCAGGTTGGCCGGGAGGACCCGTGAAAACCTATTAACCCATTGCCATAGGTCTCTCGCGTACGCGCGTATACGCGCGTTTTACACGCACGCGCGGGGGTAGGTGTAATAGGATAATAGGTTATATATATTTTTTTATCTTCTTTTCTTTCTTGGACTTCCGTTTTCAAACCTATTGCAGACCCATTGACCTGTTGTTCTGCAACACGAGAAAATCGACACCCCATTGCGCCGGCAATAGGTTTGATTTCGCAAACAGGTTCGGCGATAGGTTCAGGCCAGCCGATAGATGCGTTGTGGCGTTCCACCGGTCCTCCTTTCCTCGTACTCGATGAGTTCCTGGCTGACGAGCGATTCGCGGACTTCCTCGTGTTCGCGTTCGGACCAGGGCAGGCGTCGATGGAGCTTCCAATATGGGACGCCGTCCTTATCCCCCTTCGCCTGCAGGTCTCGCAGCAGCGCCAGGAGCTTTTTGCACTTCGCGTGAAAATCGCTCTCGTAGCAGTGCTCGTACGCCATGAAGAGCCGTCGCCGGGTCTCGTGCATCACGACCTTCGTGGCCCACTCCACAGCCGCGAGGCTTATTCGGGGCGCCTCGTGGTTTTCGCTGATGGCGTAGAGCAGCGCCAATTTCCTGCTCTGCTCGTTCACTCGGCCCCATACGGTCGTTCCGATGGAGTCCGACTTGGCTTCGGCCTTTTTATATTCGGCGTCCGCTTCCTTGCGCGTGGCAATGAGGGCAGCCTTGGCCTCTTCCGTCTGCTCGACTACGACCGGGACGGGGTGCCAATTCTGAAGGTTGCCCTCGCCGGGTTTCAGATCGGCCCACCATTTCGCCGTGGCGAGGATGCGCGGCGGGACATCAATGATCTTCGCGTCTTTTCCATCCGGCCTCGGCCCGCTTTCGAGGACGATCATTCGCGCGAAGAAGCCGTTCGTGAGCATCCGCTCGGACAGCGCCTCGTAGTAATGGTTCGGAATGGCGGTGCCGAAGATGACGAGCGATGGCTGCTCGATGGAAAGCGGCACCGTTTGTCCGGCCTTTTTCCGCATGGAAAAGACCGAGTCCGACGCCGAATACATCGTGAGCAGCGTTGTCATGATGGCTTCGTGGCGCGCATCCTTGGCCTTGCTCATCGAGAGGAGCATTCCGTCGATCTCGTCCGTTTGGAAAAAAGACGAGGGGCTGAGGAAGAGAGCGTCTTGCAACCCTTCGCCGGATGCGAACCGATCGCCGATGGATGACGAGAGGCCGACGTGGTAGGCGATGCGGACGTTCAGTTTCCGAGGCCAGTCTTTCCCCGCCGCGGAATGGGCAAGACCGAGGACGTAGATGTTCGGCCGAATGCCGCCTGAGTCTCGAACCTTTCTCCCTGCGAGGAACGCTTGAAGCGTCAGCGCCCCGGCAAATGCCATCACGACATTCGGATAGGGCGCGGTCTCGAGGCAGTGGTCCATCACCTCGGAGACGAAGCCCGGAACGCGGAGAAGGTTTTCCGGTAGCGGGCCAGGATCCGGCGGGCCCGGAGGCTCCTTGGGAGCGGAGGCCGTAGCGGGCAGAGGTGCCGGGGCGGCAGTGGCAGGCGTGGCAGGGCCTGCCGAAGGGGCGGGCAGGAGCGCGGAAAGGTCCACGCCCCGCTCGGGATCGAGCGGCTGATCGCGAAGCCATCCGAACGGCCGATCGTGCGCCCGCTCCACTGCGCTCTGAACCTTGTGCTCGAGGTCTTTCTCGCTCCACGGCGGGCTGCAGCGGGGGTTGTAGTGCGTCAGCAGGAGCGCCAGCGCCCGCTCGGCGGGAAGGGCGAAGCCGTGGACGAGCGCCGTCGCCGCGGCGTATGTTGCGTTGTGCCCGCCGCTGCCGCTCACGGCTGGCGCCATGGCATCGAGATAGGCGATGGCCCGGCGCTCGACGGCGTCGTCGCTCACTGCGAGGGGCCGAGGAAGGGGCGCAGGAATCGGCGCAGGTTTCACCAGGCTGTCCACGATGGCCACAAGCCAGTCGGGAGGCGTGGGAAGATCGAGGGGCGCACACCCGAGGCCGTGGTCCTCGATCCAGCGGTATTCCTTGCCCTTGAGGACGGACGATGGCGCCAGGATGTAGCCGCCGTTCGCCCGGGTGTCGACGTTGGGTGCGATCTTTCCCTTCGTATTCCTCCAATCCTTCCCGGAAGGCTGCAGGAAAACGTGATGCCGCCCGCCGCGAGGCGTTTGCGACGTCGGCGCCCGCGCGAGGTCAGCTGCCTTCTTGGGATCGCCAGGCCAGGCGTTCCCCTCGCCGTCAATGTCGACAACGAGAAGGCCGTCCGTCGGAAGGCCGACATTCGCGTTGGGCCATTTCGACCACCACCCGCGAACGATCTTCTCGTCCGTCGTCGCCTTCCCTGGCCAGTCACCGATCCTCGGATGCTTTCCCGGGGAATCACATTTTCCCTTAAGGCAGCTGCACCGGCCGTCCTCGAGAATCGTGTGGACGGGAAAAACGCCAT
>CAYHQZ010000348.1:0-3011 GCA_964358555.1 uncultured Planctomycetia bacterium
CCCCCAAGGCTATACTCCACCCCCATGTCCCACTTCCGCCCGAACATCGACTCCCTCGCAGCCTACGTCCCCGGCGAGCAGCCCCAGGAGGGCGGATGGACGAAGTTGAACACGAACGAGAACCCCTATCCGCCCTCGCCGAAGGTTCTCGAGGCCATCAAGGCGGCGGCGACGAACGACCTGCGGCTCTACCCCGATCCCCTCGCGTCGGAGGCCCGGCGGAAGGTCGCCTACGCGCATCGGCTGGACCCCGAGAACGTGTTGCTCGGGCACGGCGCCGACGAGCTCTTGTCGATGGCCTTCCGGGCCTTCGCGGGGCCCGGGGCGAAAGCGGCCTTCCCGTATCCCTCCTACACCCTCTACGAGACCCTCGCGAAAATCGCCGACGCCCCGTTCGAATGGGTCGACTTCCCCGACGACTTCTCCATCCCGCCGGCCTTCCCGCCGGCCGACGCGAAACTCGTCATCGTCCCGAACCCGAACTCCCCTTCCGGCACCTTCCAGGACCCCGAGGTCTTCGACGCGCTGGCCGACCGGACGAACGGCGTCCTCGTGATCGACGAGGCCTACGCCGACTTCTCGCGCGACACCTGCCGGGAGGTCCTGACGAGGCACACGAACGTCCTCTTGTTCCGGACGCTCTCGAAATCCTTCAGCCTCGCGGGCCTGCGAAACGGGATCGCGCTGGGGCCTGTGGACCTGATCGACGGATTGCTCAAGGTGAAGGATTCCTACAACGTGGATCGCCTCGCCATCGCGGGGATCATCGCGGCCTTCTCCGATCAGGAGCACATGCGCCGCAACGTCCAGCGGGTCCGCAAGACCCGCGCGCGGCTCTCCATCGCGCTCGAGAAGCTCGGATTCAAGGTGCTGCCCTCGGAGGCCAACTTCGTCCTCGCGCGCTGGAAGGAGAAGGCAAAGCCCCTCTACGAGGCCCTCAAGGAGCGAAAGATCCTGGTGCGCTACTTCGAGGCCCGGCGGCTCGAAGACTGCCTCCGGATCTCGATCGGGACCGATCCGGAAATCGACGCGCTCCTCGCGGCTCTCCGGACGATCCTGGCGGGATGAGACCCGAGGCGGGGACGGCGGCGGACCCCGGCGTCAGCGGGACTCTTCATCGAGAAGAATCCGCGCGAGAGACTGCAGCGTGGAGGCCTCGATCTGACGGACGCGCTCCTTCGTGAGCCCCAGCCTCTCCCCGATCTCCTTGAGGGTGAGCGGCTCCTGGTCGTCGAGGCCGTAGCGCAGGCGCAGGATCGTCGCGGCCCGATCGCTCAACACCGAGAGCAGATGCTTTATCTTGTCCCGCTCGGCGCGATCGAAGAGGATTTCCTCCGGGCGCTTGGCCTGGGTGTCCTCGATGAAATCGGACAGGCCGATGAGGGTGTCGCTGCCGTCCTGGATGCCCGCGAACACGGAGGTGCGCAGGGCCCGCCGGATCGCCACGACACGCTCGGGGGACAACTCCAGGGCGTCCGCGACCTCTTCGGGGCTCGGTTCGTGCCCGTGCTTCGCCGCGAGCTCGCTGTGCTTGCGCTTCCACTTCGAGAGCAGCCCCACCATGTAGGCGGGGATCCGGATGGTCTTGGTCTTGTTGATGAGCGAGCGGCGGATGCCCTGCTTGATCCACCACGTCCCGTAGGTGGAGAAACGGCAGCCCAAGTCGGGATTGAAGCCGTCCACCGCGCGAATGAGCCCCACGTTGCCCTCCTCGATGAGGTCGAGGAAGGAAAGGCCGCGGTTCACGTAATTCCGCGCGATCGAGACGACGAGCCGCAGGTTCGAGCGGACCATCCGGTCGCGCGCCTCCGAATCCCCGGCCTTAAGCCGCCGCGAGAGGTCGATCTCCTCCTGGGCGGTGAGCAGCGGGTGGCGGTTGATCTCCGAAAGATACGACTGGAGGATCTGGTCGCCGCCTCGTCGCTTCCGGGGGGCGTCGGACATCGGCAGGATTGTAGCGGAGGGGCTATTCGACCGTCACGCTCTTTGCCAGGTTCCGGGGCTTGTCCACGTCCCGCCCGAGGAGCGACGCGATGTGATAGGCGAGCAGCTGCAGCGGAACAGCGGCCGTGACGGGGGTGGTCATCTCCTCGCCAGCCGGGATCCGCAGCACGCTCTCCACGGCGAGACCCGCCGCGCCGTCGTCGTTCGTGAGGAGGAGGACTTTGCCTTTCCGCGCGAGGATCTCGGCGATGTTGGAGGCCATCTTGTCGAGCACCCTTCCCGCCACGGCGACGGCGACCGTGGGGACGCGGTCGGTGACTAGGGCGATCGGGCCGTGCTTCATCTCCCCAGCCCCGTAGCCTTCGGCGTGGATGTAGGAGATCTCCTTCAGCTTCAGGGCCCCTTCGTAGGCGGTCGGGAGGTTGTAGCCGCGGCCCACGTAGAGGAAGTTGTAGACGTCCTTGAACCGCTCCGCCCACCGCCGCACCTCGGGCTCGGAGGAGAGGACCTTCTCGACGTCGGAGGGAAGCCGGCGAACGGCCTCGCGGAGGGCGGCGAGCCGCGGAGCCGGGACGGTCCCCCGAATCTCCCCGAGCCGGATCGCGAAGCGAAGGAGCGATGCAATCTGGGTCGTGTAGGCCTTCGTGGAGGCGACGCCGATCTCGGGGCCGGCCTTCGTCGGCAGCACCGCGTCGGAAATCCTGGCGAGCGTGGAATGCTCCACGTTCACGATCGCGAGCAACCGCGCCCCCTTGCGCCGAGCCTCCTCGGCCGAAGCCAGCGTGTCGGCCGTCTCGCCCGACTGGGAAACCGCGATGCAGAGCGTGCCTTTCCCCACGGGGTCGAAGCCGTAGCGGAACTCGGACCCAAGAGTCGAGTTCGCCGGGGTCCCGGCGAACTCCTCGATCGCCATCTTCCCGACGAGGCAGGCGTGGAAGGCGGTCCCGCAGCCGAGCAGCTGGACGCGCTCGATGCCCTCGAAGAATTCGCGCGGGATCCCGCCGCCCTCCAGGAGGCCGTCGGCGGCCCGGAGGCAGTTGCGCAGCGCCGTGGGCTGCTCGTGGATC
>CAYHQZ010000349.1:0-2988 GCA_964358555.1 uncultured Planctomycetia bacterium
CCAACCCCCCCCCTCTCCCCTTTTTTGGGCGGGGGGGGGGGGGGGGGGGGGGGGGGGGCGGACGGCGGCGTCGCAACGGGGGCGGCTTCCTTCGGCTCGGCGATTTTCGAGCGATCCGCCGGGCCGGGCGCGGCGACCCGGTGCTCGAGAGATTCCAGGCGGGCGGCAAGTTCCGAGATCGAACCGAGGTCGCGGATGTCGCAGAGGGCGATCGCGGCGGCTTCCGCGAAGATCCAGCCCGCGTCCTCGCGCTCGGAGCGCGCTCGCGCCTCCTGGAGGATCTGGAGGGCGGCGAGAAGGGTCTGTCGGGGGAGGGCATTCGCCTCCGTGGCGAGCCGGGCCCGATCGTCCGGCGGAAGGTCGAGCCAGTCGGCGTCAACGCCCGCGACGGACAGCGCGAGCATCGTGCGGACGTGCTCCGTCCAGGCCCCGAGGAGGTCGGAGGGATCCACGCCCCGCCGGGCCAGATCCGCGAGCGTCCGGAGCGCGCCTGCGGCGTCGCCGGACAATACGGCGCGCGTGAGCGTTTCAGGGGTTTCCGGAGGGATTCCGCCGCTCGCCGCGGCGACGGCCTCCGGGGTCACCGTCTCGCCGCCGGAGAGGGCGATGGACTGATCGAGGACGGAGAGCGCGTCGCGCAGGCTCCCGCGCCCCCGGGCGGCGATCCGCCGCGCCGCCTCGGCGTCCAGGCGGATCCCGAGCCCCGTTGCGATGGATTGGAGGCGATCGGAAATCAGGGCGGTGGGAAGGAGCCGGAGGTGGAAGTGCTGGCAGCGCCCCCGGATCGTCTCGGGGACGTCGCCTGCCTGGGTCGTTGCGAGGATGAATTTCGCGGCCGGCGGCGGCTCCTCGAGGGTTTTCAGGAGCGCGTTGAAGGCGGGGCCGGAGACCTGGTGGACCTCGTCGATGATGAAGATCCGGAACCGGCTATGGGCCGGGGCGTATCGGGCGGCCTCCCGCAGTTCCCGGATTCGATCGATTCCGCCGTTGGAGGCTCCGTCGATTTCATGGACGTCGATATCCGAGCCTGCGGTGATTCCGCGGCAGGGGCCGCACTCCCCGCAGGGCGACTCCGTGACGCCCTTCTCGCAGTTGAGGGACTTCGCGAGGATCCGGGCGAGGCTGGTTTTCCCAACCCCCCGGGGGCCGGACAAGAGATAGGCGTGTCCGACCCGGCCGAGGCGGATGGCGTTCCGAAGCGCCCTCGTCACGTCCTCGTGGCCCGCGACCTCGGCGAATGTCTGGGGCCGCGTGGTGCGTGCGAGAACCTGATAGCTCATCGTGAAACCGGAAGCCCTCCCCGACATGAACTCCCGCAAGGCTTTCCCCGCACGAAGAAGAATGGGCTTAGGGCTGCTGGATTCCTCCTCTGACCCGGTTCGCCCCCTCCCACCGCGGAGGGCCCTGCGATCAACGCCCGCGCCGGCTTGGGCTTCCGGCGCGCACAGTATAGCAGGTGCGCCCGTCCGGCGCGTGTTGCGCTTGATCCCCGGGCGCTCGGGCCGCATGCTCTTGCCATGCCCCCTCCGGCTGACGATCAGGAGAAGGCCCGGCGCCTGGTCGAACTCCTGAAGAACGCCCGGCGGATCGCGGTCGTCACCCACGACAACCCCGACCCCGACGCCCTCGGCGCGGCGTTCGGCATCCGGGCGATCGCGGAGCGGCAGGCCGGGAAACCCGCCGCCATCGTCTACGGGGGCCTCATCGGCCGCTCCGAGAACCGGGCGATGGTCAGCCGCCTGGGGATCGAGATCACGCCTGCGGCCGAGGCCCGGTGGGCCGACTTCGACGCCTTCGTCCTCGTCGACACGCAGCCCGACGTGCGCAACCATTCCCTGCCCCCCGGCGCGCCCGTCGTGGCCGTCCTCGACCACCATCCGGTCTTCCGCCGGAGCCAGGCATCGATTCCCCTGTTCGACGTCCGGAAGGACTGCGGGGCGACCACGACCATCGTGCTCGCCTACCTCCGGGCCCTCGAGATCGGGATCGAGGGGAAGCTGGCGACGGCCCTGTTCTACGGCCTGGCGACGGATACCCGAAACCTGAACCGGATGGCCCATCCGATCGACGCCGAGGCCTTCCTGCACCTCTTCCCGCTGATCGATCTCGACGCGCTCCAGGACATCACCCGGCCGCGTGTGCCGCGCGCCTATTTTTCGCTCTATAAGGGCGCGATCGAGCGGGCCGTCCTGCGCGGGGATGCGATCCATACCTGGCTCGGAACGGTGTCCAGCCCCGACACGGTGAGCGAGATCGCCGAGTTCCTGATCCGCCTCGAGGATTGCACCTGGTCCGTTGCCGGCGGCGCCCACGGGTCGCATCTCTTCCTGTCGCTCCGGTCGGGCGATCCGGCGCAGGACACCGGGCGGCTGCTCAAGGAGGTCATCGGGAAGGACGGCTCGGCCGGGGGACACGGGGCGATGGCGGGGGCCAGGATTGCGCTGCCCTCGGGCAATCCCGCGGATGCCGACGAGGCCTGGCGCCGGTTTTGCAAGCGTTTCTTCCGCGCGCTGGGTCGTTCCTCCGAATCCGAAACACCCCTGATCGGATGACGGACCGGAGAGGGGGGGATTCGAACCCCCGAGACGGTTTCCCGCCTACACGCCTTCCAAGCGTGCTCGATCGGCCACTCTGACACCTCTCCGCTCCAGAGTATAAAACCGATTCCAGGTTCCGTCGAATCGGATTCTCGAATTCGGCCGGATGCGCTAGAATCACTCTTCGTTGGGTGCCCATAGCTCAATTGGATAGAGCGTCGGCCTGCGAAGCCGAAGGTTCGAGGTTCGAGTCCTCGTGGGCACGGGTGCCTTGCGTCGTCGGGTCGATGGCGGCGTTTTCCGGAGAGCTGCCAGAGTGGCCGAATGGGCCGGTTTCGAAAACCGGTATGCCCTTTACCGGGCATCGGGGGTTCGACTCCCTCGC
The DNA here is from genome assembly GCA_964358555.1 of uncultured Planctomycetia bacterium. Taxonomy (GTDB): domain Bacteria; phylum Planctomycetota; class CAYHQZ01; order CAYHQZ01; family CAYHQZ01; genus CAYHQZ01. The sequence goes on from CAYHQZ010000349.1 coordinate 2,923, forward strand.
TCTCCGCCAGGCCCGACTCACTCCACGGGCGGTTCGCCGCCATCGGGCTTTTTCTCGGGCTCGGGG
>CAYHQZ010000350.1:0-2985 GCA_964358555.1 uncultured Planctomycetia bacterium
ATCGGACGATGCGCCACGTCGCGACGGCGGCGCTTGCTCGCCTGGGTACGGAAGCGAAGGGAGCCGTCCCGGCGCTTCTGAAAGCCATGGGCGATCCCGATCCGACGGTCCGAAGCGGGGCGATGCTTGCCATCGGCAAGGTCGGGCCGGAAACGCCGGAGGTAGTGCCGAATCTGGTCGCGGCGCTCAAGGACGAGGCGGCCTTCGTTCGGGATTCGGCCGCTTCCGTCCTGCAACAGTCCGCCAGGGCGCTGCTTTCGAACGTTCCCGAAGAGACGAAGGTCGCCCTCGTTCCCCCGCTGGTCGACGCCCTCAAGGCGAACCACGACGAGATCCGGCTGGCCGCGATGGCGGTCCTGGGCGAAATCGGGGCGAGGGCGGATGCGCCGGCCGGGGAGGAGCTGGAGAAGCTCCTCGACCAGAGGAAGAACGGGCGCCTTGCGAAGGGGGCGGGGGAGGCGCTGGAAAAGATCCGCAAGAAGCCGTCACAGCCGGAGGTGAAGCAGATGCCGCTGAAGGAGTTCCGGGAGCCTTGAATCGTTGAAGTCCGGGAGGCCGGCGGGCTGCCGTGCGTCCCCCGGCCCGGGGGGCTTACATCTTCTCCGGCGCGGTGAGCCCCAGGATCGAAAGGCCGTTTCGGATGACGGTCCGGACGCCGTCGGCGACTGCAAGCCTGGCGCCGCGGATCCGCGCGTCGTCGTGCAGGACGGTGTTCTCGGGCTTCTGGTAGTAGGCGTGGAAGGCGGCGGCGACGTCGAGGAGGTAGGCCGGGATCCGGTGCGGCTCGAGGGTTTCGGCCGCGCGCCGGACGATCCAGGGGAAGCGGGAGAGGACGGAGACGAGCCAGAATTCGTCGGGGCCGAGCGCCGAGAGGTCGGCGTCCAGCGGGGCCTCGCCGCTAAACCCGCGCTCGGCGGCTTTCGCGAAGATCTGGCAGATCCGGGCGTGTGTGTACTGGACGTAGTAGACGGGGTTGTCCACGGACTGCTTTTTCGCGACGTCGAGGTCGAAGTCGAGGTGCGAGTCCATCCGGCGCATCACGAAGAAGAACCGCGCGGCGTCCACGCCGACCTCGTCCATGATCTCGTCCAGCGTCACGAACGAGCCGGTCCGCTTCGACATCTTGACCTCGACGCCGTTCTGGATGAGCCGGCAGTGCTGGACGAGGTGGGGCTCGAGGCGGGAGGCATCCTCCCCCATCCCCGAGAGGGCCTGCTTCAAAAAGAGGATGTGACCGTGGTGGTCGGGCCCGAAGAGATCCACCACCCGCTCGTAGCCGCGCCGGAACTTGTCGAGGTGGTAGGAGAGGTCGGGCGTCCGGTAGGCGAACGCGCCGTCGCGCTTCACGAGGACGCGGTCCTTCTCGTCGCCGAGCGCGGTCGTGCGCATGAGGACCGCCCCGTCCTCTTCCACGACGAGGTTCTTCGCGCGCAAGTCGTCGACGAGCCTTCCCGGCGCGCCGCTCTCCTCGAGGGTTTTCTGGCTGAACCAGGAATCGAACCGGACGCGGAACCGATCGAGGTCGCGCCGGATTTCGCCAAGAAGCGTTTCCACGCCATGGGCCGAGAGCGCCGCAACGGCGTCCTTCTCGGGGGCGTCGAGCCAGCGTTCGCCCTCGGCCGCGAGGCTCTCCTCCGCAAGGCGCTTCACGTAATCGCCCTGGTAGCCATTTTCGGGGAACGTGCCCGGCCGCCCCTTCGACTCGCGCATCCTCGCGAGGATCGAGAGGCCCAGCATCTCCACCTGGTTGCCGCAGTCGTTCAGGTAATACTCGCGCGTCACCGCGAAGCCGGCCCCGTCGAGGATGTTGGCGAGGACGTCGCCCACCGCGGCCTGGCGGCCGTGCGCGACGTGCAGCGGTCCCGTCGGATTCGCCGAGGCGAACTCGAGGAGGACCCGCCGGCCTTCGCCTGCGAACGTTCGGCCGAACCGATCGGCCTCGGAGCGGATTTTCAAAAGGATTCCCGCGATCGCAGCGGGCGAGAAGGAGAGGTTCACGAACCCCGGCCCCGCGACGTCCGCGCGCGAAAAGAGGCGCGAGCCGTCGGGATCGGCGAGGATCTTTTTCGCGATCGCGCCTCCGACCTCCCGCGGGGGCTTGCCCGCGAGCTTGCCCAATCGGAGGGCCGTCGTCACGGCGAGATCGCCCCGCCCGGGTTCCCGCGGGAAATCGATCCCCTCGGCCGCGCATGGCATGACGGGCGCGCCGAAGGGCCGGATCTCCGAGAGGACCCCGGCGATCGCGCGCTCGAGAATCGGAAGGAAGTCTTGCATGCCTAGACGACCGGGAGTGCCGGCGGATCCATCGAGGCGGGCGGCGGGGCGGATTCAGCCGGCGCGGCGGGCAAAACGGGCGCCGGGGTCCACTCGACCCGCGGGGCATCTCCCCAGAGGGTCTCAAGCGAATAGAACCGGCGGGCCTCCTCCTGGAAGACGTGCACCACGACGGATCCTAAGTCGACGAGAACCCAGCGCGCCGAGCCAACGCCTTCGACCCCGAACGGCCGCAGGCCTTCGGACCGGAGGCTTTGCCGCAGGGCGTCCCCCATCGCGTGGATGTGCCGGGGATTCCGGCCCGTCGCGATGACGAAGAAGGCGGTGAAGTTGCAACGCTTGCGGAGATCGAGGATGAGGATGTCGGAGGCCTTCTTCTCGTCGAGAACCTGCGCGCAGCGGAGGGCGACGTCGGCCGTCTGGGATCGCTTCGCGGGCATGGAACGCGGCATCATAGCCCGAGGAAGCGCGCGATGGGGCCCGAGAACCGAGCGGCCACCTTCGCGAGCACCGCGCTCGAGGCGGCCATCAACAGGATCAGGGCGGGGCCCCCGGCGGGAGGGGCGCCCGCCGCGTAGGCGACGAACCGGCATCCCGCCGCGCCCGCGAGAACCCCGAGGGCGGCCGGCGGGCCGAGAAGGCCGGCGCTCGCGGCGGGGAGCCGGATCGCGCCGCGCGTCTCGATGGGCGCAGCGTCGCCCCGCCGCGAGC
>CAYHQZ010000351.1:0-2963 GCA_964358555.1 uncultured Planctomycetia bacterium
GCGACGCCCGCGGTGTTCGTGCGCACGCCGGCCTGCATCGCGGCCATCACGGCGCGGGGATCTTCTTCCCCGCCTCGGGCGGCTTTCCCTCCGGCGCCGCCGCGATGGAGAAGCCCGCCTGGACGGGCGGCGGGGGTTCGGGGTGCGGGACGGGGTCTTTCGGGCGGCCGTCCGGCGCGAACTCGGTGAACTCGAAGCGCTCGAGCACGCAGGCGGCGACGTAATTCCCCGGGGGCAACCGGCCGAGGTCGATCGCGAAATGGGGCCGGCAGGGGGTGTTCCAGTAGTACGTCCCCGACCAGCGCGCCAGCGAGACGACGACGAGGATGTCCCCGCCGCGCCGCTCCACGCGCTCAATCCAGGCGCGGTCGTTCTCGTCGAGCCGCTCGCCGCGCACGAGGAGGCTCGCGTCGTCGGCGGCGGTGAGCTGGAAGTCCTTCTCGCGCATCCCGGCGTCGTAGGCGGAGAGACTCCCCTTCGCGGCGGAATAGGCCGGCGCGTGCTGGATCGAAAAGCCGGCCGGCCCCGCGCCCGCCGCGGCTCCCTGGACGTCCTCGCGCGCGTCCTCCAGCTCACGCGGCTTGCGCAGGTCGAGCTCGATCGGCGAGCCTTCGAGCCTTCCCTGCCAGAGCCCCTTCGAACGCCCCGCCCGGACCCGATCCCCGTAATGCGGGTCGTCGGGGCTCACCTCGTAGACCGGCCGCAGCCGGAAGCGGCCCCGCGGCGGCGTCGCGGAATTGCCGACGACGACCGGCAGCCGGTACTCGGGCGATTCCGCCCCCGGCTCGAGCGCCACGGCCGTCTCCGCCGACCGATCGTAGAGCACGATCATCGCATCTGGCTGGACGACCGGCAGAGTCCCCGGCGAGAGGCCCTCGAGGCGGACCCAATAGGGCGTCTTTCCCTGGATGAGCGGCTCCATGACCGTCATCCTCTCCGGCTTCGCGCCCGGCTCCCGCCCGCCGGCGTTTTGCAGCCGGACGGCGAGATCGAACCGCGCCCCCGCCTCCCCCGGGAGCCGGACGTACTCCGGCTCGGCGCGCATCGAAAGCCCGCCAACGGGCCGCGTCCCGGTTCCGCGCTCGGGGAATTGCCGCGCCTCGCCCCCGGCAGGAGCCGCCGCCGCCCCGCCCTCCATCCACTCCGGCGGGATCGAGCCGCCGCCCCCCGAACAGCCGGCGAGCGAGGCGAGGAGGACGGCGGCGATGCCGTAACGCACCGTCAGCCGCTCGACCGACCCGGCCCGACGGCAACCCGGTTCCGCGCTTACGGTCCACCCCCTTCCGGCGGTTTCCGCAAGTTTAGACGGAAGCCGGGGGCAATGGCTGCAACGAAGGCGTATCTCCAGGGGAAGGCGGATGCCAGCGGAGGCCAGGCGCCGCCAATCCCCCTACTTCGCCACCTTGACCGTCATGATGTCGTGGATTTCGCGGCCGGTTTCCAGGGTCGCGACGTAGCGGGTGAGGCGCTCCTGGGGGGTGCCGTAGGCTTCGACGACCGTGGCGAGGACCTTCGTGCGGGCGGAGGCGCGCGTGCGGTCGGAGGCGAAGTAGCGGACGCGGACGGCGTAGCGGCCGGCGGACGCCCGCGGGGCGACGTACATCTCGGGGCCGAGACCCTGCGTCACGTCGGAGGTGATCCGGCCGCCGCTCGCGGTCCGGGTGTGGGAGTAGAAGCACTCCTCGCCGGAGGGCTCGACGACGTGGAGGTCCACGTCGGTCGCGTCGGTCGTCCACTCGATCGAGACGAGCAGGCCTACAGGCTCGGCGCCGACCTCGCGCGCGACGGAGTCGAGGCGGGCGCGGGCGAACTCGGGAACGGAGGTTTTCGAGGTGCCGTCCGCGGCGCGCCGCAGGAGCCGCAGGTAGTCCATCGCGGCGATCCGGCGGAACTCGCCGAACCGGCCGTCCCAGGACGCACCCAGGCAGGCCTCGTAGGCGGCGAGGGCCGCGTCGGCTCGCCCCGCGTCCTGGTAGCAGCGCGCCAGCGCGAGCATCGCCGTCGGCTCGTAGGGCCGGTCGTCGGCAATCCGCTCGAAGAGCGCCACGGCGTGATCGGCGTATCCCCAGGCGAGCGCCTGGAAGGCGACGTCCCGCGCGGCGACGGCGTCCCGGGGCGCCTCCTCGATCCGGCAGGAGAGGATTTTCAGCGCGTCGGCCGCGCCAAGGGAGGCGAGGCGGCGCTCCACCTCCGCGTCCAGGGCGTCGGGCTCGATCCGGCGCACGGCGACCATCTCGCCGAACTTGCCCGGCACGCCGTCTAGGGTGCGGCGGCGGCACTCGATCGCCTTGGGCTCGATCTCGAAGGCCTCCGCCGGCATCGACTCCAGGGCAAGTTTGAGCGCCGTCTCCATCCGGAACGTAACGCCCGGGCCGCTCTCGAGCCGCTTCAGGCGCGAAAGAAACGCCCCCTTCGCATCGAACCGCGCCGGGCCGCCGGACGCCGGGGCCTTCGCCACCAAGTCGGCGACCTTCTTCATCTTCACGATGAGGGCGTCGTCGTCTTGCCGGATCCCGTAGCGGGCGTAGTCCTGCTCGCTTTCCAGCATCAGAAGCGAGCAGGTCTTCCCCGTCACGCGGAAGTGGCAGGCAAACGCGCGCGCGACGTCCTGCGACTCCGAGGCCTTGTCCTCGAGGAGCGCGACGGCCGTCTCGCCGAACGCCCGGGAGGCGAGCGCGGAGCGGATCGAGTGCTCGATCCGCGTCCGGACCTCCTTCTTCGCGTCCCCGCGGGAGAGCGACAGCACAACGTCGGCGCCGCCCGTCGGCGTCCCGCGCCCGGCAAGCAAAAGTTCCTGACCCGGGAAGATCGAATCGGGCGAGCCGGCGATCACGAGATCGCTGCCGCCGTCCATCGAGACGCCGTCGATCCGCCAGGGGCGGTTGCGGTGCGCGACCGCGGCCTTCGGGGCCTCGCTGTCGCCGGCGACGGCGAAGACCGCCCCGCCGCTCGCCTGCGCCAGC
>CAYHQZ010000352.1:0-2963 GCA_964358555.1 uncultured Planctomycetia bacterium
GGAACTGGGAGGCCGCGCCGGCAATCACCACGAACAGCCAGAGGAAAAGGTACACGACCAGCCCCACCGGCCGCGTCCTGTCGAGATACACCCCGAGAAGCCGCCACGTCAGCAGGATCCCGGCCTGGATGAGGGCGGACGACCCGATGGCGCTCGTCGCGAGGATCAACAACGGCCGGAGCGCGATCACGACGGCCGCACCCAGCACGATCGCGCCCACCAGCGCGCCGAGCCAGGGCCCGTACGACGCCTGCAGGATCTGCCCGCCCAGATCGAATCCAAGGACCGCGCCGGCCAGCGACCCGCAGAGGAACGCCGCCGCCTTCACGAAGAACCACGCGACGAACGCGAACAGCAAGCCGAGGACGACGGCGCAGATCAGGGGCGAGAAGTCCTGCACCCGCTCGGCGAGGGCGAGCCCGAGCCGCACGCCGAGCAGGCCCGCCAGCCCCGCCGAAAAGACGCGGAAGATCCGAAATCCGAAGAAGAGCATGAGCAGCCCCGCCGCGGCGTAGAGCAGCAGGTGCAGGATCGTCAGCCCCGCGGGCGCCTCCGAGCCCGAGGCGGCGAGAATCGCGGCCCGGATCGCGACGCCGGCGACCGCCATGTCAGCCCTCCCCCCGCAACCGCCCGGCGACGTCCGCCGGGATCCGGACGGGGTAGAAGACGACCCCCATCGAACCGGCCTCCGAGCACCAGGCGCGGATCGGCGAGCGCGTGGCCGGCATCAGCGGGCGGCGCGCCGCTCGGCCTCGCCGCGGAACTTGTCGAAGGCCTCCGCGAGGAGCGCCGAAAGCGCCCGGGCGACCGCCTCCGGGTCCCTCCGCTCGGCCCGCCGCTCCTCCCGGAACCGCAAGAACGTCCCCGAACCCCCCGCCCGATCCAGCGGATAGAGCTGGAACTCGACGTCCAGCAGCCCGAACCAGGCCTCCTCGGGCTTGCCCCCGCCCGCAGGCGACGTCATCCGGTGGATTTCCTCGAAGGCGCGCAGGCGCATCCGGATCGCGTGGGTGAACGGCCCCGGGTCCCCCCCGACGCCGATCGAATCGAACCACGCGCCATCGCGGGCGCGGTCCAAAAACGCCTCCCGGACCATCGACGGCGGCGGGGCCTTCCAGCGCCGGACCGGATCGAAGACGACCTGCACGGGATGGTCCGCGTCGCGCCACAGGAGGTTCACGCGCTCCAGCTGCGGGGCGGAGGAGACGGGCTCGAGGGCGACGCGCATCGGGAGGGTTTTCGCCTCGCCGGCCGCCGACGGCAGGTCCAGGTCGTAGAGGATCGGCATCTGGGGCGTGGAGGAGAAGCAGCCGGCGAGAAGCGCGAAAGCCGCGAGAGGGATGTTCGCTTTCAGAATTCGGTGCACGACGCCAGCCTACCGCCGCTCCGGGCGGGATGCCAGAGAGGAAGTCTAAAGTCCAAGGTCTAAAGTCCTAAGTCCGGGGGCCGAAGCCGCGGGCATCGGGTAGAATCGCGCCGATGGTCACGCTCGCCCTCGTCGGCGTCGGCGCGTGGGGGAAAAACCTGCTTCGCGCGCTTTCCACGCTCCCCGGCGCCCGCCTGAAATGGGTCTATGACAAGAACACAGACCTCCTCGCGCGCGCCGCCGCCTCCGTGCCCCAGGCCCGGGCGGCCTCCGACCTCGAAGAGATCCTCGCCGACCCCGAGACCCGCGCGGTCGCCATCGCCACGCCCGCCCGGACCCACCACGACATCGCGAAGGCCTGCCTGGAGGCGGGCAAGGACGTCTTCGTGGAAAAGCCCCTGTCGCTCTCCGTCGCGGACGGTTCGGACCTCGTCCGCGCGGCGAAGGCGACCGGGCGCCGCCTCATGGTCGGCCACCTGATGCGCTACCACCCCGCCTTCGAGCGCCTCCTCGAGATCGCCGCAGCCGACGCCGGGCGCATCCACTACGTCTACAGCCAGCGCCTGAACCTCGGCGTGATCCGGCGCGACGAGAACGCGCTCTGGAGCCTCGCCCCCCACGACGTCTCGATGATCCTGGCGCTCCTCGGCGGGGCGATGCCCGCGCGCATCGCCGCCCGCGGCGGCTGCTTCGTCCAGCCGGGCGTCGAGGATGTCGTCTTCGCGACGATGACATTCCCAGGCGGGGAGCTCGCAAACCTGCACGTCTCCTGGCTCGACCCCCACAAAGTCCGCCGGCTTACCGTCGTCGGGGCGAAGAAGATGATCACCTTCGACGACCAGGAGCCGTCCGAGAAGATCCGCATCTACGAGAAGGGCGCCGAACCCCCGCAGGCGGTGGCGACCTTCGCGGAGGCCATCTCGGTCCGCGTAGGCGACGTCCTCATCCCGAGGGTGGGCGCCTCCGAGCCGCTGCGCTCGGAGATGGCGCACTTCGTCGAGTGCGTCGAGAAGGGCGCCGAGCCCCGCACCGACGCCGCCGAGGGCCTCCGGGTCCTCAAAGTCCTCTCCGCCGCGCAGGCATCCATCGCGCGCGGGGGCGAACCCGTGGAGATCGCATGAGCCGATACCTCGTGACCGGCGGCGCCGGATTCATCGGATCCCACCTGACGCGGCGGCTGCTCGATCAGGGTCACGCCGTCACGATCCTGGACGATCTCACCACGGGACGGCGATTGAACCTCGCCGGCCTCGAGGGCCGAAGCGGCCTCGAGATCGTGGAGGCCTCCATCCTCGATCGGCCGATCCTGGACCGGGCGGCGGCGGGCAAGGACGGGATCTTCCACCTCGCCGCGGCCGTCGGCGTGCGCCTGATCGTCGAGAACCCGATCCGCTCGATGGAGACGAACATCCGCGGCACGGAGAACGTCCTCTTCGCCGCCCACGCCGCCAAGACCCCGATCCTGCTGACGTCGTCGTCCGAGGTCTACGGCAAGGGCATCCACCGCCGCTTCCACGAAGAGGACGACATGCGCCTCGGGCCCACCTCGAAGCCGCGCTGGTCGTTGCCGGGCGCCCGGAAGTCGTAGACCGCCATG
>CAYHQZ010000353.1:0-2956 GCA_964358555.1 uncultured Planctomycetia bacterium
CGTTGGACCGTGCTCCGACAGGTCGCCACGATCCGAGCCCCCACCCCTCGCCCTTTTTGTTTTTCGGTACCAGGAATACATAAATCGGCGCCGCCATGCCGCAATCGAGAAGTCGGACGCAACGGTTCAACAGGCCTACAAATCCACAGCGTTCGGCCGCGCTCCGACAGGGCGCTGCGGTCCGCCCCCCGCCCCCTCCCTCATCGCACAGTCGCGGAATGCGCCCAGGCGGCCGCGCACCCTCCCGCACCGGAAAAAAGGCGCTAGACTCCCCGCTCCTTTTCCCGCTGTTTTAGGAGGAACGAAATGGCAGCCAGGAACGTCGTCATCGCCCAGTCCGGCGGCCCATCCCCGGTCATCAACTCATCGCTACGCGGCGCGGTCGAAACCTGCCGCGCCTTTCCGTCAACCTTCGGCCGGATCTACGCCGGCTGGCACGGCATCGAGGGCATCCTCAAGGAAGAATTGCTCGATTTGTCCGCCCAGAGCGAGGAAGAGATCGCACTCCTGCGAACGACGCCAGCCGCAGGCTCCATCGGAACCTGCCGCTACAAGCTCAAATCCAAGCAGGTCAAGGATTTCGAGCGCGTCATCGAGGTCCTGAAAGCCCACAACATCGGCTACTTCTTCTATAACGGCGGCAACGACTCGATGGACACCGCCGCCAAGGTCGCGAAGATCGCGAACGACCGCGGCCTCGACCTCGTCGCCACCGGGATTCCCAAGACCATCGACAACGACGTGGGCGACAGCGAATTCAAGCTCATCGACCACACCCCAGGCTTTGGCTCCGTCGCGCGCTACTGGGCCTGCATCGTCCAGAACGCCAACGAGGAGAACGCCGGCTCCTGCCCGGCCGACCCGGTGCTCGTCCTGCAGGCCATGGGACGGAAAATCGGCTACATCCCGGCCGCCGCGCGGCTCGCCGATCCGAAGCGCGAGATGCCGCTGCAGATCTACCTCGCCGAAAGCAAGGTCCCGCTCGAGCAGATGGCCGACAACGTGAACGCCGAACTTCGGCGCTCCGGCCGCTGCATCGTCGTCGTGAGCGAAGGCCTCGACGTGGGCTCGTTCGGCGAAACCAAGGACTCCTTCGGCCACACGCAGTTCGGCTCCTCCGAATCGACCGTCGAGCAGATGGTCGTGAACTACCTCAACAAAAAGGGCCTCGCCGCCGCCGGCGCCGCCCGCGGCAACGTCTATGGCACCGATCAGCGCGACACGGCAATCTACGCCTCCTCCGTCGACCTCGACGAGGCCTACAAGGTCGGCCAGAAGGCCGTCCTCGTTGCGAAGGACGACGGCAACGGCTGGATGTCCACGATCCTGCGCGCGAGCGGCCCCATCTACAGCGTGGAATACGGCAAGGTGCCGCTGGAAAAGGTGGCGAATTCCGAGCGGACGTTCCCGGAGAAGTGGATCTCGAAAAACCGCTGCGACGTGACCGACGAGTTTTGCGCCTACGCCCGTCCCCTCATCGGCGACGACTGGGTGAGCGTCCCGCTCGTGAACGGCATCCAGCGGTTCGCACGATTGAAGAAGGTGTTCGCGGAAAAGAAACTCAAGCCCTACATCCCGGAGGCGAAGGCCTGACGGCTTTCGAAAGGAGACAGCGATGCCCGGATTCGTCCACGAACCGAAGGAGATGAAGCAGGACGCGAACTTCCTCGTCGCCATCGACTCGGACGGCTGCGCGTTCGACACGATGGAGATCAAGCACAAGGAGTGCTTCACCCCCAACATCATCGAGTGGTGGGAGCTGCAGAAGATCTCCAAATACGCCCGCGAGGCCTCCGAGTTCGTGAACCTCTACTCGAAGTGGCGCGGCGCCAACCGCTTCCCGGCGCTTTTAAAGGTCTTCGATCTCCTCGCCGATCGCGACGAGGTGAAACAGCGCGGCACGGCGCTGCCGAACGTGGATTCGCTTCGGAAGTGGGCAAAGGAGGAGCCGAAACTCGGCAACCCCGCCCTCATCGAGGCCGTGAAGAAGACGAGCGACCCGACGCTCAAGCTGACGCTGATGTGGTCCGAGGCCGTCAACGCCACGATCGAGCGCTTCGTGCGCGGCGTCCCGCCGTTCCCGTTCGTCCGCGAGTCGCTCCAGAAAATTCAGGGCCGAGCCGACATCCTGGTCTGCTCCGCGACCCCCATCGAGGCGCTCGTGCGCGAGTGGGAGGAGCACGGCATCTCGAAATCCGTGAAATGCATCGCGGGCCAGGAGCAGGGCTCGAAGGCCCAGCACATCGAGCGGGCCTCGCGCGGGCACTACGCGAAATCGAACATCCTCATGGTGGGCGACGCGGACGGCGACTTGAAGGCCGCCCGCGCCAACGGGGCGCTGTTCTACCCCATCAACCCCGGCCACGAGGACGCGTCGTGGAAGAAGTTCCTCGACGAGGCGCTGGACAAGTTCCTCGCCGGAACGTATGCCGGCACCTACGAGGAGGCTCTCATCAAGGAGTTCCAGACGTTCCTGCCCGACGTGCCGCCCTGGAAAAGGAAGTAGCGGAGCCGAAGGCAACCATCTCAACCCCAACGAAGGAGAAACGCGTGGACAAGGCTGACATCGGCTTGATTGGGCTGGCGGTCATGGGCGAGAACCTGGTCCTCAACATCGAGAGCCGCGGATTCACCGTCGCGGTCTTCAACCGCACGGTCTCCAAGGTCGACGACTTCATGAACGGCCGCGGCAAGGGAAAGAAGTTCATCGGCTGCCACTCCATCGAGGAGCTCGCGAAGAACCTGAAGACCCCCCGCAAGGTCATGCTGATGGTGAAGGCGGGCCAGGCCGTGGACGACTTCATCCAGATGGTCCTGCCGCACCTCTCGCCCGGCGACATCGTCATCGACGGCGGCAACTCCTTCTTCAAGGACACGATCCGCCGCACGAAGATGCTCGAGGAGAAGGGCTTCCGGTACATCGGCACCGGCGTCTCCGGCGGCGAGGAAGGCGCGC
>CAYHQZ010000354.1:0-2927 GCA_964358555.1 uncultured Planctomycetia bacterium
GGGAACCGGGGACTGCTCCCCCCTTCCTTGACATCCCCCCCCACCCAGCGCGATAACCGTCGTCCGAATGGAAGAAAACACGCAGGAGATCAAGAACCGGGGCTGGCAGGTCACGTTCGCCGGATTGGGCATCAACCTCGCCCTCGGCGTGCTCTACACCTGGGGCGTCATCAAAACCGCCATCCCGGAAGCCTGGAATTGGTCGGACACCGACAAGACCCTTCCCTATTCCATCGCCACGCTCGTCTTCGCATTCATGACGGTCCCCGCCGGCCGGCTCCAGGACAAGATCGGCCCCCGATGGATTGCCCTCGCGGGGGGAATCTGCGTCGGGGTCGGGATGATTCTCGCAAGCCAGTTCACGACTCCGCTCGGGTTCGTCCTCTGCTTCGGGCTCCTGACCGGCGCCGGGATCGGGATGGGATACGCCTGCGCAACGCCCCCCGCCGTGAAGTGGTTCCCCGCGAACCGGACGGGCCTCATCGCCGGCCTTGTCGTCTCCGGATTCGGCCTCGCGGCCGCCTGGATCTCGCCGCTCGCGAGGGAACTCAACAAGTCCTTCGGCCTCCAGACGACGATGATGATCTTCGGGATCGCGTTCCTCGTCATCGTCTCGACCCTTTCCCAGCTGCTCCGAAACCCCCCGCCGGGCTGGAAGCCGCAATCGCCTCCCGCCGCACCGGGCGCCGCCAAGCCGAAGCCCGCAACCGAGGACTTCACCTGGAGCGAGATGCTCCGAACGCCACAGTTCTGGCTGCTCTGGTTCATGTATGCCTTCGCGGCCGGTGCGGGGCTCATGATCATCCCGCAAATCGCGACCATCGTGAAAGACCAGGCCCATAACACGAACGGATTCGTATTCATCGCGCTCCTGGCAGTGGGAAACGCCTCCGGACGGATTCTGTCCGGGGCCCTCTCGGACAAGATCGGCCGGAAAGCGACGATGCTCATCGCCTTCATCGCCCAAGCCGCGATCCTGTTCTCTCTCCGCTACGTGACGCAGGACTCGCTCTTCTATCCCATCGCGATCCTGATCGGGATGAACTTCGGCGCGAACCTCGCCCTCTTCCCCGCCGTCACCAAGGACTTCTTCGGCCTGAAGAACTTCGGCGTGAACTACGGATTCGTTTTCACGGCGTGGGGTGTTGGAGGCTTCGTCCTCTCCCAGATTTCAAGCCGTGTCTACGACGCCGCGAAGGCCGGCGGCGGCGGCGGAAACTACTACCTCGCCTACCTGATCGCAGGCGGGGCGTTGATCCTGTCGGCGGCCCTGGCGTTCGCCCTCCGGGCGCCCAAGCCAAAGGCGCCTCCCGCGGCGGCGTAGGCGACGATCCGGCGGAGCGCCGCGGGAACGGGCGCGGATTCCGGCGCCCTCCCTACTTCGCGGGCGAAAGCGCCATCGTCCGGGCGGCGGCCTCGTAGGCGAGGTCCCAGATGGCTTCCGCCGTCGAGAGCTCGTGAACGTCCCGAAGGGCGCGCTCCCGGCCGAAGGAGGCGGTGTAGCGGCCGACCGCCTCGCCTCGCTCCTTGAAGGAAAGCAGGATCCGGCCCGTGGCGGGGTCGAACAGGACGCCCTCGACCGTGGCGTAGGAGCGGGCCGTGTGGCCCGGGGAGAAGAAGGCCGGCAGGATCAGCAAATCGAAAATCGCGAGGCCGTTGGACTCCCAGGTCCCGTTCGTCGAAACGGACACCGCAAGAACGAGGCTGGCGCCGTGACGCCTCGCGAGGTCCTTGAAGCCGTCGGGGCCCGGGATCGCGGGCAGGCTGAACTCCACGACGTCGGCGCCGCTGAAGATCGGGGGGTCCGTTTCCTCGTTGCCGCGGCACTGGTCCAGGACGGAGCGCTCGAGTTCGCCGGGCCAGTCCATCGGATAGAGGCCCGGGAGGCGGCCTTCGTCGATTTCCCGGAAGCCCCGATCGGGACTGACGACAACGAGGAGGAGCCGGCCGGGGGCGGGCGGCGCGGGGAGCGCGGCCGCGGCCGGGGGCGGGGGATTGGCGACGAAGAGCTGGGTGTCGAGGACGCCCTTCGGGAATCCAGCCGCCGGCTCGCTGGCGCATCCGGCGAAGAGGGCGACGGCCACGGCCAGGGCGGCAAGCGTTGCGTGCTTCATGACCCCGTACGATACGACAACTTCAATTTCTCCGCCATCGCCCGGAACGCTTCCCCCCGGTGGCTCAACCGATCCTTCGCGGCGGGGTCGGCCTCGCCGAACGTGCGGGCAAGCGAAGGCATCCAGAACAGCGGGTCGTAGCCGAAGCCGCCGGTCCCCCGCTCGCGTTCGATGATGTAGCCCTCGGCTTTCCCCTCCGCGAGGACGACGTCTTGGACGCCGGGCCGCGCGAAGGCGGCGACGCAGACGTAGCGGGCCGTCCGCTTCAGGAACGGCACGCCCGCAAGGCGCTCGAGCAGGAGCGCATTGCGGCCCCGATCATCGAGGCCCGGATCGCCGAAACGGTGCGATCGGACGCCAAGTTCCCCGGGGAGGCCGTCCACGAGAAGGCCGGAGTCGTCGGCCAGGACCGGAAACCCGAACGCCGCCGCGATCTCGCGGGCCTTCTTTTCGGCGTTGCCGGCGAACGTGTCGCGATCCTCGATAACGTCGGGCACGGGCGGCAACGCCTCGAGGCCGACGAGCTCGACGGGCAGGCCCGCGAGGATCCGGCGGATCTCGGCAATCTTGTGGCGGGAACGGGTGGCCAAAACAATTTTCATGCGCCACTCCGTAGGGGCGGGGTTGCCCCGCCCCCGCAACGGCACGCGGGCGGATTGCGCATGGGATCTTACGAGAGCAGTTTCAGCAGGACCGCCTTCTGGGCGTGCAGGCGGTTCTCCGCCTGGTCCCAGACGGCCGACCGCGCCGAGTCGATGACATCGTCCGTCACCTCCTCGCCGCGGTGCGCCGGCAGGCAGTGCATGAAAATCG
>CAYHQZ010000355.1:0-2871 GCA_964358555.1 uncultured Planctomycetia bacterium
TGAAATAGACCTTGGCGCCGTTGCAGGTCTGCAAATGCAGGCCATAATTCGCGCCGCCGCGAATCCAGGAGTTGGAAATCTCGGCGTCCGTCGCGGAGGCGACGAGAATCCCTTCGGTATCGCCCAGGACCTCGCATTTCTGCACCTTGCAGCCGCTCGTGCCCGATTCGAATTTCACGGACGGGACAGATGCGCTAAGCCCCACGGACTTGACCTCGGACGAAACGATCCGGCTGGAAGTAGAGGTCCCTCCGAATAGGACGCCTTCCTTGCCTGAATTTCGGACGTCGATCCCCTTGAACGTCACATGCGATGCGGAATCGAAATAAATCCCATAATCCGCGCCCGTGGCATCGATGAGGGCGGCAGTGCCCGAGGTTTTTTCGAAGGAGATGGTGTTCGTCGCAGACGCGCCCGGGATCGCTTTTACCCAGACCTGGCCCGGATATGTCCCGGGGGCGACGGAAACCGTAACGGCCTCGGAAACGCCGCGCGCCACGAGCTCGTCTACCGCGTCCTGGATGGAGTTCCAGGCGCCGGAGCCGTCGAGGGCCACGAGGCCGAGGGCGCCTTCAAGTGGGGCGAGCGGGGTCTCGTGGGCGCCGATCGTGGGAGGAGAGGAGCGAGTAGCCCCTCCGATGTCCGTCGTGACGCCGGTGATGGCCACGCCCTGGCCTACCAGCGGGTTCGTGCCCTGGCCGATGCCTTGGCAGATGCGCTGGTTCTTGGCCGAAATCTCGCGCGGCTCCACGGCGATGGAGTTCGCGTCCTGGCCGTGGCCTGCGGCCTGCCAGGCGGAAAGCGAGGTGTAGCCGGTTCCGTTGTAATAGCCAGTTCGGCCGGTTCCGACGATATGGATGTTTTGGTAATTTCCGGTCCAAGCGGCGGACGTGGAGGAAACGTAGAAGGCTGTTTGAGAAGTGCCCGTGGAATCAAGGTAGAGGTTGTTGTCCTTGAACTCGCAGCCCGTGTCGCCCGTGGCGGGGGAGAAGCGGATCAGGTTGGAAGGCGCGCCCGCGATGGAGCGAACGGAGTTGTAATAAACCTTCGTGTTCGCCGACTTGTCTACGTAGATCCCGTTGTCCGTGCTGCCGTAGACGAAACAGTTCTGAAGCGTGTTCCCATCCGCCTCGTCCATCCAGACGCCGTATGTCTTACCAGTAAGAACGGAGTTTTCCACGCGGTTGCCCGTGGCCCCGCTCTCGAATCGCACGGCGGCCTTGGCCGAGCCCGTGACGTCGTGGATGTTGACGCCGGAAAGGACACAGCCCTGCGTGGCGGAGCCTGAGAAGACGGCGCCGTGGCCGGTCGCGGGGGTCGAAATATCAAAGCCCTTCACGACCACGTATGGGGAACCGTTGAATTTGAACGCCGGCGCATTCGAGGTCGCGTTCTCGACCTTCACGAACTTGCCTGCGGCGGCCTGGATGGTCACGGTGTTCGTGGAGGACGCGCCGGGGATGGAGGGGATCGTGACGCTCTCGACAAAAGTGCCGGAAGAAGCTGCGCCCGGGGTCACATTGACGACGACGGAGGCCGAGACGCCCTCGGTCTGCAAAACATTCATAGCCTTCTGGATCGTCCGCCAGGGCGAGCCGCTCGATCCGTTCCCGGTGGTATCGCTTCCTTCGAGGGACACGAGAAGGTTTCCCGATAGGGGGGCGGCGAGGGCGGGCCTGACGAAGGCGAGCGCCAGGGCTACCAGGGACAAAACGAGCCGGGTGCGGATAAAAGACGTGCGCATCGAGATACTCCTATTTGAGGGTGGATCTGCTTTCAAGGCCGCCGACGCTGGGGAACGACGTCGCACGATCCACCCCTTCCAGTTTTACTGGCCGTGGTTTACGCCGATTTCCCCTTCGGTTCGAGCGCCGCACGACGTGGCAGTCGGATGCTCGAACTGAAAAGGTTGCAGGAATCTTAGGGCTTGAGGCATAGGCGTCAATGCCAAACGAACGCATAGCATTCCGCGCCAGGAGACGGCCACGAGGGGGTGCGAGCGGCGGCCGCCGGGAGGCGTCCCCTGGCCATCTTCTGCCGGCCCGGCTGGGCGCCCAGGCTGTGGCGCTCTTCCTTATAGTATGTGGCGCATCGGCGCCCCGGCTGGCCAACCCGGCGCGCCCTGGTGCCAAGGGCCCGCGGGCTCGTAGCGAGGGGCCAGGCTCGCCTACCGGCGCGCCCTTGGACCAAAGGAACGCGAAGGGTGGCCAACCCGGGCGTCCTACCTCGGCACCCCGCCCGGATTCTTCGGCCCGGGCATGAGAGGCTTGCCGCCTTCGGGGTTGAAGCCGGGCGGCCGGTTCGGCGGCATCCCCTCCGGTTCGCCTGGCATCTTGGGCGGGCCAGGAATCTTGGGCTTCAGGTCCTCGGGCGTCAGCTTCCCCTCGGCGGTCTTCTTCCGCAGCTCATAGCGGGCGACCAGTTTTGCCGCCTTCCGCTTCGTCTCCTTCTCGGGCCTGTCCTTCTCGGCGATCCGTCGCAGGATCGCGATCATGTCAGGAAGATCCCAGGAGCGCGCGAGCGCCGTTTCCGCCCAGTCCACGGCCTCGGTAAAGAGGTCGGCCTTGTCCGCATAGATGGCCATCCGGCGAGGGAGCGTCTTGCTCGTCGTCTCGCGCTCGGCCAGCGGCTTCAGGGCGTTGAAGGCTTCCTTGAAGTCGCCCTTCTTCTCGAGGGCGCCGACGATGGCCATCGCGACGAGCCGGCGCTCGTGCGCCTCGGCGGCGGCGCCCATCGCCTCGAACCGGCTCCGCGCGGCCGCGAACTCCTCGGGGGTGCCGGGACGGTGCCAGGGCGCCGTCGCCTCGCGAATGCCGGCGGGGTCGCCCGAGTCGGCCAGGACCACGACGAGGTTTTGCAGCGCCAGGGGAT
>CAYHQZ010000356.1:0-2850 GCA_964358555.1 uncultured Planctomycetia bacterium
GATCAGCCTGCCCATCCCGCTCTTGGAAAGGTTGTAGGTCCCGCTGACGACGCCGTTCACGGTCAGCGTTCCGCTGCTCCCCTGATTCCATGTCTGGCCGGCGGTCATGGCGATGGGCGCGTTGATCACGTGGCTGTTGGAGCCCGTCACGGTGATGCCACCGGAGCCGATGTTGAGCGTTCCGCCCCCGGCGGCGATCGTCACATCCGCGGCCCGGTTCAGCGTCAGGTTATTCAGCGCGGCAGAGCTGACATTCATGGTGACCTGCGAGCCGCCGGTGCCGATGACGACCTTGTCGCCCACCTGCGGGACCCCGGTGTCCCAGTTGGCCGCCGTGTTCCAGTTGGTGTCCGCCCCGCCGCCGGCAGTCCAGGTCCTCGTGGTCGTCACCACCAGGTTGATTTGATTGGCCGTGCCCGTGTCAATCGTCCCGATGTAATTGCCCGGCATCGTGCCCACCGTCAGGGTGCCGGTAAGACCATATGGAACGACCGGCTCCATCTCGTAGGATCGCGGGTTGGCGTCTTTCGACGTCAGAGCCGCATACGAAAGGAGCCGGTCATGAGAGATGTTACCACGCACGTGGCGTTGGATGCACACATGAGGATGCTTCAGGTGGCGATGCTTCTTCCTGGGAGTGACGTTCCCATCGAGTGGCAAGTCGCCAACGAAGGAGGAGCGCTCCGCCGGATGGTGAAGAGGATCCTCAAAGAAGCCAAGGGCGAAGTTCGGATGTGCTACGAGGCAGGACCTTGTGGGTACGCCCTTCAGCGCACCCTCAAGAAGCTGGGGGGGGAGTGTATCGTGATCGCGCCCTCGCTGATCCCCGTCAAGCCGGGAGATCGCATCAAGACGGACAAACGGGACGCCCGGAAGTTGGTGGGGCTCTTCCGGGCGGGGTTGCTCACGGAGGTTCATCCTCCCACGCAGGGCGAAGAAGCCTTGCGGGATCTGAGCCGGTGCCGGGAGGATGCCAGGGTGGACATGGGGCGGGCTCGGCATCGACTCGGGAAGATGCTCCTGCGGCGAGGAATCGTGTGGGAGGGGGGTAAGACGAATTGGTCGCAGGCTTACATGAAGTGGCTGCGGACCCTCACGTTCGCGCATCCTGCGGACAAGCTGGTGTTCGAGGATTACGTCCTGGCAATCGAGCACTTGGAAGAGCGGCTGAAAGGACTCGAGAGCGCGCTGGAGGCGGCCGCCCAGAAGGATCCATATCGCGAGCGGGTCGGAGCTCTGCGGTGCTTCCCGGGGATCGATACGGTGACGGCGGTCACGGTGGTGGCCGAGCTTCACGACTTCAGGCGGTTTCAGTCTCCGCGGGAGCTGATGGGATTCCTGGGGCTTGTTCCGAGCGAACACTCCAGCTCCGACAGTCGGAGGTTGGGAAGCATCACCAAGGCGGGCAACGGTCACGCCCGCCGGGTGCTCATCGAAAGCGCCTGGCACTATCGACATGCGCCCCACTTGGGACCGACGCTCCGCAAGCGACGGGAAGGCCAACCGGCCGCCGTGATCGCGATCGCAGACAAGGCGGCCCAGCGGCTCCATCGAAAGTTCGGGAGGCTCGACGCACGGGGAAAACCCAGACCCAAGATCGTCGTCGCGGTGGCACGGGAGCTTGTGGGATTCCTGTGGGCGGTTCTGTATCCAGCATCGGTACAGGCTTCATAGCCAGGACGGGAGTTCGAGAGGCTCAGATGGCGGACGAGAACAGGCACGAACGGAGAAATGCGCGAGAACGCTTTGCGACAGGAGATCCAGGTCTCCGGACTCGCGATGTAAGACAGCGCTTCCTCCCGACGGAGAACGTTCATGCAGCTCTATCTTCGGAAACGAAGGCAACCTGCGGATATCAGAGTGACTCGTCGTCGAAGCGACCTGCCTCGTCCGTCACCTCGGTTTCTCGGAAACACGAAGAAACGAAAGAGCATTGATGAAGAAGAGAAGAGGGGACGATCCAATGGCTTATGCTTGACGCCGGTCGTTCCATATCAGCGTTCACCCCCTTTTTACCGCAGAGGCGCGGAGACGCGGAGGGCCGCTTTTGAGCCGCGGCCCGATGGGCCGGAGTCCATCGGGGAGGAAAGGGGTGTCCGTCTCTGCCCGGGCGCCACAGGCGGCCGGGGCCGTGCCGGGGCGGGCGGAATTCCCCGACCCCTGGATTTTCCGAAAATCGAGGATGGGGGTTTCCGCCCGGCGAGCCGGGACCTCAACGGCCGGCGCCGCCTTGCGGTCCGCCTCCCCTGAACGTTGCTCCGCGCCTCCGCGGTTGACGGGGTGAACGCATGCACCGCCTTTTTACCCCAGAGACGCCGAGAGGCGGAGTATTTTAAAATCAAATCCCCGGACGGCCTTGTCGGCGAAGCCCCTCCGCCCCCATGGCCCCCTTCCACAAGAATCCATCCGCTCTGCGCCTCCGCGCCTCTGCGGTTGTATTAGGTGAACGCATACCATTTCCGGTCACTCGGACACCCGTATCTCAAGAAGGGCCCTGCTTCGCAAGGCGGACTTTGAGATCGAGATAGACCTGGAGCGGGCTCACGCACTCGACCCCCTTGATCTGCTTGAGGGCCTGACCGACATCTCCCTCCTCCCGGGGCGGGCCCCCGCTCAGGGGCCGATCGTGCTGAACAGGATCGAAACGGACGTGGAGAAACTGTTCGCCACGGCGAGATCGGGCTTTCCGTCCCCGTTCAGGTCGCCCAGGGCGACGGACGCGGGCCGCGTGCCCGTCGGGAAATCCTTCTTGGCCGCGAAGGCCGGCGAGGACGCCCCCGGCGTCGTTGTATTCAGCAGGGCCGACACGGAAGAGGCGAAATGGTTCGCCACGACGAGGTCGGGCCTCCC
>CAYHQZ010000357.1:0-2828 GCA_964358555.1 uncultured Planctomycetia bacterium
CGTCGCCCCGGCCGCCGAGGTCTCGTTCCTTGCGCCCGGCGAGGCCGGCGAGGCCGAAATCATCGGGATCGGCGACACCCCGAGCGCCCCCAAGGCGGGCCCCATCAAGGCCCCGCCGAAGCCGCCGTCGGGCGGCGGCGCTCCCGCCGTCAAGCCCGGATTCGCGGCCCGGACGGGCTCGAAGCAGGCGAGCATCGAGAAGTTCGGCGGCTCGAAGGAAAGCGAGGCGGCCGTCGACCGCGCGCTCAACTGGCTCGTGCGCAACCAGCAGCCCGACGGCCGCTGGTCGGCGAAGAAGCACGGCGGGATGGCCAAGCCCCACCCCAGCATCCCCGCGCAGGAAATCAATTTCGACACCGGCGTCACGGCCCTCGCGGTCCTCGCCTTCCTCGGCGCGGGCCACTCGGAAACCGAGGGCAAGTACGCCGCGCACGTCCGGCGGGGCATCTACTGGCTGGAGTCCATCCAGGACAAGAACTCCGGCCGCTGGCCGGGCTCGCACTACAGCCACGCCCTCGCGTCGCTTGCGGTGGCGGAGGCCTACGGGATGTCGGGCGCCCACCAAGCGTGCGCCCAGAAGGCCCTCGACTACCTCGTCGCCTCCCAGAACCCCGGCGGCGGCTGGAACTACGACCCCAACCTCCACAACGGCCGGAACCGAAACGACTCGTCGCTGTCCGGCTGGTGCGTCATGGCCGCCAAGTCGCTCCACCTCGCCGGCCTCCAGGTCCCGCCCTCCCTCTTCGAGCGCGCCCGCGCCCACTTCGAGCGCGCCGGCGCCGGCGGCTCGAGCGGCTCGGGCAACGTGAACTACGCCCTCCACTCGTCGGGCAAGGTCGAGCCCACCCAGGGGCCCAAGACCGGCCCCGAGGCCGTCCGCTCCATCGCGATGATCTCGCTCGCCTACATGGGCGTCCCGACCGACTCGCCCTGGATGCTCCGGGCCGCCGACATGAACGCCGCCGACGGCGTCCGGCTCGACAACTTCTATTACATCTACTACGCGACGCTGGCGATGTTCCAGGTGGGCGGCGAGCGCTGGGACAACTGGAACCGCGCGATGCGCGACAACCTGATCTCCCGCCAGATCCGCGGCACCCTCGACGACGGCGCGTGGGACGCAGCGAACGACCGCTGGGGCCCCCAAGGCGGCAAGGCCTACACCACTGCCCTCGGCGCGATGACCCTCGAGGTCTACTACCGCTACTTGCCGATTTACAAGAAATAGCTGATAGACCCCCCCTACGGCCTTACCTCCCCCGTCCCCCGCGCGTCCCGGAACCGCGCGGGCAGGAGGAACGACACGAATTCGGCGGGCTTCAGCAGGATGGGCGCGAGGGCCGAGCCCTTGACGCTCGCCCGGATCTCGCCGCCCGCCGCCCGCAGCCCGTGCAGGGACACGAACCCCGCCAGGATCACCCCCACGATCCCGCCCGCGACGAACCCGAGCGCCCGATTCACGTCCGCCAGCCGGTTCTTCGCGACCCAGCGCTCGAAGGGGCGCAGCAGGACCCAGAGCACGATCCCGACGCCGGCGAACAGGATCACGTAGACCAGGAAGGCCGCGACCCCGCGGCGAAACGACAACCGGAAGGCGCCGTAGATCGAGTCGTAGAAATACATCGACAGAAACAGCGTCGCCGCGACCCCCGCCGCCCAATAGATCACCCGCCAAAACCCCTGCTGCCGCCCGACCATCGCCCCGGCAAAGATCACCGCGGCGAGGAGGAGGTCGAAGAGGCTCATGGGAATAGTGTACCCATCGTTGCGGGTCCTAAGTCCTGAACTTTTGCGTCCGACCTCTCGATTGCGGCATGGCGGCGCCGACCCCTGTATTCCTAGGTACGAATAACAAGAAGGGCGAGGGGTGGGGGCTCGGATCGTGGCGACCTGTCGGAGCACGGTCCAACGCCATGAATTCGTATGCCTGCCGTGGACCGCGCGGAGACCGGGAGCAAGAGCCGAGCCCCCGTCCCTCGCCCGTGCCCGGTTTTACCCCCCGACGCAAAAGTTCAGTAAGTCCTAGGTCCTAAGCCAAAGGGGCGCGTATTGAGGAGGCCCCGAAGGCGTGTCTTCGTCGACCTAGGACTTGGGACCTAGGGCTATTTGTATCCCCAGCCGCGGTGTTTCAGCCGCGAGAGCGATCGGCGGAGCGCCTCGTGGATCCGGCCGTTCGTCGCCACGATCGCGGGCCCCGCGAGAAACCCGTCCCCGCCTTTCTCGTCCGTCACGCGACCCCCCGCCTCCGAAACGAGCAGCGAGCCCGCCGCCTTGTCCCACGGCGCGAGATGCAGCTCCCAGAACCCGTCGAACCGGCCGCAGGCCACGTAGGCGAAATCCAGCGACGCCGCCCCGAACCGCCGGATGTCCCGAACGCGCATGAGGAGCTTCCCGAAGTTTCCGATGTTCGTATCGCAGGATCGATCCCGGTCGTAGGCAAACCCCGTCACGAGGAGCGAGCGGATCAGGCTCGTCGTCCGAGAGACCCGGATGGGCCTACCGTTCCGCGTCGCCCCTTTCCCCTTCGCCGCCACGAACGTCTCCCCGAGCGCCGGCGCGTGGACCACCGCGACCTCCACCCGCCGCCGCCCGTCCGAGCCAATCCGCGCCAGCCCCATCGACACCGCGAAATTCGGCAGCCCGTGGGCATAGTTCGTCGTCCCGTCCAGCGGGTCCACGATCCACTCCCACTCCCCGTCCCCCTTCCGCGCCCCTCCCTCCTCCGCAAAAATCCCGTGCCCTGGAAAGGCCTTGCGGATCGCCCGCACGATCATCCGCTCGCTCGCCCGATCCGCCTTCGTCACAAGGTCCCGCACCCCCTTGTATCC
>CAYHQZ010000358.1:0-2788 GCA_964358555.1 uncultured Planctomycetia bacterium
CGTTGTTGTCCGGCGCAACGTAGGCGTAGCGGGCCGGCTTCAGTTCCAGTTCGCCTCTTGCCAGTACGAGCTGCGCGTCTTCGCACAGTTCTTCTTGGCCACAGGCATGGCTGCTCATTCTTCGAGGGAGTAGGACATCCAAACGCCGGAAGGAAGTCTATCCGCGGGCTGGGACGGGATCAAGGATGGTGCCTGAAGACGGCGTCATCCGGAACTCGTGACTGCGGATGCGGGGGCGAAGTGGACAGGCCGTAGACCTACATCCCACATTCCGCAACTCGCCGGGCGTGCTGACGCGAATTGGGCCTCCCCACCTCGCGACTACGTGTAGGTCTCCGAGGGCACCCGCAAGAGACGCAGCACCTCCTTCTGCAAAGGCGTGAGGTCGATCGGGAAGGCGATCGCCTCGTCGCCCCTGGTGAACTCCTGCCACGCCAGCGCGTTGAACGCCTCCAGGATTCTCGGGCACGTGGGTGTCTTGGTTTCTCGGCCCTCGGGGAGAAGCGGGAGCGCCTCGATCTTGTCCCGCGTCATTCCGCGCCGTACCTCCCGCTCGATGAGACTGGCGACGACTAAGGCGAAGAAGTAGGCGTGGATGAGCGCGGCGGCCCGCATCGGCTTCTTGAGGTAGACCGGCGCGATCTCGAGCTCCGTCTTCAAGCCCGAGAATCTTTTCTCCACATAGGGCTGGTACTTGTAGATAAGCAGGATCTCACGCTTGGGGGGCTTCTCGAGGTTCGTGATGAGCGGGAAGACTCCGTCGGTCCTCTTCTCGCGCGTGAGTTCTTTGGCGTCCCGACGGATTCGGAGCGTCCAGGTCTTTCGCTTCTCCATCCGCACCGGGTCTGTGGCCGCGGGACGGCCACGCCTCAGCCGGTGCGGGATGAGTTGGGCGCGCTCCTTGAGCTTGACCCCCAAGAAGCGTTCGACCCCTAGTCTCTGGAGGATCTCGCGCACCGCGCCCTTGATCGCCCGGACCGCCCGCATGCGCCGCCGATTGAGCTTGAGCTCCAGATCCCCCAGTTCCGCCTCCGCGCGGCGAAGCCGGCCCTCTCGGTAGAGCCGATCCTCTTCGGCCTTCTGGGAGCTACGGACCCAGATCAGCCGGTAGCCGTTGTCCGTGCGGTCCAGCCCCTTGCATGTCGAGAAGATGTCCGGCGGATCGTCCTTCCGCCGGCGGTTCGGGATGCGCAGGATCTCCTTCCATCGCACCTTCCCGTCCCGGAGCGTCTGTCGGAAACGCTTGTCCTCGTTCCACGTCCGCGGCATGAGGGTGACGAACGTTCCCCCGTAGCCCGTCAGGTGCTTCAGGTTGTCCGCCGTGCAGAGCTTCGAGTCCGCCACGTACGTGAAGTCATCCCGCCCGAGGATCCGCCGGAGGTCCTCCAGGTTCCCCTGGTGGACGCTGTCGTCGGTGCGGTTGCCGCTGTGCACCTGGTGATGCAGGGGCACGGCTCCGTCGCTGGAGACCGACAGGCCGAAGAGCAACTGCTTGAGATCCGGCCGGTGATCCTTGTTGTGGCCGTGGGTGATCTTGGGGTCCGAAACGGAGCCTTCGTACTTCCCGTGGAAGGTGACGGTGGTGGTGTCGAAATGCACCCGATCGGTCTGGACCTCGAACTGCTTGATGACGCGAAGTGCCAAGCGGAACCAGATCCCCCGGGCTCGCTCCGATACCAAGGCGTCGAGCGCCCGGGCAACCCGATCGTCGTTGAGAACCGCCTTCTGGCCGGACGTGAGCCCGAGGACGTGGGGCTCCCACGGCGCGGCCCATTCGGCGATCCGGTAGAGCGGACCCGGGGAAACCAGGAGGTTGTGCACGAGCACGGTGAGGGTTCGCGCGTGGTCGAGCACGCCCTGCCGGGCGCCCCCAAGCGCCCCGCGCAGGATGCCTTCGAGATTCATGCGTTGGAGGTAGTGCGCAATGACGGGATGGGGCCCGAGAAGATGGCGGGAGATCTCGGCGGTACCGGACGGCGTGGAACGTCGCGAGCGGATCGGGCCTTGACTAGTATTCACTTATACTATATAATCATACTAGTCTTCATGAACAAGTCAACGGGAAAAACGCCGAGATCTCTCGAAGACGTGTGGCGCAGGAGGGAGGAACTCCTGAAGATCCTCCTGGCCGACGAGCCGCTGCTGATCGGGTCCGTCTACGATACCCTCAGACGCTGCGGGAATCCCACGTGCCGGTGCGCCGACCGCCCGACCCACCGCCAAACCCTGCTCCTCTTCACCAGGGCGGGCCGGCGCTGCTGTCGCTTCGTTCGCCAAGCCGACGCCGCATCCCTTCGGCAAGCCGCACAGCGCTACCGCCTCTGGCGTCAGGCGCTCCGAGAATTTCAGACCCTTCAGAATCGGGAGAGGGCGCTTCTCAGGGTGCAAATCCGCAAAAGGGCCAT
Source organism: uncultured Planctomycetia bacterium (assembly GCA_964358555.1). Lineage (GTDB taxonomy): Bacteria > Planctomycetota > CAYHQZ01 > CAYHQZ01 > CAYHQZ01 > CAYHQZ01. The sequence goes on from CAYHQZ010000358.1 coordinate 2,406, forward strand.
GGCGCTCAAGTGACGTAACGTCCGCGACGCTAAGGACTTACTCCCTCGCGAAATTCGGGGGAGACTACCCGGCGAAGTGCGGAATGTAAGTTCCTAATACCCAATTCGCGCCGGATCAGGGACGCCGGATCGTGAAGTCCTTGAGATAGATGAGCCGCCAGCCGCCCTCGGGATCGGCGCCCCACACCGTGCCCTCGACGACGAGCGGTTCGCCGCGCTTCAGATCCCCGAGTGGGATGGTCTCCGACTCCAGGCACGCGAGGAAGAGACGATGATCGGCAGGGATGTCGAGGTACGACAGGCCGGGGGACAGAGTGTAAGTCATGCATGATTCGCTCGTAAATAGTCGGTTCCTTGAGAGCGAATCACCCTCCGAAGCAGGC
>CAYHQZ010000359.1:0-2761 GCA_964358555.1 uncultured Planctomycetia bacterium
TGGTCATGACGCTCATCGGCGGCATCATCAGCATCGTCCTGGCGGTCACCGGACAGGCCTTCAACCTCATCAGCGTGTTCGTGATCATCGGCGCCTCCTTCGGCCCGATCTGCGGGGCCATGTGCGCCGACTATCTCCTGAGCGGGAAGAAGTGGGCTGGTCCGCGCAAGGGCATCAACTGGGCCGGGTACATCTCCTGGGCCGTCGGGTTCGTCGTGGGCATCCTGCCGCTGATCGACGGGGAGAAGTTCGGGTTCATCACCCCGGCGCCCGTGATCGCGTACGTGATCGGGTTCGTCCTCTACGCGGTCCTGGCGAAGGCCGGCTTGGAGCCCCCCGTGGGCCCGATGGAGGCTCCTGCAGCTCCTGCGCCGCAGCCGCAGCCGGGGGCATCCGCGTAATCCAAGGCAATCGGAAAACGGGCGCGTCGAAAGGCGCGCCCGTTTTTTTATCTCCTCGCCTTTTCCAGCAGTTCCCTGACCAGCTTCCGGTTGGGCCAGTCGAGGGGGGACATCTCCAGCGCGCTCTCGAAGTCCCGGACCGCGCCTTCGAAGTCCCCTTTTTCCGCCCGGGCGGCGCCGCGGGTGCCGTAGGCGACGGCGTAGCGGGGGTTGAGACGGATCGCCTCCGTGCAGTCGGCGATCGCGCCGTTGCAGTCTTTTTCGTTCAGCACCGATTTTCGCGGACCGGATACTCTGTAAACTTCTGAGCGCTCCGAACCCTGCCTCCTCTTGGTAACCGACCCTTCCTGGCGCTCGCGGTCTTATATGGATTGACGGTCAGGAAGGTAGCCCGGGGTGGTTAAAATCAGTGCCGCCTCGGGTTGCTCCCCGCTTGCTTGCCCCCACACTCTCATTTCCCCTCGGGAGAGAAGGGGCCGGCTCTCCAGGCGCTCTGAGCACGGTTCGCGCGCTCTAATTATAACATTATAATATTGCACATATCATCGTCATAGTGTATATATAACAGAGCCGTGGATGCGTCCTACTTCAAACGCCCGAAGGCCGACTGGCAACGTCGCTACGAGGCGGTCCGTGCGTCTTTTCTCGAGCGTCTCCCGGCTCAGGCGGTGGCCCAGCGCTTTGGCTACAAGAAGGGCTACGTCTACTTGCTGCGCCACCTCTTCAGCACCGGCAAGCTCGACTTTGCCGAACCGCTACCCGAAGGTAAGGCCGGCCGTTGGCGCGTCTCTCGCGAGACTCGAGACAAGATCCGCACCGCGCGGCGCGCCGCCATGTCCGCCGGCGAAATCGCGCAAGTCCTGTCCGAAGAAGGAATCGAGATCAGCGTGCGGACCGTCGAGCGCGTGCTCGCCGAGGAGGGCTTCCCCAAGCTCCCGCGCCGCGCACGGCTCAAGATGGGCATCACCGTCAAAGGTGCCTTTGTCCCCGGACGCGCGGAAACGATGGCTCTTTCGTCGCTCGACGGGCAGCGGTTCGAATCGGAGTGCGCCGGAGTGTTTCTCTTTGCCCCCTTCCTCACGCAGTTGGACTTCAACGGTGTGGTGAAGGACGCCGGGCTACCCGGCACCAAGGCCATCCCCGGCCTGAGCTACCTGCTGTCCTTCCTGGCCCTCAAGCTGCTCGGGGACGAGCGCTACGCGCATGTCGGCGAGCACGGCTTCGACCCCGGGCTGGGTCTTTTTGCCGGCTTGAACGCGCTCCCGAAGTGCACGGCGATGTCCACCTACTCGTTCGGCCTGGACGCGGTCCACATCGAGCGCCTCCAGGCGGCCTTCGTCCGGCGAGCCCTCAAGCTCGGGCTCTATGGAGGACCGATCGTCAACCTCGACTTCCACACCGTCCCGCACTTCGGCGAGGAGTCGGTGCTCGAGAAACACTGGGCGGGCGCGCGCAACAAGGTGATGAAGGGTGCCTTGACGATGATCGCTCAGGACGCCGAGTCCAAACTGATGCTCTACACGGATGCGGACATCCGGAAGTCCGAGGCCGACGACCAAGTCCTTGAATTCCTCTCCTTCTGGCGTAAAGTCCGCCGTGGCGTCGAGCCCACTCTGATCTTCGATTCCAGGTTTACCACGTACCCCAAGCTCTCCCGGCTCAACGGGGCGGACGTCAAGTTCATCACCCTTCGGCGTCGCGGCGACAAGATGATCAAAGCCGTCGAAAAGCTGGAGGGGTGGCAACGCATCCACATCCCGCATGAGAAGCGCAAGTTCCCCAACCCCCTCGTCCACGTCTCGACCCTTTCCCTCTCCGGCTACGAGGGCCCGCTACGCCAAGTCATCGTCCGCGGAAACGGCCATGAGAAACCTGCCTTCCTGATCACCAACGACTTCGATACCCCTGTGGAGTTGCTCGTGGGCAACTACGCCCGCCGCTGGCGGGTCGAAAACGTGATCGCCGAGGCCGTGAAGTTCTTCCATCTCAACGCGATCTCCTCGCCGATCCTCATGAAGGTCCACTTCGACCTGACGCTCACGATGATCGCCGACACGCTTTACACGATGCTGGCCCGCCGCTTGCGCGGTTTCGAGGACTGCGATGCGCCGAAGCTCTATCGCCACTTCGTCCGCGGCAAGGCTTCAGTGGCCGTGAGGGGCCCGGAGGTATCGATCACCTTCCCACGGCGCGCTCACAACCCCATCCTCCGAGCCATCCCGTGGGCCAGCCTGCCGTCTCGACTTCTGGCTCCTGACGGCGCGAAACTCAGCCTTCGCTTCTCGTGAAGCTCTATCCGTGAGCTGGTAGGCTTTATGTTCTCGTGACGGTTATCCGATCCGCGAAAATCGGTGTTCAGG
>CAYHQZ010000360.1:0-2741 GCA_964358555.1 uncultured Planctomycetia bacterium
GGAGCGGCGTGGCTAACATCATACCTTCGGATGAATTATACCGCGCGCGATCTCCTCTGGCGCGCGAATTTCACCACGAGATGCGTCTTGGTCGCTTCCGCGATCTTCATCAGGGTCTTCAGCGTGAAGCCCTCGTAGTCTCCGCTTTCCAGCCGCGAAATCGTCTGCTGCTTCGTCCCCATCCGGTGCGCCAGGCTCGCCTGGCTGATCCCCAGTTTCTCGCGCATCTTCACGATCTGGTCAGCCACCTCGACAGCCAGTCGTGCCTGACGGAAATGCCTACGGAACTCCCGATCCTTGAGTTGTTCCTTCAGGTAGTCGTCAAAGTAACGAGCCTTCTGCTTCATGAACTCACCTCACCCTTCTTCAGCCGATCCTCATACTGCCTCTGGCGTGCCTCGGCCGTCTCGATCTCCCGAGCCGGAATCGCCGATGTCTTCTTCTGAAACGCGTGCACCAGGACCGCCTTCTGACCCACCATGAAAAAATACAACACCCGGTACTCGTTCCGCGCCAGCGACACGCGAAGCTCCCAAATCTTCCCCCTCACGTGCGCCGCCTGTGGGCGCCGGAGCCCGGGACCCTCCCGCGCCAGATACCTACTTTCCGCAAAGTCCCCACTCGATATCGCGCCACAAGCGGCTACGGCTTGAGTCGAAAGACGGAGACGGGAAGCCGCATGAGAGCGAGGACCTGTTTGTGGAGCTTTCCCAGTTCGGGATCGAACACCTGAACGAGGTTTCCGCGCTTGCGTAGTCGATGACGCTGGAGCGGGGCGAACAGATCAAGGATTCGCTCGGTGCTCGGCGCCCGGCATTTGCGATCTTCGGGGTAGAGGGGAAGGCTTCCGATATTCTCACGTTCCATTCCATGACGAAGCTCCCGCTCGAGGAGGGCGTGGACGAGGAGCGCGACAAAGTAGAGGAAGAGCAAGGCTTCGATCCGCGCCACGTTCTTGAGCCAGACCGGCGCCATGTCCTGTACCGACTTGAGCTGCTCGTGGCGTTTCTCAAGCTTCGGCTGGAATTTGTAAGCCTCGAGGATCTGCTTGAGCGACAGATCCCGGCAATTGCTGATGAGAGGGAACATCCCGTCGGTGTGCGCGTCGGCGGCGATCACGTCGTCCTTCACGCGGGCGGCGACGGAGAAGCGGAGCCGCTCCTTGCGGAAGTATTTGGTGTTCGGGCCGGGGTGCCCCCGCTTCTCCTGCCGGAAGACGGGCTCCTTGCGCTCCGTGATCTCGACCCGCACCCAACGATCGGCTCCGGCCTCCTGGAGGATCTTGGCGGCCGCTTCCTCGACCTTCTCCCGAAGCCGCAGGCGGCAGCGTTTCCCCCGGAGCTTCGTCTCGAGCCGTTCGATTCCGAGCCAGGCCTTTTCGATCCGAGCTTGCCGTCCCTCGCCATCCTCCAGGGCCATGAGAGAGTTCCAGATCCAGACGATCCGGTAGCCTTCCTTGGAGGGGATCTGGGCTTCCACCACCTTCCACACGTCTTCCGGCCCGGAACGACGCCGAGGGTTGGGCCGCCGGATGGCCTCCTCCCAGGAAGGTTCATTCACTTGGACGAACTGGCGGAACCAGCGGTCCTCGCGACGGTTCCGTGGAAGCACCGTGATGAAGCGGCCTCCCAGCTGGGCGATATGTTCGAGGCTGGCCTTGGAGCATAGCTTGCAGTCGGCGACATAGAGAAAGTCCGGGCGTCGGGCGACTTTGCGGAGAGTCTCCCACGTGTCGATGTGGGTGACGGAGTCGTTGGTGTTCCCGTCCATGGCGCGGTAGTGGACAGGCACGGCTCCGTCGGCGGAGACCGTCAGGATGAAAAGGAGCTGCTTGAGGTCCGGGCGGTGGTCCTTGTTGTGCCCGTACGTGACGTGGAGGGTGGGCTGGCCTCGCAGTTCCTTCCCATCGGCGTCTTTGTAGTCACCCGTCAGGGTCAGCGTCGTCGAGTCGTTGTGGAGCTGGTCCACGTCGACCTTGAACTCCCGGAGGGTCCGCAGGACGAGTTCGGTCATGAGAGCCGCCCGATCGGCATCGAAGAGCCGGTCGAGCGCCCTGCCGACGCGGTCGTCGTTCAGCAGATCGGCCTGTCCGGTTTGGAGTCCCACCAAGGAGGGTTCCACCTGGCGGGCCCACTCGACGTGCGTGTAGACGGGCTGCCGGTCGTGGAGGGCGATGTTGCGGGTGAGGACGCCAAGAGCCCGAGCCGCCGCGAGGCGCCCGCCGCTGGGGAGCACTTGAGCCAGGAGCCGGTCAAAGCCAAGGCGGTCGAGGATCGCGTTTACCAGCGGCAGGCCGGCGACCTTGCGGGATTCCAGGGCGAGCGACGAATCCACTTGACTTCCCTCCTATCTAGCCGTAGTATTACGGCCAGATGAGGCGACGTCAAGGAAAAAGCGGAGACACCGAGAGGGAATACCGGGAGCTCAAGAGCCGCATCCTGGCCCTGGGGTGGGCTCGCCCCGGCAGCGTGACCCGCCGCTTCATGCCCTGCGGCAATCCGGCCTGTCGGTGCATGGGCCAGCCCCCCCGGCTTCACGGCCCCTACTTCCAGTGGAGTCATAAGATCGAAGGGAAAACGGTGTCCTTGAGGTTGAACAAGGAGCAAGCACGCCTGGCGTTGGAGTGGGCCGAGAACTACAAGCTCCTCAAGAAGCTGCTACGTCGCATGGAGCAGATCGCCCTTCACGAAACAGGCCGGATCCTTGGTTCGATACCGTAATGGCAATGTGCGGAAAGTTGG
>CAYHQZ010000361.1:0-2726 GCA_964358555.1 uncultured Planctomycetia bacterium
CGATCCCTTTTCGTCGCGGAAGTATTCGGCCATCGTGAGCGCGTAAAGCCCCACGCGCAGGCGCGCCCCCGGCGGCTCGTTCATCTGCCCGAACACCATGCAGGTCTTCGAGAGGACCGACTCGCCGGACGAGAGCTTCGATTGCTGCATCTCGACCCAGAGGTCGTTGCCTTCCCGGGTCCGCTCGCCGACGCCTGCGAAGACCGAGTAGCCGCCGTGCTTGGAGGCGACGTTGTTGATGAGCTCCTGGATGAGGACGGTCTTGCCCAGCCCCGCCCCGCCAAAGAGGCCGGTCTTGCCGCCCTTCGTATACGGCGTGAGGAGGTCGATGACCTTGATCCCCGTCTCGAATATCTCGGCCTTGGGCTCGAGATCCTCGAGCCTCGGCGGCGGCCGGTGAATCGGCAGGCGCTGGGCCGTGTGGATGGGCCCGCGCTCGTCGATGGGCTCGCCAAGGAGGTTGAACACCCGCCCGAGCGTCTCCGGCCCCACCGGGACCGTGACGGGCCCGCCCGTGTCGAGGACCTCGGTCCCGCGGACCAGGCCGTCCGTGGACGAAAGCGCCACGGCGCGCACCTGGTTGCCGCCGAGGTGCTGCTGCACCTCGCCCACGAGCCGCACGGGCTTGCCGTCGCGCGTGAAGTTCACCTCGAGCGCGTTGTAGATGGGCGGCAGCGCCTCCTGCGGGAACTCCGCGTCGAGCGTGGCACCTATCACCTGGACGACCTTGCCTTTCGTCACGTTCTCCTCCTCGGTTTCATGAGATTCACTCCACCGCCATCCCGCCGCCGACGACCTCGGCGATCTCCTGGGTGATGCCGGCCTGGCGGGCGCGGTTGTAGGCTCGGGTGAGGGTCTTCACCATGTCGTCCGCGTTGTCGGTCGCGCTCTTCATGGCGACCCGACGCGCCACCTGCTCGGCGGCGGCCGAGGCGGACATCCGCCCCAGGATCTCGCAGGCGACGGACAGCGGCGCAAGCGCGGAGAGCGCCGCGGCAAGCGTCGGCTCGAAGATGGGGGCGCCCTTCGCCTTCGGGGGGGGGCCGGCCTCGGCGGGCAAAAGCGCTCGCGCCTCGGGGGCCGGGACGGCGCCCGGCTTGAAGGGCGTGGAGACGGACGACATCGAGGCGAGCCCCCCGCCCTGCGCGAGCGCAATCCAGCGATCCGCGAGGGCCTCGGCCTCCGCGAGCCTCGGCTGATCGTCGCGCGCGACGGAGACGGGCTCGAAGGGGATCTTCAGGTTCCGGAACGCCTGCTGGCCCTTCTTGCCCTGGACGAAGAGCCGGGGCTCGAAGCCGCCTTTCCGGATCCGCGCGATCTCCTCGCGCGCCAGCCGCACGACGGATGCGTTGAACCCGCCGCACAGCCCCCGGTTCGCCGTCACGACCCACAGCCCCCGGACTTTGCCCTTCCCCGGCCGCTCCAGCGGCGTCGGGTCCTGCGATTCCGTGCGCGCGGCGGCGAGGGCGTCGGCGACGGAGTCCCCGAAGGCGCGCACGGCCCGGAAGAAGTCCTGCGCGCGCTTCGACTTCGCGGTCGCGACCATCTCCATGGTCCGGGTAAGCTTGCGCGTGTTCTGGACGGACTTGATCCGCCGGCGGAGATCCTTCAGGCGGGCCATGATTCGCTTGCAGCCTTGTCAGGCTCCCACGGCCCGCGGATCGGCCGCGCGGCCCTCGAGGAAGGCGGGAACGAAGTCCTTGAAGAGCGCTAGGAGCCTTTTTTCCAGGTCCGGCCCGATCTTCTTGTCGCGGCGGATGGCCTCCCGCTGCTCGGGATGCTTGTCGCGGACGTGGGCGAGCAGGGCCTTCTCGCACTCCGCGATCCGCTCGATCGGGACAGCATCGAGGAAGCCCTTCGTGCCTGCGAAGATCGAGAGGATCTGGTCGGCAACGTCCATGGGCTCGTATTGCCCCTGCTTTAAGAGTTCCACCATCCGCTTGCCGCGATCGATCTGGGCCTGGGTCGAGCGGTCCATCTCGGTGCCCATCTGCGCGAAGGCCTCGAGCTCCCAGTAGCGGGCCAGGTCGAGGCGCAGCCCCCCCGCGACCTGCTTCATCGCGCCCGTCTGGGCCTTCCCGCCGACGCGGGAGACCGAGATCCCGACGTTGATGGCGGGGCGGATCCCGGAATAGAAGAGGTTCGGCTCGAGGTAGATCTGGCCGTCCGTAATCGAGATCACGTTCGTCGGGATGTAGGCGCTGACCTCCCCTTCCTGCGTCTCGATGATGGGGATGGCCGTGAGCGAGCCGCCCCCCTTCGATGGGTGCAGCTTCGCCGAGCGCTCGAGGAGGCGCGAGTGGAGGTAGAAGACGTCGCCCGGATAGGCCTCGCGGCCCGGCGGGCGGCGCAGCAGCAGCGACAGCTGGCGATAGGCGGCGGCCTGCTTCGTGAGATCGTCGTAGACGCACAGCGTGTCCTTCCCGGCGTACATGAACTCCTCGCCCATCGCGCAGCCGGAGTAGGGCGCGATGTACTGCATGGGCGCGGGGTCGGAGGCGGAGGCGGCAACCACGATGGTGTGATCCATCGCCCCGCCGGCCTTCAGGCGTTCGACGACGGACGCGACCGTCGAGGACTTCTGGCCGATCGCGACGTAGACGCAGATCACGCCCTGGCCCTTCTGGTTTAAGATCGCGTCGACCGCGATCGCGGTCTTGCCGGTGCCGCGGTCGCCGATGATGAGCTCGCGCTGGCCGCGGCCGATGGGAATCATCGCGTCGATC
>CAYHQZ010000362.1:0-2692 GCA_964358555.1 uncultured Planctomycetia bacterium
CGCGGCGGCTCGACGCGTGGATGGCGCGCGCGACGAGCTCCTTCCCGGTCCCGCTCTCGCCGCGCAGCAGGACCGTCGCGTCGCTCGGGGCGACCTGGGAGACCTGCGCGAAGACGGCCTGCATCAGCTTGGAGCGGCCGACGAGGAGGCCCGGACGTCCGTTCCCTTTCGGGACGGGCGGCGCGGGAGCGAGGGCCTCCGGAAAAGGCGGGCCGGCCTCGAAGAGGGAGAGCGGCGCCGGGCGCCGGCCCCGCGCGGGCCCCCGACGCGCCGCCGTGTTCGTGCTTGCCATGGATTTTTCCGGGTCGCGGCTTATGCCGCTAGGCCCCGGCCTCCCCCAGTAAAAAGGCGTCGATCCCCCGGGCGGCGGCGCGGCCTTCGGCGATCGCCCAGGCGACCAGCGACGGGCCTCTCGCCATGTCGCCGGCGGCGAAGACGCCGGGGACGCTCGTTTGTTTCTCGGCATCGGTCCATACGGTCGTCCGATCGGTGAGCCGGACGCCGAGGTCGGACGCGAGCGGGCCTTTCTCGGGGCCCAGGAATCCCATCGCGAGGATCACGAAATCGGCGTCGAGGGCGAACTCGCTGCCCGGGATGTCCCGCGGGCGCGGCGGCCCCGACGGCTGCGGCTGCCATTCGAGCCGGACGGCGCAGACGCGCTTCACGGCGCCGGCAACGCCCTCGAGCCTCGTCGTCCGGACGGAGAACTCGCGAACTCCCCCCTCCTCGTGGGCGTAGGAGACGCGCAGGATGTTCGGCCACTCCGGCCAGGGATTCGCCTCGGCGCGCGATTCCGGGGGCTTGGGCAGGATCTCGAGCTGCCGGACGGAGGCGGCGCCCTGGCGCAGCGCGGTGGCCAGGCAGTCGGCCCCCGTATCGCCGCCCCCGAGGATGACGACCCGAAGGCCTTTGGCGGTGATCGGGTCCGCGGCCTCGTCCCCCGCCTGGCGCCGGTTCGCGCGCGCGAGGAAATCCATCGCGAAGCGGACGCCCGCGAGGTCGCGGCCCGGGACGTCGAGATCACGCGGCCGCCCGGCCCCGCCGCAGAGCGCGATCGCGTCGAAGCCGCTGCGGAGGTCGGCAGCCGACGGCGAGACCCCCGCCTCGGCGTTCGAGACGAACCGGACCCCCTCGGCGGCAAGCTGATCCAGCCGCCGGTCCAGGACGCGCTTCTCCAATTTGAAGTCGGGGATGCCGTAGCGGAGGATCCCGCCGGGCCTGTCCGATCTCTCGAAGACGAAGACGTCGTGGCCCGCTCTCGCGAGCTGCTGGGCGCAGGCGAGCCCCGCGGGCCCGGAGCCGACGATCGCGGCTCGGCGCCCCGTGCGGGCGCGCGGCGGGCAGGGCGTGATCCAGCCCTCGCGCCAGCCGCGCTCCACGACCTGAAGCTCGATCGCGCAGGCCGTGACCGCCGGGCGCTGGATGCCGAGGACGCAGGAGCCCTCGCAGAGCGCGGGGCAAAGCCGGCCCGTGAGCTCGGGGAAGTTGTTCCCGCGGTGGAGCAGGACGAGGGCCTCGCGCCAACGCCCGCGATAGACGAGGTCGTTGACCTCGGGCGTCTGGTTCGAAAGCGGGCAGGCCCAGTGGCAAAAGGGGACGCCGCAATCCATGCAGCGGGCGGCCTGGTTTTGAAGGGCTTCCTCCGGAAGGGGGACGTCGGTCTCCCGCCAGTCGCGGACGCGCTCCGCGGGCGGGCGCTTCGGCGGCGCCTCCCGCGCGTAGTCGAGGAATCCGGTGGGCTTGCCCATGGTCAGGCCCTCGAGGGGGAAGGGATATCGACGCGGCCCGTGTTCATGCCGCCCGCGTCATCAATGCCGGCCGTCTGTAGGGGCGACCCCCTGTGGTCGCCCTGCAACGCCGGGCGGGCACGGGGGCCCGCCCCTACGAGCGCCTCTTGGGATTCCGCCTGTTCCCCCGCAGAATCCGGGCGGCCTTCCTTCGCGGCGTCCGCGAGCGCGCGCTTGTAATCCTTCGGCATCACCTTCACGAAGCGCGGAAGGCTCGAGTCGAAATCCGAGAGGATCCGCTTCGCGACGGGGCTCCGGGTGAGGGCCACATGGCGCTCGAGGAGGGTTTCGAGGGCCAATACGTCCTCGGGGTCCTTCACCGGCTCCAGCCCGATCATGTCGAGGTTGCAGCGCCGCTCGAAGCCCCCATCGGCGTCGAGGACATAGGCGATCCCGCCGCTCATCCCCGCGCCGAAGTTTAAGCCGGTGGGGCCGATCACGGCGACCCGCCCGCCCGTCATGTATTCGCAGCCGTGGTCGCCCACCCCCTCGACGACGGCGGAGGCGCCGGAGTTCCGGACGGCGAACCGCTCGCCCGCGAGGCCCCGGATGTAGCACTCGCCGGAGGTCGCCCCGTAGAGCACGACGTTCCCCGCGATCACGTTCTCCTCGGCCGCGAAATGCGCCTGGCGCGGCGGGAAGACCGCGACGATCCCGCCCGAAAGCCCCTTGGCGAGGTAGTCGTTGGCGTCCCCCTCGAGGGCAAGGGTGATGCCCCGAGGCAGGAAGGCCCCGAAGGACTGCCCCGCGGTCCCCCAGAGCCGGATCCGGATCGTGTCGTCCGGCAGGCCGTCCTCCCCGAACCGCCGCGTCACCTCGCCGCCGAGCATCGTCCCGACGGCGCGGTGGACGTTCCGGACGGGCCGTTCGATGTCCACGCGGGCGCGGCGCTCGAGGGCGGGCCG
>CAYHQZ010000363.1:0-2663 GCA_964358555.1 uncultured Planctomycetia bacterium
CGGTCCGCGGCCGTCGCGATCGCGATTCTTCTCCTTCTGGGCGGCGGCGCGTTCTTCCTCTCGCGCTCGTCGGGGATGGCGTACTCCCGCTTCCTGGAGACCGTCGAGCGCGAGGAGGACCGCGCGAACGCGTCCTTCCGGGACATCCTCCCGCTCCTCCAGGTTCCCGGCTCGAACCGCGAAGGCGTGGCCAACCGGATCGAGGCGGAGTGTGCGAATCGCTGGCGGACGGTCGTCGAGGAGGGGCGCGCCATCCCGCCGCCCCGCTCCGCGGAGTCCCGCCGCCGCTACGGCTTCCTGATGCGGGTCGCCGAACTCAACGTGAAGCGCTACCGGTGCCTGGCGGACGGGATTCGCCGGGACGATCCGGACAAGTTCCGGGAGGCGATGGACCTCCTGAAGGAGATCCAGGAGCAGTTCCGGGCCTACAAGAAGGAGTAGAAGCGCCGGGCTCCTTCGGCGCCTATTCCTTCTCCTCCTCGGGGGCTTCCTTCGTCCAGTCCGGGATGAATTTCGGCCGGGGCGGGGGCTTCTCCTTCGTCCACCACGGCGCGGCCGATCGCCACTCGTCCTTGGTGCGGGAGACGTATTTCCGCGTCCCGTCGGCGTAGCCGCGGTCGATCTCGTCGCGGGGCCTTGCGCCCGCGTATTTCAGGACGAGCGCTTTCGCCTCCTCGGCCGTCTGCGTCGTGACCGGGGGCTCCGGCAGCGGCGAGCCTGTGTTGCTCTTCGCGTTCCAATCGAAGCCTTCCGGGCCGACGTTTCCCCTCGCGTAGATGGTGCTCGAGCCGCGGATGTCGAGAACGCGCCCGACCTCCTTCGCGCCGGCCGGCGGGGACCAGAACGAATTGATGATGTTCAGCTTCGGCGATTCGCCCTCCACGCTCTGGATTCCGGCCACCCGCCAGCCGACGACCACGTTGTTGCGCAGGTCGCGCACGCCGTCGCCGCGCGCGAGGGGATTGCGCATCGCGTTCTCGGCGAAGAGGCAGTGGTGGAAGGAGACCTTGTCGCCGCGCGTCCGGACGCAGAGGTTGCAGCCGGCGAAGATCGACCACTGGACGGTGACCAACTCGGCGCCGTTGTTGATGAACAGCGCCCCGTCGCCGCACTCGGTGGACGAGATGTGATCGAACAGGATCCGCTTCGCCCCGCCGGCCAGGTGCAAATTGAGGGACGGCGTCTCGCGGAACCGGATGTCGCGGACGATGACGTTCTCGACCTTGCCGATCCCGAACAGCGGGCCGCGGTGCGCGCGGATGGCGCCTGGCTTGAAGGCCCGGCGGGTCCGGCTGATCGGCTGCTTCAGGAATCCGTCCTCGTCGAAGAGGAACTTCATGATGTCGCGCCCGGAAAGCGTGATCCCCGGCGCCGGCGCGGTGGAGCCGTCGAGCGTCGCGTTCGGGGCGTCCAGGCGGAGCCCCGACTGGACGAGGATGGTTCCGCCGACCTTGAACGTGATCCGCGCGGGCTTGCCGAGCTTGTTCACCTTGTCCAGCGCCTCGCGAAGCGAGCCGGGACCCGAGTCCTCGAGGTTCGTCACCTCGAAAATCTCGCCGCCCTCGCCGCCCGTCGGCAGCGGCGGATAGCCCTCGACCTTCGAGTCCGGGCGGTTCTCCGGCGCGACGGGCTCGGGGGAAGGCGTCGGGGTCGGCGTCGGTGCGGGGGCCGGAGCCGGCGTCGGGGTCGTCGCGGGTACCGGCGATCGCGCGGGGGAGAGGTTCGCGGGCGGGGGCGGGACGGACGGAAGGGGGGGCGCCTTGTCGGCCTGCGCGCCGCTCTTCGAACAGCCGAAAAGGGCCGCGGCCAGGAGGACCGGAAGAAAAAGGGATCGCATGCCGTCATGGTATCGGCCGGAAGCGCCTTGCACCGTCCGGTCCGCGCGTCTCTAATGCTGTCGGGGACGCAATGCCGAAGTTTGCCTACGTCGCGCTGGACCGCCAGGGCAAGGAGGGTCGGGGCGAGATCGACGCCGCCTCGAGCGCCGAGGCCCTCCAGAAAATCCGGACGCTGGGCTTCTTCCCCACGAGCATCGCGGAGAAGAAGGACAAGGCTTCGGCCGGCGCGGCGGCGGGTGCGGGCCAGGGCACGATCCTCGGCGGGTTTTTCGGCGGGCGGGTGAAGATGGGCCAGATCACGCTGATGGCCCGGCAGCTGGCGACGTTGCAGGACGCGGGCATCCCGATCGTGCGCAGCCTGAAAACCCTCGAGCGCCAGCTCAAGCCCTGCCGCCTGAAAACGGTCCTCGGCCATCTCGCGGAGTCGGTCGAGAGCGGGTCGTCCTTTTCCGAGGCCCTCGCCCACTTTCCGATCGTCTTCGACAAGCTCTTCGTGAACATGGTGCGCGCCGGCGAGGCGGGCGGCGTCCTCGACACGATCCTGAACCGCCTGGCGGACTTCCTGGAAAAATCCGAGCGCCTCCGCTCGAAGGTCTTCGGGGCGATGATCTACCCGGCCACGGTCATTGCGTTCGCCGGCATCATCGTGACGGCCCTCCTCATTTTCGTCGTTCCGCAGTTCCGGGATCTCTTCATGAAGATGGGCGTGCCGCTGCCCTGGAACACCGAGGCCCTCCTGAACATCTCCGAGTTCATCAAAGCCTGGCATCGTAAAAAGATTAAAATGGAATCCCTTAACCCGGGCCAGCCCGGCTGGATTATAGA
>CAYHQZ010000364.1:0-2627 GCA_964358555.1 uncultured Planctomycetia bacterium
CGCCGCCGGCGATGGCCAGCGCCTTCTTGTTCTGCAGGAACGCCTGGAAGCCCGTCGGCTTCGCGGGCGGGGCGACCCGCGCGCGCAGCGGCGATTCGCCGTCCTCGTCGTAGGCGTCGTCCCCGTCGTCGTCCGGCTGGGCCTCCAGTTCCTCGTCGGCGTCTTCCTCGTCCTGGGGGTCGTTCGGATCGTTGCTGCGGGACACCGGACCTCCTTCAAAGGGGGAAACCACCCGATAGTATGCCGCCCGGCGGGGGGTTTGCTATCGCCCCGTTCCGCCTAATCCTCGACGAGCGGGAGGATGATTTCGGGTTCGGGCTCTTCGCCGCCGTCGGGCGGGGGCTTTCCGGGGGAACCGCCCTTCGGGCCTTCCTTCGCCGGCGCGGCTCCGCGGGGGAAGATTTCGAGCGCGATCCGGTACTCCCCCGAGTCCATCGGGTGGCGGGCGCTCGTTCCGATCCCGAAGTAGAGGACTCCGCTCTCGGAGGCGTCCTCCTCGTAGTCGGCGCCCGCGAGGAAGAAGGCGCCGTCGGAACCGATCCTCGCGGCGAGGGCGCCGTTCGGGATGCCGGCTTGCCAGAGTCCGTATTGCGGCAGGCCGTTCGGGGAGGAGAGGGCGCCCCAGTTGTGCAGCATCACGTTGCCCGTGGCGCGGACGCGGATCCGGTCGCCCGAGCGGACGAAGACGCCCGTGTTCACGATGCTCGATTCCCGGTCCGGCCTCGGGGAGAGCGAGAACGTCCGGGCGTTTCCCGAGGCGCAAAAGTCGATCTCCCTGACCTGCTCCCGGGGGATCCGGAGCGGGCCGTAGGCGGTCTTGATCTCGAGGACGTCCAGGCGCGCCCGGCCCGCGGCGGCAAAGCGGGTCGTGAGGATCCGGTCGTGCGAGGGGGGGGCGCCGCCGGGCACGCCCTCGAGCGTCGAGAGGAGGTCCCGGATGGATTCCTTGACGGGGTCGGCGGGCAGGCCGCCGCCCGTTGGGGCGGCCGGGCCCGGGAGCGGCTTTCCGGCGGGCATCGGCCGTGCCCGATCTCCCGCGAAGAATCCGCCGAGCCGGCGCCGGTCGGCGGCGGAGGCTTCCTTCGAGGCCTCCTTGGCCGCGGGCTTGCCGGCGGCCTTGGATTCCTTTCCGGTCTTTTCGGGAGGCTTCGGATTGTCCAGGGCCTGCCGGACGGCCGGGATGGCGCGCGGGCCGATCTGGAGGAGATCCGTTGCGGCCTGCTCGCGCGCCGACGGCTCTGGCGAGTGCAGTTTCCCCGCGAGGTCCTCGATCCGCCGATCCAGTGCCGGATCGGGCCGGGCCCCGAGGGCGATCCGGACGGCCTTGTCGCGCGGGATCCGGAGGACGCCGAACTCGGTCTCGAATTCGATTTCCTTCGCGTCGAGCGATCCGCGGAACCGGGAGCCGTCGTCGAGGACGAAGAGGGGCTCGGGGGCGGGCGTGAAGACTTCGGGCGGGGAGGCGAAGGGGTCCTCGGGCTTGTCAGCGGCTGGCGGCGGCGGCGCCGGGGAATGAAGGATAATCGACCTGGCCTCGGCGCCTGCGGCAAACGCAGCGGCGACGGCGAGGACGAACACGACGCGCGCCATGGTTCCTACTTCTCCGCCGCGGGCCCCTCGGAGGGCTTCTCGCCGGACGGCTTCTCGTCGGAGGAGGGCCCCTCGGGGGCGATTTCGATCGAGACCTTGAACGTCCCGTTGTCCGCCGGGTTCGGACTGCCGTTCGCGATCCCGAGCTGGAGGATGCCGGCGCCGGGGGCGTCGTCGTATTCCGCGCCGATTTTAAAGAGCGCCCCGTCGGCGCCGAGCCGGCCGTAGAGCGCGCCCTGCGGGACGTTGTTCCACATCCCGTAGGAGTTGGAAGGCAGCCCCTCGGGCGTGGCGGGCATGCCGTAGTTGCGCAGGAACACGGAGCCGGTCGTCTTGACCTTGATCTTCTGGCCGGCCTTGAGGCGGATCCCCGTGTTCAGCGTCTTCTGGGGGCCCTGGGGGCTGGGGGAGACCGAGAAATCCTTGGTGCGGGGCAGGCCGCGGAAGTCGATCGCCTGGATGGCCTTCCTCGGGATCTGGAGGGAGCCGTAGGCGGTGCGGACCGGGAAGGAGTCGACCTTGATGCGGCCGATCAGCGTGAAGTCCGGCGTCTCGACGCGATCCTCCTTCGCGGGGACGTCGCCCGGGAAGTCCTGGAGGACCTTCACGATCGCCTCGGCGCGGCTTTTGACCTCCGGGTCCTTGTGCTTCGTCGCCTCCAAGACGGCCTCTTTCGCCGGCAGGCCGATCGAGAGCAGCTCCTCCTGCGCCTTCTCTCGCTTCTCGAAATCGGAGTCGCCGAGCTGCTCGACGAGGGACGCGAGGCGCTTCGAGACCTCGGGATCGGAGCGGGTCCCGAAGACGATTCTCACGATGCGGGATCGGGGGATTTTCTGGACGCCGAACTCGGTCTCGACCTCGAGGGTTTCAAACTCGATCCGGCCCCGGAACCGGTTGCCGTCCTTCAGATCGAAGAGCGGGTCCTCGATTTTCGCCGCTTCCGCGCGGGCGGGCTTCGGGGCCTCCTTCTTCTTCGCCTCCGGCGCGGCGCCGGCGAACGCGAAGAGAAGCAGCGACAGGGTCGGGACGGCAAATGC
>CAYHQZ010000365.1:0-2598 GCA_964358555.1 uncultured Planctomycetia bacterium
CGTACAGCCGGGAGATCTACGTCTCTAACTCCCTGTTGCGGATCGAGACGACGCTGGTACACGCCGGAAGCGGGACGGGCTACCGCGAGGCGCCGGCGACGACGGAAACCAAGTAGGGCTTTTTGCTTTTTGCGCAGGGCGCCCCACCAGGCCTTGAGGCGGTCGCGATCCAGCACGAGGTGGACCACTTGGACGGCGTCCTGTTCCTTGACCGGGTGGCTTCGATCAAGACGGACCTGTTCCGAAGGAAGAAGTATCGCCGACTTAAGCCGACAAGCCTGTAAGGAGGCCGCCATGACACGCATGCCGACCCGGATAGCCTTGATCGCCCTTTCTATCCTTATTTTCGTACCCCCCGCCGCGTTTGGAGCGGACGCCTCGCTCACATGGATGGGGCAGTCTGCCTTCAAGGTCGTGACACCGTCAGGCAAGGTCCTATACATCGACCCCTGGATCGCAAACCCGGTTAACCCCAAGGGCAAGGAGCTTTTGGACGGGATCGACAAGGCCGACTTGATCCTGATCACCCACGGCCACGCCGACCACGTGGGGAACGCCTCCGCGATCGCCAGGAAGACCGGCGCGCGGCTGGTCGCCACCTTCGATCTGGGAAAGGCGCTTGTGCAGTACGCCGGGTTCCCGGAGAAGCAGTTTGACATGAGCACCGGCGGGTCGCTCGGCGGGAAGATCACGCTTCTTCACGGCGATGTGTCGGTGGCGTTCATCCCGGCCTTGCACGGTTCGACACTCGTGGCGGCGGAAGGGTCGCCCATGGCCGGCAACCTGGTCCACGCCGGGATCGCCAGCGGCTTCCTCGTCACCATCAAGGACGGCCCCACTGTCTACCACACGGGAGACACGGACCTCTTTTCGGACATGGCGCTTGTCAAAAACTTCGCGCCGGTGGATGTCATGCTGCTTTGCATCGGCGACAAGTTCACGATGGGCCCCGCCGGGGCCGCCAGGGCGGTCGTCCTGGTAAAACCTAAGGTCGCCATCCCGATGCACTACGGCACCTTTCCCGCGTTGACCGGTAAGCCCGAGGACTTCATCAGGGAAGTGAAGGCGCAGGGGGATGCCGCTTCAGGGACGACGATCAAGGTTCTTTCGGTGGGCGAAACCTACGCCTGGAAGAAGTAGGGCATAAGGTTTTCGTCCGGCCAGGTAGCGGCGCCGGATGACGCGGGCCCTCATCCTTTCGTCCAACCGCGAGCGTTTTCCGGAGCCGGTCTTTCCCGTCGGCGCCGTCTATGTAGCCTCCGCCCTCAAGCGGGAAGGGGCGTCGGTCCGGGTATTCGACGCCGGACTGCACGGCCGTCCCTTGCGGGCGTTGCGTAAGGAGATCGCCGATTTCCGGCCGGATGTCGTCGGCCTTTCCTTAAGAAATCTGGACAACGCGGCGTATCCCGCCACCCGGTGCTATCTGCCGGAGCACATCGAGCTGATGCGGGCGGTCCGGGAGATGACGCGTGCGCCGGTCTTCCTCGGCGGATCCGCATTCTCCATTTCCCCGGAAGGGTTGACAAGGCTCTTGTCCGCGGATGGCGGCGCAACGGGAGACGGGGAGGATGGGATGGCGCGGCTGTGCCGGGGGGAAGGCGGACGGATCCTGCACGGCGCCCTCGCGGACCTCGGCTCCGTGGGGGTTCCCCGGGAGATCGCGGAGATCTTTCCCGGGTTCCGCGGCTACCGTACGATAGGGGT
Source organism: uncultured Planctomycetia bacterium (assembly GCA_964358555.1). Classification (GTDB taxonomy): domain Bacteria; phylum Planctomycetota; class CAYHQZ01; order CAYHQZ01; family CAYHQZ01; genus CAYHQZ01. Next base: position 1,705 of record CAYHQZ010000365.1, read on the forward strand.
ACAGACGGCCAGGGGTTGTCCCTTCAGGTGCGTCTACTGCACCTACCCGCTCCTCGAAGGCCGCGTTGTCCGAACGCGCCCCCCGGAGGCGGTGGCCGATGAGCTGGGTTTTTTGCGCAGCGACCACGGCAAGCGGGATTTCTTTTTCGTGGACTCCGCGTTCAACGCGGACCAGACGCATATGGCCCGGGTATGCGAGGAGATCGTCGCGAGGCGGTTGCAGATACGGTTTTCCTGCTACCTCGAGCCGAAGATGTCCGACGGAAGCCTGTTCGGCCTGCTGGCCCGGGCGGGCTGTGTCGCCGCCGATTTCGGGACCGACACGGGATCGCCGGCCATGCTAAGGTCACTTGGCAAGGGATTCACCGTCGACGAAATCAGGGCGGCGTCCCTCGCGTGCCGCAAGGCGGGGATCGATGCGTGCCATTCGCTGATCCTGGGCGGCCCCGGAGAGAACTCCGAAACGTTGCGGGAGACGGTCCGGCTTATGGACGAGCTTCGGCCCAGGGCGGTGGTGGCGATGACGGGGATCCGCATATACCCCGGGACCGGGATGGAATCGATCGCCCGGGAGGAAGGGGTGATCCCTCCCGGAGACGATCTGCTCTACCCGCGTTTCTACCTGGCGGGCGGCGATCCGGGGTGGCTGATGCGCCAGGCAAAGGAGATAGCCTCCTCGCGGCGGAACTGGTTCTTTCCCGGGGAGCGGATGTGGAGCGACGCGATCGGCCCCCGCCTGCTGCGCTTTTTCCACCGCAACGGCCCGCTCTGGCGCACGTTCCGGACGACGCTCGTCAGCGCCGGCAAGTAAAAACTATTTCGCCGGTTTCTGCCGGGCGCCCCACCAGGCCTTGAGGCGGTCCGAGATCGTCTTCTCGTAGCCGGCTTCCGAGG
>CAYHQZ010000366.1:0-2583 GCA_964358555.1 uncultured Planctomycetia bacterium
TCTCGGGGCTGCCGAACATGACGCCGATCTTCTCGCGGATCTGGTTGATGAAGATGATCACGGCGTTCGACTGGTGGACCACGGCCGTCAGCTTCCGGAGGGCCTGGCTCATGAGGCGCGCCTGCAGCCCCACGTGCTGGTCCCCCATCTGCCCCTCCAGCTCCGCTTTCGGAACGAGGGCGGCGCCGGAGTCGATGACGATCGCGTCCACGGAGTTGCTGCGCACGAGGACGTCGACGATCTCGAGGGCCTGCTCGCCGGTGTCGGGCTGGGAGATGTAGAGCGACTTCAGATCCACCCCGAGCCGCTCCGCGTAGGCGGGGTCGAGCGCGTGCTCGGCATCGACGAACACGACGTTCCCGCCCTTCTTCTGGGCGCTCGCAATGATATGGAGCGCCAGCGTCGTTTTCCCCGACGACTCGGGCCCGAAAATTTCGACGATCCGGCCCTTGGGAACGCCGCCGACGCCGAGCGCAAGATCGAGGGAAAGCGAGCCGGTCGGGATCACCTCGATCGGCTGGATCTGGCGGTCCCCGAGCCGCAGGATCGCCCCCTTGCCGAACTGCTTCTCGACCTGTTCGAGGGCGCGCTTGAGCGCCGTCTCCTGCTGCAACGTCCGCGGCACGCGCGCATCCGCCGCCTTGCCGTCCCCGCCCGCCTTCGGCGTCTCCTTCACGTCCTTCGCCTCCTTCGCCTTCAAATCGCCCTCCGGGGCGTCGTCCTTCTCCCTCGCCGCCGCCTTGACTTCGTCCCTCTCCTTAACCGCCGTCAACTCGGCCGTCCGCGACATGACACCTGCTCCCTTCCTTGGGTTCAAGTCCTTTCTGGAAACCTCGACATTCGTCCCGCCCCGGACCGGAAAGGCGGAGGATGCCGGATAACGTCCAAAAACGCCAGAGCGTCCATTCCGCGGGGTCCGGCTTTCCGCCCCTCCCCCCCCGGTTCCGTTCCGCCCGTTCTCGAACGTCATGCCGACAATATACCAAACTTCCGTATGGCTGTCAAGAGGCATCCGGAAAATATTTTCCGCCAGGACCGGCGAAGCGAAAACGCCCCCCTACTTTCCGCGCGTGACCTTCAGGTAGGCATCCTTCGGCGCCTGCCCGAAGAGAACGAGGCCCGGGCAGGGCATGACGTATTTGACGGGAAACCGGCGCAGGTCCGGATGCAGGTCGAAAAGCTCGACGCAGGCGGAGCAGACGTCGGCGGAGCGGGCGATGGAATACGGGGCCTTGCCCGGCGCGCCGGCGGCGGGCGAGCCCCCGAGGAAGGCGGCGTGGTTGGCGTTGTGGGTCTCGAAGGCCCGATCGAGCGTCCCCGCGCCCCCGATCCTCTTGATCAGGCGGTCCCAATAGCGCCGCTCCTCGTCGGTGATCTCGAACCACTCGGCGGGCGCGCGGCAGCGGTATTCGGGATCCTCCGCGAGGGCCTTGCGCGCGGCGGCGTCGGGAAGCGAAGGCGGCTGGAAATCGGACGGCTCGATCACGGCCTCGGCGGCGAGGCCTTTGGCACCGAGCTCGTCGAGGGGTCGGCTCGAGAGGACGAGGACGAGGCCGTTGCGATCGGACTGCCGGTACCACGACCCCTGCCGCCGGCAGGTCTTGTTCCATTCCTCGGGCATGACGAAGCCGACGTCCACGACGTCGCTCAAGCCCTTGCACGGCACCGAGCGGATGGGGGTCATCCGGATCTTCCTTGCGAGCAACCGCGCCCGAAGCGCCTCGAACGCCTCCGGCTTGAGCCAGTGGACGTATTTCTTCGCGAGGGGCACGGAATCATTCTACGGAACAACAACTGACGCAGGGCGAGGGGTGGGGCCGGGACCGTAAGCGCCCTGTCGGAGCACGGGCCAACGCCATGTATTCGTCTACCGGCCGTGGCCCGTGCGGAGACCGGGCGCCAAGGGCCCGGTCCCACCCCGAGCCCCGAACGACATCCCTACGAAGCGGATCCCTCCATCTGCTCGCGAATCCGTTCCAAGTCCTCTTTCTCGGGCGCGAACGGGTAGTTGCGGAAGTCGGGGCCGGGCGGGGCGTTCGCGAACGGGCGGTTGCAGGCGACGGTTCCGTCGCGGCCGACGCAGCCGCTGGTGCGGAACGGCTCGCCGGAGGCGATGACGGCCTCGAGCGCGGCGGGCGCGATCCCGAAGGACTCGATCCGGCCGCCCTCGCCGAACGAGAACGCATCCGCCCGGGCGAGGTCCTTGTCGACGAGGTATCGCGCGATCTGGATCCGGCGATACGCGTCCATCGCCGGCGGCCCGCTCGATTCCATCGCCGAGCCCGGCTCGGGATAGAAGGAGAAGAGGTGCGTCTCGCCGCCCATGTCGCGCATCCGCTGGATGGCGCGGGCCATCTCCTCCTCGGTCTCCCCGATTCCCGCGATGAGGTGCGCGCCGATGTTCCCCCGCCCGAAGACGTCCGCGGCCTCGGCGAGGCATTCCCAGTAGCGCTCCCACTTGTGCGGCCCCTTCACCCCATGGCCGCGGAGCCGCTCGAACAGCGCCGGGGTGCAGGCGTCGATGGCAACGCCGATTTTGTCCGCCCCGGCGGCCTTGAACGCCTCCAGGTCCGATTTCTCGAT
>CAYHQZ010000367.1:0-2545 GCA_964358555.1 uncultured Planctomycetia bacterium
CGTCTTTGAGCTGCGCCTCGACAAGGTAGTTCTTCGCGATCCGCTCGGCCTCGTTCCAGTAGCGCGGAAGCCCCGCGCGGGCGAGCTGGATGGCGGCGTCGAGGGCGTCGGCGACGGCGCAGGTCTCGGCGGACTGGATTTCGCCGGGTTTCAGCTTCGCGTCGTGCGGGGTCTCGGAATACCAGCCGAACGAGGTCCCCTCGTTCCAGCGGTACCAGTCGAACCGGCGGCGGCACCACTCGACGTGATCGCGGTTGCCGGTGATCCGGGCGGTCCGGAGGATCCCGGCGAGGATGAACATGACGGAGTGGGTGTTGAAGCGGCCCTCCATCGGGCCTTCGAGGGGGCCGCCGTTTTTGACGGCGAAATTCGAAAGGCCCTCAGCGAGACGAAGCGCGCGGGCGTCGCCCGTGAGGCGGTAGGTGTTGGCGAGCGGCGTCACCCAGCCCCCCATCGTCTCGCCGAACAGCGGCGGCTCGTCGGCGGACGGCTTGTAGCCGGGCGGGACGCCGATCTTCCCGAAGTGGCACTCGTTGCCCTTCCAGATGGCGATCCGATCGAGGGCGTCGATCATCCCCTCGGCGAGTTTTTTCGCCTCGGGATTGCCGGTGGTCAGCGCCGTGAGGAAGAGGCCCATATAGACGCTGCGGTTGTCCCAGAGTTCCGCCTCGTGGAGGATGTTCGGCCCCGTCTCGTGCGGGACGTAATTCTCGAAGGGCGAAACCTTCGGCCGGTAGTTCAAGCCGTCGTGTTCGCTGAAGTGGGCCTTCATCACGTCCCGCAGGCGCTTTTCCGTCTCCTGGAGGACGTCCTGCGCGAGCATCTGGCGGACGCAGACAATCCCGTAGGTGTAGCGCCCGGGATTCTCGCAGAAGTCCCAGTGCGTGTGCCGGTTCCGGACGGGGTCCTCGCCGTAGTGGGTTTTAAACCAGGGCAGATATCCCTGCTTCTCGTCGAGGTTCTTCTCGAGGAAGTTGACGCTCAAACGGGCGTTGTCGCGGAGATCGAGGGTGAGGGGTGAGTTCATGGGGGGGGATAATAGCATCGCGACCGCCGCCCTCCCTAGTCCGCAACGGCGCCCGGGCCGAAGAGCACTTCGACGGTGTGCTCCTGCTGGTCATTCACGAGTTTCAGGGCTTCGCCGTCCAGCGGCTTGCCGTCGAGCGTCAGCCGGATTTTGCCGCGGTGGGTCGGCGCCTGCGTGAACACCAGATGGTAGAAGGTCTGGTAGTAGCGATAGTGCACCTTGAAAGCGGCCCAGGAGGCCGGAACCCGAGGATGGAGGCGCAGGGTGTCGGCCCGCCGCTCGAGGCCGAAGACGACCTCGTGCAGCAGCCGGTAGTACCAGGCCGCGGAGCCGGTGTACCAGGTCCACCCGCCGCGGCCGGCATGCGGGGGTTCGCCGTAGATGTCCGCCGCCATCGCGTAGGGCTCGACCCGGTAGCGCGCGACGCCTTCCGGGTCCAGCGCGTGGTTGATCGGATTGAGCATCTTCACCAGCGCCTCCGCCTGCTCGGCGCGGCCGGCCAGCGAAAAGGCCATCGCGGCCCATACCGCGCCGTGGGTGTACTGCCCGCCGTTCTCGCGCACCCCGGGGGGATAGCCCTTGATGTAGCCGGGATCCAGGGCGGAACGATCGAACGGCGGGGCGAAGAGCCGCACGATCCCGAGATCCGGGCGCACAAGATGCTCCCACACGGCATCCAGCGCCTGCCGGCGGCGCGAGGCGTCGCCGACCCCGGAAATCGTCGCCCAGCTTTGCGGGATGGAATCGATCCGGCATTCCTCGTTCTGCGCCGAGCCCAGCGGGCTGCCGTCGTCGAAGGTGGCGCGACGGTACCACCCGCCGTCCCAGGCTTGCGCCTCGATCCGCTCCGAAAGTTCGGCGGCCGCCGTCCGGCAGCGCTGCGCGAAGGCCGCGTCCCCCCTCCCATCCGCCAGGGGGGCGAACTTCGTAAGCACCTCGTGCAGGAAGAAGCCCAGCCACACGCTCTCGCCTTGCCCGCCGATGCCCACCCGGTTCATTCCGTCGTTCCAGTCCCCGCCGCCCATCAACGGAAGGCCGCGCGGCCCGAGCTTCAGGCCTTTGAGGAGCGCCCTCGTGCAGTGCTCGTACAACGTCCCGGCCTGGTCGGAACGGCCTGGAAGGTCGTAATAGCTCTCCTCGCTGTCGTTGAGCGCGCGGCCCGTCAGGTAGGGAATCTTCTCGTCGAGCACGCCAAAGTCCCCCGTGAAGGCCACGTAGCGGCCGACGGCGTAGGGCAGCCACAGAAAGTCGTCCGAACATCGCGAGCGCACGCCGCGCCCGCCGGGCGGGTGCCACCAGTGCTGGACGTCCCCTTCGACGAACTGCCGCTCGGCGCAGCGCAGAAGATGCGCCCGGACGAGGTCGGGCACCTCGTGGAGTAAGGCCACGCAGTCCTGGAGCTGATCGCGGAAGCCGTAGGCCCCGCCGGACTGGTAGAAGCCGCTGCGGCCCCAGAGGCGGCAGGACAGCGCCTGGTACGGAAGCCAGCCGTTCATCATCACGTCGAGGGCGGTATCC
>CAYHQZ010000368.1:0-2539 GCA_964358555.1 uncultured Planctomycetia bacterium
GCGCGCGGCGCGGCCGCGGGGGGCGCCGGGGCTTTCGATTCGGGAGGGGGGGGAGGCGGGGGCGAGGCCAGCAGCCCCCGGATGACCTCGGGGATTCGCTCCAGGTTCGCGCCGGTTTCCAGGGCGAAGCAGGGGGTTTGCCGAACGAACCGCTCCATCGCCGTCCAGTCCTCGGGGCCCGCGCCCGGAAGCTGGTGGATCGTGCTCGGGGCCAGCGCCTGGAGGGCGTCGGCGGCCGGGATCGAGGCGAGCCGCGCCCCGTCGCCCGGCGTGATCCGGAGGACGAGGATCGCGCGGACGGGGAATCCCCTCGAGACCGCCTCGGGGCGGATGTCGCGCAGGAAGATGAGGGCCTTCTCGCGGTCCTTCGGAATTCCTCCGGGCAGCTGCGCCGCGAGGGCCGGGAGCCGGCGCAGGGCGTCGGCGTCGAGTTTCGTGGACTGGAAGAGGCTGTGGACGCGCGGCCCGTCCCGGTCGTCGAGCAGGACGTAGTCGTCGCCGGCCACCTGGAACCCCGCGCCGAGGCAGGCGAGCGTCGTGGTGCTCTTTCCCGCGCCGCCCTTTCCGACGAGGAGGACCCCGCCGGCGTCCGTTCCGACGGCGGCGGCGTGCGCGACCTGGAGGCCTTCGCGCTTCAGCCAGCCGTGCAGGACGACCCGCAGCGGCGAGCCCTGCTCCCACCACGGGATGTTCCGCGCGTCCTGGATCCAGTAGACGCCCGAGCGCCGGGACGGATCGAGCGCGGTGAGGATCCCGGTGCAGGGGGCGAACGAGATCAGGTAGCCGTCCTCCTCGATCAGGAGCGAGCCGTGGTGCGCGGCGTGGCCGCCGGCCGGGAACGGCGGGGTGCGGGCGCCCGTGGAGGCGTCGTCCCAGGCGAGCAGGGTCAGGGCGGGCTCGCCGGCCGCCTTCGATTCCAGGTGCGCGAGGGCGGGCAGGAGCCGCGGGGCGAGGGCGTTGCCGGCAACCCGGATCCGGGCGATTCGCCCGCCGATTTCGAAGACGCGCTCCTCCACGCCCGCCGCCCGCGCGGCCTCCTCGAACGATCGCTTGGCCGATTCAAAGAAGGCGGCGGCGCGGCCGGGAGTCGATACGCTTCCGTCTCCTGCGCATCCACGGTCCGATGGCTCCAGGCGGGCTGCGTTCAAGTGGGAGGGAGGATATCCCTTGGAACCCCGGGCCGGCAAGCAGGTGGCGGGGAATGCATCCCCATGCCGCGTCGAGGGTGCGCCGTGCGTCCCTACGTCGCCTTCTTCCCCGATTCCTTCGCCAGTGCCGCCGAGAGGGCGCTGAAGACCTTTTTCATGTCTTCGCGCTTGAATTTCGCCGAGAGCGCGCGCATGACGCCGGCGCGGTCGGCTGCGAACGAGAGACCTGTCTTTTCGTATTCTTCGCACACGATTCGGCGGAAATCGAGGGCGCGGTTCACCTCGGAAATCGCCGCGTCGACGTGCGGCCGGAATCGCTCGATGTCGTCTTCCTGGTATTCCTCCAGGAGCAGCGGCCGGAGCGTCTCGTAGGAGAGGACGTCCGACGTCTCGAGCAGATTCCAGCACGTCGCCAGGACCGCGGCCTTGTTGATCCCCGTCGCCCAGTGGAAGGCCTCGACGGACTCGGGCTTGCACTTGAAGAGCACGATTTCCCCCGCGGCCGTCGTCACATACCAGACGGTCCCCTCGGTTCCCGTCAGGTGCTCCTCCTCGATCTTCCGGTTTCCCTTCTCCATCTCCTCGCGGATCCGCCCGTATTCGGCGACCGGGTCGGAGCCCGCCGCCAGCGTTCCGAACAGGCGGGGCTGTGGAACCGCGCCCTTTTCGAGGCCCGACGGGGGATGCGCCCGGCCGGCGTCGTCGAGGCCGAACAGCAGCGCCGCCGCCAGCGGGACGTCGTAGAGCATGAGGTGGGGATTGCGCGCGCCGTAGAGTTCGAACGAGAGCGACATCCCGTTTTTGTCCACGAGCGAGGGGATTTCCGGATGTGCCGCGAGGATTTCGCGCCACAGATCGAGGAACGGTCCCCACTTCCCGTTGCGCAGCACCGGGTGCAGCCGCAGCTTGTAGGTGAGGCGCGGCTTTCCGTCCGCGTCCCGGTACCGGTAGGCGAGGACGTTCGTGCCGTCGAGCTTCTCGTAGATTTCGATCCGCTTCGTCGGGGGGAACTTAAACGTCCCCTCGCGGTCGAAGGGGTAGTGCAATTTCGGCGTCGCGAGCACCCGCTGGGGGGCCGCCCGCCCGTCCACCTCCAGGATCGCGAGCGCCCCGTAGCGGTGATCCGGCTTGATCGAAAGGAAGCCCGCAAGGCGCGTCCCCTCGAACGGATCGTCGACCTCGAAGGGCTTAAGCCACTTGCCCTCCAACCCGAGGAGTTCGGCGGCGAGGGCGGCGCGGTCCATGAGGAGATTCTACGTGCCCCCGTTCTGGCCAGAGCGTTTTCATTGAACTCTTGCGTCGGGGATGCAAACCGGGCACGGGCGAGGGGGGGGGGGGGGCGGGGGGGGGGCCCGGGGGAGGGCGGGGCCCCCCGGGGGGGAGCGATAAAT
>CAYHQZ010000369.1:0-2514 GCA_964358555.1 uncultured Planctomycetia bacterium
TCTGCGAAGGCCTGTCGTCGTATTTCGGTGGCACGCCCTCTCCTCCCCCCCCGGCTGCGCGCGAACGGCGCGCGGACAACAGTATGGTTCGCGGGACGAACGAATGTCCAGCCCTACTTCATCATGCCCTGGATCAATTCGAGGCCGTGGTCCTTCCAGAGCCGGCCCAGAGCCTCGGAGGCCTTGGAGGATTCGGGGCTTTCCGGATAGAGACGCGGGATCTGCTCATAGACGTCGCGGGCCTTGACCCACTGGGAGGCCTTTTCCAGGGACTCCCCCTCCGCGAGGAGCGCGGCGGGGCCGGCCGCCTTCGGGGGCTCGGAAGGAAGCGGCGGGGGCTTGGGCGGCTCGGGCGGCGGGGCGACGACGGGTTTCTCGGGCTCGACCGGAACGGGAGTCGGCACCGAAGGCGGCGGCATCGACGGATCAGGGGGCGGCGCCCACTTCGGCGGCTCGGACGGCTTCGGGGGATCCTTCGAGGCGACCGGAGGAGGCGGCACCAGCTTGCCCGGCGCGTAGGGCACCATCGCGACCGTGGCCTTCCCCATGGGCGGAAGTCCCGATTTGAAAATCCGGACGAGCGTGTCGGGGCCGGCCTCGCGCTTGTCCACCTTCTCGCCGCCGGCGGCGACGGCGAAATACTGGCCGTCGGGCGACCAGGTGACGCCCGAGACCTCGTCCCCGAACATCCCCGAGACCGTCTTCACGCAGCGGCCCGTCTCGACCTCCCAGATGCAGGCCTCGCGGTTCCCGCCGGTCAGCACGTATTTGCCGTCGGGCGAGCATTCGAGCGCGTGGACCCGGCCCGAGTGCGCCGGCCACGAGCGCGCGGGCGTCCAGGAGCCGGTGTTGTAGACGTGGACGCGCCGGGAGCCGCCCTTCGGGTTCTTGCCCTTCGCCGGCCCGTCGCCGGCGACGAGGTATTTGTTGTCGCGCGTGAAGTCGAGGTCGTAGGGCTTCTCCATGTCCTGGATGTGCTTGACGGGAGGGATGCCCTTCACGGATTCCCAATACTGCCCGCCGATCCGCGGCCGCTTCCCGCCGTCGCCCGTGCTGTTCACGGCGTCCCAGATCTTCAGGCCCCAGGCGCTCCCGGTCGCAAGGAACTTCCCGTCCGGCGACCAGGCGACGGAATACATGGAAACGGAGTGGTTGTCCGAGCTCTTGGGCTCCTGGACGCAGCGGAGCGGCGGGTTGCACGACTTGTCGCCGACCTTCGGATACGCCCCGCCGGCGGTCGGCTGGCGCATGTCCCAGATGTTCAGGCGACCGTCCTTGCCCGCGTTCGCAAGATAGCGGCTGTCCGGGGAAAAGCAGGCATCGAGCGTCCAGATCTCGACGGGCCGGCAGGCGCGATCGCCGTTGAAGCCCTTCGTCGAGTCCCAGACCCACACGACGTGGTCGCCCCCGGCGGCGGCGAGGAGCCGCGAGTCCGGGGACCAGGCGACGGCGAGGTGCCAGTAGATCGGGATGTGGGGCTTCGGCCGCGAGTCCACCCACTTGCCCGTCGCCGCCTCGAAGATCCGGACGACCTTGTAGTGCCCGCCCACGGCGATCCACTTGCCGTTCGGGGACCAGCGGATCGTCTGGGGCATCCCGAGGGCCTCCCGGTCCTGTGCCTTCGCGTCCTTCAGATCGAACGAAAGGACGAGGTCGCCCGTCGACGCCGGCATGTGGACGATCGGAGCGTTGTCGGCCGGGACGGGCAGCACCCGATCCACCGTCCCCTCCTCCTCGACGTCGTCGCCCGGCGACGCGGGGGAATCGGGGGGCGGCTCGGGGGACGGCGTCGGCGCGGGCTCGGGCGGCGGCGCGGGCGAAGGTGCCGGGGGAGGTTCTGGCGAGGGCTCGGGCGTGGGTGCCGGATCGGAATCGGGCGGGACCGGCTCCACCACGGGCCCCTGGATCCCCGGCTCGAGACCGGGCAATCCGGACGGGGGCGGCTCGGGCTCGGACGAATCCGGCGGGGTTTCGTCGCCTCCCGAATCGTCCTTCCCGGCGCGCTTGTCCTCCTTCGCTTTCCTCTTATCGTCCCGCCCGGAAGGTCCGCCGCGCTTGCCGTCCTTGTCGCGCTTCCCGGCCGAGAAGAGGGGCTGCGCGGACCAGAGGCAGACGGCGAGGATCGCGAACAGCAGGATGCGAAGCCGGTTGGATTTCTTCATCGTGCGCCGCCTATTTCAGCATCCCCTTCACGAGATCGGCGCCATGCTCTTTCCAAAGCCGCCCGATCGCCTCGGTGGCCTTCGCGGACTCCGGGGATGCGGGATGGGCGCGCACGATCTGCTCGTAGAGATCCCGGGCCTCGGCCCATTTCGACGCCTTCTCGCATGCCTCGGCGGCCGCTAGCAGAGCGGCGGGCGTTCCGGCGGGCGGCTCGGGGGGCTCCTTCGCGGCGACGGGCGGCGGCGGCTTCGGCGGGTCCGGAGGATTCGCAGGCGCGGTCGGAGGCACGGCGGGCGGCGGCGGGGCCCAGGCCGGCGGCACCTCCGGCTTGGGCGGCTCTTTCGCGGCGAC
>CAYHQZ010000370.1:0-2511 GCA_964358555.1 uncultured Planctomycetia bacterium
TTTCTATCTATCCTGACTTCTTGAACAGAAGGAAGTACCTGTTGGCGCGTTACTGTCACCTGCAGAACTTATCGCACTTTGTTATAACCAACGCCCCCGAACAATCAAATGGCGATGCAAACCCAACTACTGTTTCCGAACCTACATTCCAAAGTTGAAATCGCGGGAAAAACCGAATTACGGCACCCCAAGTCAGACGCGATAAATCGTGTCCCGAAGGCCGAGGAGTTTTAGGATCTGCCGCTGGAGATCCGTCAGGATGATATCAAAGTCGTCGATTATTTCCTCCTTTCTATAGAGGACGTGGCGTTCAGCCAATGAGAAGACGCGAAGGATCTGAAGCGACGTCGGCATCTCGCACGCCATCTCCTCGCCATATAAGGGGAGGCTCTCGATGCCTTCTTGCTTCATCGCGGCACGAAGGTCGCGCTCGATGAGAGCCTGCACGAGCAGGGCAAGGAAGTAGAGGGTGAAAAAGGCCTCGATCCGCCCCTCGTTCTTCAGGAAAACCGGGGCGATCTCGTGCACGTTCTTGAGCTGCTCAAAACGCTTTTCAAGGAGCGGCTGGCGCTTGTGGGCTTCGAGGACTTGCCGCGGCGTCAGATTCCGGTCGTTGGACAGGAGGGGGTACATCCCGTCGCTCTTGGCGTCATAGTCGATCTTCTTCTGGTCCAGTTCCCATGTGAGACGCCACCGCCGTTTGATCGTGCGGCGATAGCGGGTCTCGGGCCCCGGCCGGCCCCGTCCGATCTGGCGGTAGCGATATTCCGGGTCGGGGTCCAGCCGGACCTTCAGGTACTCCGCCACCTGGTATCGGGCGAGCAGTACCTTCACGAGGACCCAGATGTCCGCCTTGGTCCGCCGCATCCTCCGCTTGCTGAGGAGCCGCTTCTGAAGGTCCCTCAACTCCTCCTGGACCTTCTGGATGTGTTCGTGCCGGAGACGGTCGTGATGGGCGGCCAGAAGCGAACCGTAGACCCAAGTGACGGGCCAGGCCTCCCGCGAGGGAATATCGTCGCGCCAGACCTTCCAGACGTCGCGGCGTTTGTATTTCCCGCGGGGATTGGGCCGGTCCCATACGGTCGTCCAGGGCACCTCGAAGTCCTGGATCTTTTTGCGGAAGAAACTGTCTTCCCCGCGGCTGCGGGGGATCACGGTGATGAAGCGGCCCTTCTTGGCGTCGATCTCCTTCATCGTCTCCCGGTCGCAGAGCTTGCAGTCCGCGACGTAGAGGAAGTCCGATCGCCCCGTCGCCTTTTGGATCGCATACCAGGTCGCAAGGTGGGTCGAGACGTCGTTGGTGTTGCCGTTCTCGCAACGGAACTGGATCGGCACGCACCCGTCCTCGGACGTGGAAAGCAGAAACACGAGCTGTTTCAGATCCGGGCGATGGTCCTTGGAGAATCCGTAGGTGATCCAGGGCGCCTTCTTCCCTCGGAGGGATCGGCCCGTGGCCGGGAAGTATTGGCCGGCGAAGCGGATCGTCGTCGTGTCGTTGTGGATCTCGTTGAAATTCACCCCAAAGCGGTCCGGGAGCCGGGCAACGATCTCCGTAAGCAAGCTCCCCCGGTCGGCGTCGAACAGCCGGTCCAGCGCCCGCCCGATGGTGTCGTCCCGAAGATAGGGCATATCGCCTTTCTTCAGGCCGAAACATCGGGGTGCGAAGGTCGCCGCCGTCTCCGCCTGGCGGTAGATGGGCTCACGCTCGACCACCATCGACCGGAGCAGCACCAAGAGCCCCTTCACCGGGTCCAGGCGCGTGCGCCACGTCCCAGGGATGACGAATTGCCGGAGGGCCCCCTCGAGATCCAGTTTCTCCAGGTAGTGGTTGATGATCGGCAGGGGCCCCAGCCGCTCGGTCAGGAGGACGTGCCCCTCCCGGCCTTCCCGCGCCGAAGCCAGATGAGCCCCTTGACAGATCATGTTACTTGTGCTATATTATATCACCAGACATTGGGATGTCAAGGCCCTTTTATGATTTCTCGCACGGAGGCCCTTCGGCGGATCCGGGAGATCCAGCAGGAACTCTGCACCCTGGGGTTTATTGCCCAGGGGATCATCGTCCGTACCTATAAGACGTGCGGGAATCCTTCCTGCCATTGCGCACGCAAAGGCGACCGACGTCACGGTCCCTATCTCGTATGGAGCCGCCTGGAGAAGGGTATATTGGCCCGAACCTTGGTCACCCCGGCGCAGGGGAAGGAGTTTCTCGCCGCAATACGCCGGTATCGAAAGTTGAGGCGTCTCTTGCGAAAATGGCAGGAACTTTCAGGAATCGCAATCCGCGCAAAACCACCCTAACCGCCTTCAGTGGTGGTGGTTATAATTCGCACTTATCGGCGATTCTAACTTTGGAATGTAGGTCCGGCGGGAGAAGTGTTCAACAACAGTGACGATCCACCAGCAGAACGGCCACCGCTGGGTGAGCGCGAAGGCGGGGAGGAAGGGAATCCGGAAGCCGAGGGACGTGGGCATGACGGTGATATCCACGTGCCAGAGGTGGTTGGGATA
>CAYHQZ010000371.1:0-2502 GCA_964358555.1 uncultured Planctomycetia bacterium
GGAGAGGCACCGAGGGCGTCGAGGGGCGGCCCTGGGGGCCCGCGGTGGGCCCCCTGGGCCCTGCCACCCATCCCCTCCCGCCCCGAACCCCTCCCGGCCGCGCATTCCTACGCCCCTTCCTCGGGTTTCGCCCGCCTCCCAGGCCGACCACGACAAGGATCATGGCAGGGAATCCCCCCCTCGCGTCAATGGTAGGTTTGAGGTTTGCGGTTTGGGGTTCGAGGACGGACGGCCGCCGGCCGGAAGGTTGTCGGTTGTCGGTTGTCGGTCGCAAACCTCACACCTCAAACCTCAAACCTCAAACCTTCACCTCCCCGCCCCCGCCTCTCCCCTACGCCCCCTCTTTGAACTCCGGCACCTCGTCCTGCCAAGGCGGGTCGAAGGCGTCCCTCTCCAAGGCTTCCGGGGCGTCGGGCTCGGCGCCGTCCTCGTCCGGCGGACCCGGTCCGGAAGGCGGCGCGCGGGGCAACGGCGGAGGGTCCGCGTACCATCGCCCGAGGTGCTCGAGGATCCGCCGGACGGCGTCGGGGTCCTGGAGGAACGCGATGATCTTCATCCGGCCGCCGCAGTTCGGGCAGAGAAGCGGGTCCGACTTCCAGACCTGCTTGATGAGCTGGGCCCAGCGCCGGCGGCAGGCTTTCCTAAACGCGGTGAGCGTTTCGGGCTCGGCGGGGACGGACGATCCGGGCTCGCCCACGCCCCCCGCTGCCTCCCCCGGCGCGATCGGCAGCAGGCCCTCTCTCCGCAGGCGGCCGCGCCAGGCCTGGCTGTAGGCGCCGTAGTAGATGGCCGCATTCCGTCCCGCAAGATTCGGGAAGTCGCCGTCGAACCGGGCCTCGCCCCCGAGGCGATCCTGCCGCACGGGCGCTACATCGCCAGGATTCCGATCACGCCTTCCGCCGGCTGACCTGCTCGAAAAACCTCGCATGAGACTGGCCCAGCCGCTCCCAGTTCCGTTCCCCCAGTGCCGGCATCCCTTGGGGGGGGCACCTCCCGATCCGGCTCACCGTTGCAGCCAGATCGGCGGGCCCCAAATCGCCTCGGAATAGATGGACCCACGCCTCGCCGACTTCCTCCCGCAGCGCCAGGGTGACGAGATTCTCGGGAACGAGAATCGGCCTTGCCAGGGAAAGCGCGTAGAGGGCCACGCCGGAATTGTGGAATTCCGGATACGGAAGAACCACCAGGACCGCTTCCGACACCTCCCGGACGAGCTCCGCTTCCTCCACATGCGCGGCGACCACCTCGATCCGCGGGTCCTTCCGCGCGCGCTCCCTCAAGGCCGCCACCGTTTCTTCATCGATGGGTTGGCCCAGGATTCTCAGGCGGAGCGACGGGTCCGGAATGTCCGAGAAGGCCTGCGCCAGGCGCACGAGCCCCTTGTATTTCCGGATCAATCCGAAGGCCAGCAGGCGACCCGGGGCGGGGGCGCTTTTCGGGAAGGCTTTCAGCACGTCTTGATAGTGCCCGTGGAGGATGGTTTCGACCGGGACCGGACGCGGCAGGGGCGTTATCGAGTTGAGCCGAATGTAGCCCGCCACCTTGGCATCCAGGATGCCCAGGAGAATCCGCTCCAAGGCCGATTCCGGCTCGTGGCTGCGGATGTTGTGGAGCGTCCGGACGACGGGAATCCTTCCGAGGGCGAGCCTCAGCATGAACAAAAGGAAGAGGGCCCTCTTGATCCACCGGAAGGGCCCATGCCGCGACCGGATCAGCAGTTCGGGCCAGTGGCAATGGAACACGTCGATTCGTCCGAACAGGGCCGCTCTCCAGGAGAAGTAGACAGGATCGATCTCTTTCGGGAGGCTGTGAAACAGCAGCTCGGGGTAGGCATTGGAATCCGGCCGCGGCTTTGCGAACGACTCGAGGACGACGAGCCGGCGATCCTTTCGTCGGGGGCTCAACGGATCACCCCCAGGAAACGGAGCTCCTCCTCGGGAGGAAAGGAAATCCGGGCCTTGGCGTCCCCGATGTCCAGGGGCGTATCGCTGTAGGCCGCCAGCCCGTCGAGGGTCGGCTCGTCCAGCCAGGCGGGCATTCGGACGTGGAGCGCCGCATAGTAGTCTTCGTACTTGAAGAGGGGCTCCTCCGTCCTGGGCTTCACGGGCACGGCGGGCCTTCCCAGCGAATGGGCGAAGACGATTCCGTGAAGCGAACTGGAGGCGACGATCTTGGCCTTGAGGATCTCCCGGGCAATCCGGATCGGCGGATTGTCGATGTCCAGGACGCGGATGCCGTTCGGGGGATTCTTCGCGTAGTGGTCCCGCTCCCGATAATGGGGGATGAAGACGATCTCGCGGCCGACCGTTCGGAGGGCTTCGGGGCCGAGGAAGCTCGAGATGAGGATTCCCGGATCCATCAGGAACCGGACCCCGGAGACGTCGTGCCCGGCATCCCGGAACGCCTCGAGAGTCTTCGGGCCGCGGAGCCCGCGAAGGAAAATCGAGCCGGGCGGGGAGACGCGGGGAAGGTGGTCCAACGCCTTCACGCCGACCCCGCAGA
>CAYHQZ010000372.1:0-2498 GCA_964358555.1 uncultured Planctomycetia bacterium
GGGCGCTGAGGCCTGCGGACTTCTCGAAGGTGACGGTGTTCGTCGCGGAGGCACCCGGGATCGCCTTCACCCGGACCTCGCCAGGATAGGTGCCGGGGGCGACGGAAACCGTTACAGCCGCGGAAACGCCTCGCGCCACGATTTCGTCTGCCGCGTCCTGGATGGACTGCCACTTGCCGCTGCCATCGGGCGAAACCGTCCCGGCGGCGCCGGCCAGCGGTGCGAGCGGCGTCTCGTGGGCGCCGATGGACGGGGGAGTGGCCCGCGTCCCGCCATCGATGTCCGTCGTGACCCCGGTGATGGCAACGCCCTGGCCTACGAGCGGATTGGTCCCCTGGCCGATGCCTTCGCACAGGCGCTGGTTCTTGGCCGAGATTTCACGCGGCTCGACGGCGATGGAATTTGCCTCCTGGCCGTGGCCTGCGGCTTGCCAGTTGGCAAGCGATACGTAGGCGGTTCCGTTGTAGTAGCCCGCGCGGCCGGTGCCGACGATGTGGAAGTTGTTGTAGTTTCCGGTCCAGCCGGCGGAAGTGGAGGAGACGTTGAAAACCGTCTGCGACGTGCTCGTGGAGTCGAGGAACAGGTTGTTGTTTTTAAACTCGCAGCCCGTATCCCCCGTGGCAGGCGAGAAGCGGATGAGCGAGCCAGGCTGGCCGGCGGGGGAGGAGCGGATCGAGTTGAAGTAAACCTTGGTGTCCGCGGATTTTTCTACCCAGACGCCATAGTCGCTGGAGCCGGACACGAAGCAGTTCCGGATCGTGTTGCCGTCTGACTCGTAGACATGGATGCCGTAGGTTTTTCCCGTGAGGACGGATTTTTCCAGGACGTTCGAGGACGCCCCGCCTTCGAACTGCACGCCGGCCTTGCCGGAGCCCGTGACGTCGTGGATGTTCAAGCCGGAGGCGGCGCAGTTCTGCGTGGACGAGCCGGAGAAGAGGACGGCCTGCCCGCTTGCGGGCGTGGAAAGCTCAAAACCCTTCACGGTCACATAAGCGCACCCGTTCAACTTGAACGCGGGCAGATTGGAGGTCGCGTTCTCGACCTTCACGAATTTGCCCGCGGCCGGCTGGATCGTGATGGTGTTAGAAGAGGAAGAACCGCTAATAGCGCCAATATTCACACTCTCGACAAAAACGCCAGAACTGGCGGCGCCCGGGGTCGCGCTCACGACGACCGGGCCATTGACGCCCTCGGTCTGCAGGACATTGATGGCCTTCTGGATCGTCTTCCAGGGCGAGCCGGTCGAGCCGTCTCCGGTCGAGTCGCTACCTTCGAGGGACACTAGGAGGTTCCCGGATAGCGGGGCGGCGTATGCGGTGGCGATCGGCAGGAGCACGAAGGCCGCGACCGCCACGGTGGAAAATACGAACCGGCTGCGAATGCACTTCAAGCGCATCGGAAGATTCCCCTTTGATTTCGACGACCGGCGGTTCCGTCTGTTCCAAGCAACCACTCCAACCCTCCCAGAACTGATTCCGCCCCGCGAGCAACGTTTCCGAGCCGAGGCCGTTTCAGCACGGGCGCAACGTGTGGCTTAGGCACCCGGGCCGAAGTGGCGTTGGATGAATCTATGCCCCCAGGAATCCGCGTCAAGATGTGGCGTGCAAACCGGGAAGAATTTTTCTCGTTTCAAAAAAACCGTGCCAAATCTTCGGCCGGGGGGGGACCAGGGCAGGGGCGGCCCGCCGGCGGCCCTGCTCTCTTCCTCTATGTATGCGGCGTCCCGGCGTCCCAGGCGCGCGAGGGCCCCAGGCTCGAGGGGAGGCCAAGGCTGGCCCTCCGGCGCGCCCTTGGGCCAAAGGAACGCGAAGGGCGGCCGCCCGGGCGCCCTACCTCGGCACCCCGCCCGGGTTCTTCGGCCCAGGCATCACGGGCTGGCCCCCTTCGGGGTTGAACCCCGGCGGCCGATTCGGCGGCATTCCTTCAGGCTCCCCCGGCATCTTGGGCGGGCCAGGAATCTTGGGCTTCAGGTCCTCGGGCGTCAGCTTCCCCTCGGCCGTCTTCTTCCGGAGCTCGTAGCGGGCGACCAGTTTTGCCGCCTTCCGTTTCGTCTCCTTCTCGGGCCTGTCCTTCTCGGCGATCCGCCGAAGGATCGCGATCATGTCGGGCAGATCCCAGGAGCGGGCCAGCGCCGTCTCCGCCCAGTCCACCGCCTCGGTGAATAGATTGGCCTTGTCCGCGTAGATGGCCATCCGGCGAGGCAGCGTCTTGCTCGTCGTCTCGCGCTCGGCCAGAGGATTCAGCGCCTTGAACGCCTCGGCGAAGTCGCCCTTCTTCTCGAGGGCGCCCACGATGGCCATGGAAACAAGCCGGCGCTCGTGCGCCTCGGCTTCCTTGCCCATCGCCTCGAAGCGCTTCTTCGCAGCCTCCCACTCTTCGGGAGTGCCGGGCCGATGCCAGGGCGCCGTCGCCTCTCGGATGCCAGCGGGATCGCCCGAGTCGGCCAGGACCACGACGAGGTTTTGCAGCGCCAGGGGATAGCCCGGCGCCTTCGCGAG
>CAYHQZ010000373.1:0-2498 GCA_964358555.1 uncultured Planctomycetia bacterium
CCTCCTCCTGTCGCCGGAGCCGTCGGCGGCGGAGAGGTCGCTCCCCGCCCTGCGTCCCTCCGATTCCACCCGCCGCCGGGTCCGGTGCCCCCGGTGCGGAGGGGGGTTGATCCGCTTCGAGTACGGCGGGGATTCCGGGATCGAGCTCGACCGGTGCACCGGCCACGGCATGTGGTTCGACCGCGGAGAGCTGGAGCACGTGGAGCAATACGCCCGGGAGAAGGAGAAGGCCCTCCGTGGGAAGAGTTCCGGCGGGCTCCTCGGTTTCTTCCGGCGCCTCCTGGGACGCGCCTGACCTCCCGCTTTTCGTTGAACCGGGCGGAGCGTCTCCCTACAATGCGCCCCCATGGCGTGTCCTGAGAAGCTGTCGTCAGACCAGCAGGTGAGCGAAGTACGTCCGAAGGAGGGAGCCTGCCTGCCCTCGGGCACTGAGGTGCGCTCCGCGAGGAGTCCGAAAGGCCGCGAGCGGGAAGGGGCGCCGGAGGACGGGGCAAGTCCTGTCGGAGTAGAGGCCGGAAAGCTCCGAAGATGGCGTCCGGCGACGGGCGAAATCCCGGCGTCGAAGCGATGCGACAAGCCTGGGCCAACCGGGAGTAAAACACGAGGCTACGGGCGCGAGCCGGCGGGCCGTACCATGAAGGGAACTCTGCTGCCTCGTTACATTCCAAAGCCGAAAGGTGAGGAGGCCGAGCCCCACATGTGGAGGGCGAAGGCGGAAGACCTCGCGAAGAATCCGGATTGCAGCGAGGGACTCCTCCGGGGTATGGGAGATGGCACGTCGGGAAGGTCGGCGACGGAACAGGAGAGGCCCTCCTGCGCGTCCCCGAAAGGGGAAGGCGGGCGTGATAAGGCGAAACCGAAACACAGCCGCGCGCAGAGGGAGTCCGATGGGGTCGTAGTACCGAAGAAGACGGTGCAAGACAACGCCGTCGAGGGAAGGACCCCTGCTTTAGTCACGCTTCCGCGTGGAGGTAAGCGCGAGGATATGGCCCGTCCAAGGCGACGGGTTAAATCGCCCGGCGCGAAGAGCGCCGTACCCCAGAAATGGGAGAAAGTGCGAAAACTCCAGTGGGAGCTATACAGAGCGGCGAAGCAGCAGCCGGAGAGGAAGTTCCACGCGTTGTGGCAGTGCGTGACGGACCGGCATACGTTGAGGGAAGCCTGGCGGCGAGTGAACGCGAACCGGGGCGCTTGCGGAGTCGATGGGGAGACGCTGAAGGCGATTCAGGAACGCGGGGTCGATGAGTTCCTCAATGAACTCCGGAGACAGCTCAAAGCCGGTGAGTACCACCCCCAGTGCGTGCGACGGGTCTACATTCCCAAGGCGAACGGGAAGAGGCGTCCCTTGGGCATCCCGACGGTGCGGGATCGAGTGGCCCAGATGGCCGTGAAGATGGTCATCGAGCCGTTGTTCGAGGCGGACTTCGAGGAGTGTTCGTACGGGTTCCGGCCGCGTCGGAATGCGATTCAGGCGCTGGAGGAACTGAGGAAGTCCGCGCCGCAGGGCTATGAATGGGCCGTAGAAATCGACATTCAGAGCTTCTTCGACTCGATCGACCACGGGCGCTTGCTCGGGCTCGTGGGGCGGCGGATCTCGGATCGGAAGGTGCTCAAGCTGATCCGGAAGTGGCTGAAGGCGGGCGTGCTGGAAGACGCAGAGCGGAAGGAAACGATGGTGGGGACGCCGCAGGGCGGCGTCATCTCGCCCCTTCTGGCGAACGTCTACTTGCACGAGCTGGACCGTGGGTGGAAGCGGGAGATGACGCGCGTAGGCAAGCTGGTGAGATACGCGGATGACGCCGTGGTCGTATGCAAGAGCGAGGCGGACGCGAGGCGGGCCTACGAGTGGATCATCGAGACGCTGACGCGGCTGGGCCTGAAGGCGCAGACGGAGAAGACGCGGATCGTGCATCTGAGAACCGAAGGCATCGACTTTCTGGGGTGCCATCTGCGGATGGCCGCGTCCCGCGTGTACCGGGGACGGTGGTATCTCTATCGCTGGCCGAACCGGAAGGCGATGACGAAGGTGAGGGAGCGCATCCGCGAGATCACGAGTTGTACGCACAGCGGGAAGAAGTTGGCGGACGTGATCGAGGCGCTGAATCCGGTGCTGAGGGGATGGGGGGAGTATTTTCGCAACGGCAACGCGGCGCGGAAGTTTCAAGCGATTGATCGGTCCGTTCAGAAGCGGCTGGTGATCTTCGCCAACCGCGTGCGGGCTCGGAACGATCCGACGTTCGCGCGCGAGTTCGATTATCGCTGGTACGTGAAACTGGGCGTGTATCGGTTGATGGGACTGATCCGGTATCCGACTGCGCCTGCGAGGGCCGCCTGATGAAGACTATCGGTAAGCCGTGTGACCGAAAAGGTCCTGCACGGTTTGAAAGGGAGAGGCTGGCGACAGCCAGTCTTTAACCAATGAAATCGAGGAGGCCGAGGCCCCGCACGCTGGCGCGGGCGCCGTACGCGTACGACGGATACGTCGGCGGCTCGATCAC
>CAYHQZ010000374.1:0-2476 GCA_964358555.1 uncultured Planctomycetia bacterium
ACGCCGCTCGCCTGCGCCAGCCTCGCGAGCATCCGCGTGTCCGTCCCCGGATGGCTCGTCGTGTAGGAATACACCGGACCCGCGATCCCGCCGCGAAGCGCGGAGGCGATGGCCTCGGGCTCCATCCGGCCCCAGCTCGCGGATCCGTCGGAGAGCAGGAAGAGGTCGAACCCGGCCGCGGCGGGCTTCTCCTTGAGCCAAGACGGATGCGAAGCCTCGGCGAGGGCCGCGCGCAGATCCGTCGCCCCCTCGAGGGCGAGGCCGTCCACGAAGGCGAGAAGCGCTTTGACGTTCTCCGGGGTGTTCTCGGCGAACGCCTCCTTCCACCAGAACGTCTCGACGTTGAAGCAGACGACCGCGAAGCGCTTCAGCGACCCGCGATTGCCGTCGAGGAGGGCCGCGAGGATCCTGCGCTGGGCGTTCATCCGATCCGGGTTCGCCGAGAGCGAGACGTCGAGGGCGAAGACCGCCGTCTCGGACCCGCCCCCACCCGCCTCCGCCTCCAGGGCCGGCGTGCAGCGCGCCGCGAAGAACGGGCCCGCCTGCGGGTCCTCGCCGGACAAAAGCAGGCCCCGCGCGCCCTTCAGCCTCGCCGTGACGACCGCCCCCTCGGACTTTTCCAGGCGGTAGTAGGCCCGCCCCTCCGCGAGGAACGGCTCGGCCTTGGGCGAAACCTCGGAAGCGAGCCCCGGGATCGCCGAAACGTCCAAGTCCACGATCCGCGGGAAATCGCCGCGGGGCAGATCGAGCCGCAGCTCGAGATCGTCGCCCGCCCGGACGAGATCCATGTCGTAGCCGACGACGATCCGGTGGATTTTCCCCGGCGCGAGCGGGAAGACCCTCGCCTGGAAGATGCCGCCGCCGGACCACTCCATGAGGGCCGGGTCCACGCGGACGCGGTGCACCGTCTCGCGATAGGCGAACGCCGCCTTCTCGCGCGGGACCATCCGGGCCTCCTTGGGCGCGTTCCACGTCTCCGCGCGCGCCGCCATGATGTCGGCCGGCGCGAAGAGGGCGTTCCGCTCCTTGTCCTGCGCCAAGAACGCCGGCGTCGCGTCGGCCGCCTTCAGGACGGTCTCGCCGAACGCGAGGAAGTAGGGCGAGGCCCCGTCGGGCAGGCGCAACCTAAAGTCGCCCTGCAGAACCTGGCCGCGATCGTTTTTGTAGTAGAGATCGATGAGGACCCGCGCGCGGAAGCCGTCCACCCGCGCGTTCGCCTGAAACCCGACGAGCGGCAGCTCCTCCTTGTCGCCGACGAGAAGCCGCGAGGCGTTGGGCTCCGCCCCCGCGCGCTTCCAGGTCCGGACGGGCTCGGGGGTGACGGGCGCGACGACGCCGCCGGGGGTCGCCGAGGGATCCTTCCTGTAATCGAAAGAGCCGGGGCCGGGAGGGGGAGTTTTTCGCGCATCCCCGCGCGCTGTCACCCGATTCTCAACCCCGGACGCGGGGGGTTCGGTCGTCGGAACGGCCGATCCGCTGCCTTTGCCCGCGCGCGACGCGTCCGCGGGCTTCAATTCGTCGTGGTCACCCCGATCGTCCCGATGCCCGCCGTCCGTGCGCCAGCCAAATCTGCCGGGGCTCGAACTGCCGATTCCTATCGACGGGAGATTCTTTTCCTCGCCAAGCGGAACCGCCGAAATCGCATCCTGTTCGCCACGGGCACCGTGCTCCTCGCCGGGGACTACATCATTCGTCTCCATGCGGTGCGCAATCACGGGATCGGACGGCGGGGAAGGCTCTGGAGGTTTCAGGATCGGCCTCTCTTCAGGCAGAGGAGGAAGTTCCGGAATCGTCTTCGCAAATTCTTTTCGGGCTGGCGTCCCCGGCGGCCGCATCGGCAACTTGAATTTCCGTGCGTCCTGCTCCTCGGCCTTGCTGATCTGGGGCTGCGGCGACTGGAGGGCCGGGCGGGCGAGGAGGAACGCAACGAGCCCGACGCCGAGCAGGATCACGGCCGCGGCGGCGAGGGAGAAGAGCCTCCGGGATCGCGGGCGGACGGCGATGTCCGCAATCGAGGCGCCGCGCGCATCGTCGGAAGCGCCGCCTTTCGCCTCGAGGGCCTTCCGCATCGCCTCCCGGATCCGCGCGTCCATCGCCGGATCGGGGGCGGGAAACCCCGCGTGCTTCCGAAATGCCTCGAACTCGCGGCTGTCGTCTGACTCGTTCATGAACGTTCCTCCATCTCCTATTGCGCCGGCGAGTAGGGGATTTTTCGACCACCGAGAGTTTGCGTTCGCGATTGATGTTTGCGCGGGCTCGGGGCGGGGCTCGGCCCGCTGCGTCCGGTCTCCGCGCGGTCCACGGCCGGTAGACGACTCCATGGCGTTGGACCGCGCTCCGACAGGCCGCCTCGGTCCGACCCCCGCCCCTCGCCCTTGGGATCAATCGACGGGGGAAAATCGAGAATGCCAGAATCTCCCTTGCCTGGAAAAAGGTAGCCGAGAAGCGTCGCGGTCCCGGTCGTCCCGGCCGTCCC
>CAYHQZ010000375.1:0-2475 GCA_964358555.1 uncultured Planctomycetia bacterium
CCTATTCGTTGACGGCCAGTGCCTTCGGCTGCTGCGCCTTGTGCGGGTGTTCCGGCCCCACATAGACCTTGAGCTTGGTGAAGAGCCGGTCGCCCAGGCGCGTCTTCGGCAGCATCCCGCGGACCGCCCATTCCACGATCCGTTCCGGGTGCGCGCTCCCGAGCACTTTCTCGGGGGTGGTGGACTTCAACCCGCCCATGTACCCGGTGTGGTCGTAATACACCTTGTCCGTCATCTTCTTCCCGGTCGCGTTTCGCACGCGCTGGTGGCATGCCGGCGACGGATGCCGGGAGGCCTTTCGGCGCACCCTTCCTCTCGGCGCCCTTGCGGTCCTCTTCCTCGCTTTCTATGCGAGCCTCGGCCCGCCCGCCGCCTATCGCGAGGGTTCGTTCACGCCGGAAGGCGGCTGGCCGGCCCTGCTTCTCGGCCTGGAATGCCTCGGGACCTACATCCGCCTGCTTTGCTGGCCCTTCTCCCTGACCGCGGATTATATCGGCCTTGAAACGGCGCCCCGCGATCTCGTCTCGGTCGGCCTCGGGGTGCTGGCGCTCGCCGTCCTGTGCCTCATCTTCGTCCGCCTGAGGCGGTTCCTCGCGCCCGGCCGCGCGATGGGCCGGTTCGTCTTTGCGTTCGCCTGCCTCGCCCTGACGCTCCTGCCGGTCTCCAACCTCATTCCCATCAAGGCGCTCCTGGCGGAGCGATACCTCTACTTCGGCAGCCTCCCCGTCCTGCTCTGGATCGGGGCATGGCTCGCGAAACGGGCTCCCCGGGCGTCCGCCTGCGCCCTCGTCCTGGTCCTCGCCGTCCTGTCGGCGGCCCGGACGCTCGAATGGAGGGCCGAAAAACCGCTCTGGGGCTCCTGCGTTCGGAGCCTACCCTGGGCCTGGCGCGCCGGGCTCAATCTCTGCAACGCCCACGCGGAGGATTCCTCCCTGCCTGCGACGGTTCGGACCCGCCGGGCCCTCGCCGCAGCCGATCTCGGCCTTCGGGCAAACCCGGCCGCCTCGGAACTCTGGCACGAGAAGGGATACGTCCTGCTCCTCGCAGGGCGCCCCGGGGACGCCCTGCCGCCCCTGCGAAAGGCGCATTCCCTCGCCCCCCGGGATCCCCAGACGCGCTTCCTCCTGATCCGGTCCCTCGCGCTCCTCGCCTCCGTCCAGCCGGCGGAGGCCCGGAAGGCCCTTCGCGATCTCCTCCAGGCCGATCCTTCGATGCAGAATGAGGCCGTCCGGGACCCCGTCCTGCGGGAGATCCTCCTCCGATGAAAGAGACCAGAGCGCACGTCCTGCTGCTGCTGGTCCTGACGTTCGCCCTCTACGCCCCGACGCTCCGATACCCCTTCGTCAACTTCGACGATCCGGGCATCGTCCTGGGAAATCCGGTCCTGCGCGAGAACTCCGTGGATGCGTGGGTTTCCGCCGCGACGGAACGGCAGGGCGGCACGTTCCTTCCCGTTCGGGCGCTTTCCTACAAGATCGATTTCGCCTTCACCGAGGGAAACCCCCTCGTCTTCCACGCCCACAACGTCCTCCTGGCAGGCGTTCTCCACGTCCTGGCCTATTTCGTCCTGCTCGGCTTCTTTCGAGACCCGCGGGCGGCCCTCGCAGGCGCGATCCTCTACGCGGTCCATCCCGTGCACGTGGAATCCGTCGCCTGGGTTACGGGCCGAAAGGACCTCCTCTCCTCGATCTTTGCGCTCGCCGCGCTGCTTTGCTTCCGGCGGGCACGCGTTCGGGAACCCGCCTCCCTGGCCCCCGCGGCCCTCGCGCTGTTCGTCTTGGCGGCGCTTTCCAAGGCGACCGTTCTCGTGCTGCCGCTCTGGCTCGTTCTCGAGGAATTCCTCGCCCCGCGGAAGGAAGGGGAACCCGCGCGCAGGCGTTGGCTTGCGGGTCCGGCGTTCTTCTTCCTCGCCGCGTTCCTTCTGTTCGTCATCCACTATCAGGAGGCGCGCCTGGCGGGCGTCGCCAAGGAGATCCGCTCGGCCGACGATCAACTCCGGACCGTCGCGGGCGGCCTGATCGAGCACCTGCGCCTCCTGTTCCTTCCCGAGCCGCTTTGCGCCCGGGCCCGGTCGGGGTTCGGATCCCCCCTCTACCTCCTCGCCCTGCCGATCCTGGCCTTCGCCGCCGTCTGGCTCCGGCCGCGACAGGGACGCTCGGAGGACCGATTGCGACTCGCTGCCGCCTGGTTCGTGATCTTCATCCTGCCCACCGCCAACCTGATCCGGACGAGCACCCCGGCCGCGGAGCGGTATCTGATCCTCCCGTCGCTGGCGCTCGCGTTGGCGCTGGCCCCCGCCCTTTCCCGCCGCCGGGTTTGCGCCGGCATCGTCTGCGGCGTGCTCGCCATTCTGAATCTGGCCCGCCAGCCCGTATGGTCCGACGGCAATCCCCTCTGGAAAGACACCCTCCGGAAGACGACGGCGAGGCTCCAGACCTACGCCCGAATCAAGGCGGCGCAGGCCCAGACATTCGG
>CAYHQZ010000376.1:0-2456 GCA_964358555.1 uncultured Planctomycetia bacterium
ATGTGCTCTCCGGCGCGCTCTCCTCCGCCGGGTGCAGCCACAGCTCCACCTGCCACGGGATGAAGACCAGGGGCAGCACCCGCGGGTCGGCGTGGTGCGCCCGGTGCTTGCGGGAGAGCAGTGAGTCCACGGGCACCCCGGCCACCTTGCGTGGCCGGACGCGAAAAATTTCTCCTGGAGCGAAGCGATTCCACAAACGACGTCCACCCGAACAACCCTTCCGCATCCTCTCCTCGGGCGTAAAGGATTGACAAGGAAAACATCCTTGCTAAAGTAAGGAAATGAGCAAGGTAACGAGCAAACTCCAGGTCACAATCCCGAAATCGATTGCCGACGCGGGGCAGATCCGGCCCGGGACCGAGATCGAATTCCTGAAGGCCGCGGACGGGATCCGGATCGTGAGCCCCGGAAACCGGGCCGCGCCGTCGCGGCTTTCGGCCAAGGAACGCCTCGCCCTGTTCGACGCCGCGACGAGGCGCCAGGCCGCGCGCGATCGGGCCGGGCGGAAGGCGGCCCGGCGGGGCCGAAAAACGAAAAAGAAGACGCCCCTCCGCGCGCGCCGCCCCGTCCCCCCGTTCGCCGGCGCGGCCGGCCTCGTCGGCGCCTGCGTCCTGATCCGCCGGCACGACGCGCGCGACCCCCGGAAGCAGGCGGCCGCAACGGCGCTTTTGCGCGAGGGGGCGTCGAGCGGCGCCCTCTTCATCCCCTACCCGGCGCTCGTCGAGTTCGTCTCCGCCCTCCGCGCGAACCGGAAACCCGGCGGACGGCCGGCCTTCTCGCCGGCGGAAGCCCTCGAGGCCGTCGAGGAGACGATGCGCCTCTTCCCCGTCCTCTTCCCCGACGCCGAGTGCCTCCGGACCGCGCTGCGGCTGGCCCCCGCCTGCGGCCTTCCCTGGCCCGACGCCCTTGTCCTCGCCTACGCGGACCGATTCGGCCTGCCCACGCTCTATTCGGATGACTTCCCCGACGGCCGCTTCTTCGGCGCCGTAAGGGCGCAGAATCCCTTCCGTTTCGCGAGCGGAAATGCGCGTGCCGGAGGAGGGGCTTGAACCCTCACCCCCTTGCGGGGACAGGTTTTTGAAACCTGCGCGTATGCCAATTCCGCCACTCCGGCGCTGGACGGGATTCTAGCGCATTCGCACGCCGCTCGATTCGACTTCGGCCATCCGCGCGCGAATGGCTACACTGCAGCGAGAGGTGCTCCATGCCGAAACTCGCCTTTTCTTTCAAGGCAAAGACGCCGGAAGGACAATTTCACCTGATTCACGTCTACGTGGAAGGCTCCGAGAGCGGCGCGAAAGAGAACCCCGACGAATTGCCCATGAGCCGCAAGCGCTTCCGAACGTCCGGCGGCCAGCCCGTCGTCCGGCTCGCGCGCGGAAAATACAGAATCGTCCCCACGGGGGAAACCCTGACATCCTCCGATCCTGAAGCGCCGTAAACCCGACGCCCCCGATTTCCGGGCGGCCGCAGAAGGGCGCGTCACGACTCCGACAGGCGCTAGAATCCGCCCCCCATGGGAATCTTCAAGTCCTACGACGTGCGCGGCGTGGTCCCGGACGAACTGGACCCGGTCCTCGCGAAAAGGATTGGATTCGCCGCGGCGCGGCGGATCGGAGGCAGGCGCATCGCCGTCGGCCGCGACGCCCGCGGCTCGAGCCCGGCGCTCTCGGAGGCCCTGATCGCGGGGGTGCGCGCCGCGGGCATCGCCGTCGTGGACATCGGCCTCATCGACACCCCGGGCCTCTACTTCGCCGTCGGCCACCTGGACCTCGACGGCGGCGTCATGGTGACCGCCTCCCACAACCCGGCGAAATACAACGGATTCAAGATCTGCCGGGAGAAGGCCATCCCGCTCTCCTTCGAGACCGGAATCGGCGACATCGAGAAGGACGTGCTCGCCATGACGGCGGAGCCCGGCAAGCCCGATGCCGCAGTCGAGACCCGCGACATCCTGGACGCCTACGTAAACCACCTGGCCTCGTTCGCGAAAAACCTCCGGCCTCTCAAGGTCGTCTGCGACGCGGGCAACGGGATGGGCGGGATGATCCTTTCTCGCCTGACGAAGCGCCTGCCGGGGACGTTCATCCCCCTCTACTGGGAGCCCGACTGCACCTTCCCGAACCACGAAGCGAACCCTTTGAACCCGGCCACCCTCAAGGACCTGCAGGCCCGGGTTGTCTCCGAAAAGGCCGACCTCGGTGTCGCCTTCGACGGAGACGCCGACCGCTGCGCCTTCGTGACGCGCGGAGGCGAGAAGGTCTCCTGCGACCTCATAACGGCGCTGCTCTGCCAGACGCTCCTGCGCGAATCCCCCGGCAGCGCGGTCGTCTACGACCTCCGATCCTCCCGCGCGGTCCCCGAGGAGATCCGGAAGCACGGCGGCGTCCCCGTCCGCGATCGCGTCGGCCACGCCCACATGAAGGCAACGCTCCGCCGCCACGACGGCCCGTTCG
>CAYHQZ010000377.1:0-2448 GCA_964358555.1 uncultured Planctomycetia bacterium
GACGCCGTCGAGCATCAGCCGCGCCGCGGGGCCGAACCACCGCATCCGGCGGAATCGCCCCATAAGACTTGAGCAGCGCCTCCGGAAGCGGTGCCAGGTCCCGGGAGTAGGCGAGAAGGTCCAGCGGATTGACCGAGACGTTCTCCTCGCCGGCGAACTCCTTAAGTCGTGCGAGATCGGGCTTGGGAGGCATGGACATGGGCGTCTTCCGAATCCCCTTCGATGGCCCGGCGTCAGGGAATCCGGAACGCTCTTATCGGGTTTCCGGCGGGAGGTGTCAACGGGGAGACGGATCCGGCGCATCCGGGACGAGGTGCGCGGCCAAGGCTGTCCCGCGCCCGTCTTCGAGAACAACGGCTTCTTCACCGCCACCTTCCGCCCCAACCCGGCCGTGCGGGCCCGGGCGGAGGAGCAGGGCCTTGTCGTCACGCAAGTCGCCACGCAAGTCGTAGCGGTGCTTCAGGCCGCCTCGCCGGATCCGAAATCCCGAGAAGAACTCCAGCGAGCTGCCGGCATGAAAAACCGGGAGTACTTCCGCAAGGCCTATCTTGTGCCTCTCATGGCGTCCGGCTGGCTGGAGCGGATCGTCCCCTCCAAGCCCACCAGCCGCCTCCAGAAATACCGCCTCACCGGCAAAGGCCGGCAGGTCCTGGAGGGACTGGGGGACGTACTATACTTTTCAACTTATCTCCATCTGCGTAACGCTCTTTTGCGCCCCGCCCTTCCTGGATTGATGCGCCAGTGGCGTTGTGCCGCGCGATTGCTTGCCCCGTTCGGAGAAGGGACGCCCTCTACTTACGGTCCGATACGAAGAGCGAGGCGACCATGGTGCGGAGCTCGCGAAGGACGTCGGCAAAGGGGGGAAGGGACGGGAGCAAACGACCGAGCCATTCCTCCCAGGTCTTCTCGACGATCGCGAGTATGACAGCGGGGAAGAAATCGTCGGGGCCATTGAAGGAGACGTCGCGGACGGCGCATTTCTCCCGGAGGAAAGTCGGGAAGCCCGAGAGGTCCATCCGCTCGCGGCGCGTTCCGAGGATTCGCCAGAGGTCGTAGAAGTCCCGGGCGCGGGATCGAATCCAGCCGCGCTGCTCCAGCAGCCGGAGGTGCTGGAGGACGGCCCGGAGCTTTTCGGCGACGATCTCCTCGAGGGAATAGGTCAGGACCCTGGCGTCGATCTCCTCGCCGTAGCCGTGGAGGATCGGAAGGCGGACGGGTGGCTTGAGGATCTTTTCTCCGAAGGAGATTTCGACCATGACGTGGGTCTGGGGCCGGCGGTGCCAGGGGAATCGGGCGCGGATGTCGAAGGCTTCCTGGCCGCCCGGATGCGGCGCCCGCTCGAGGTGGCGTTCGCAGACGATGTCGACGGGGGCGTACGGGTCGAGGAGCCGGACCGCTTCGGCGCAGGCTTCGCGCACCGCCCGCGCCAGGGCCGCCCCGGCGGGCGCGGACGGCAGCGCGGTGAAATCCAGGTCCTCGGAAAAACGGTCGTCCCCGAAGAAGCACTTCTTCAGGGCGGTCCCTCCCTTGAACGCGAGGGACTCCCGCAGGGCGTTCGTTCCGGCGATGCCCGCCAGGATCCAGGAGAGGAGGTAGTCGCGCTCCAGGACCTCCCAAGGCAGGCCGAGGCGGTTTCGCGCCTCTTCCAGCCGGATGCGCAGCGGCTTCACGGCAACACCCGTCCGGGGAGGTTGGCCTGGATGCGCCAGCGGGCGTCGCAGGGGCCGCGGCGCGGGCCGGTGGGATCGAGCGGGCGGTAGCCCTTGATGGGCGCGTCGAGGAGGGGCTTCAAACGGCGCGCCTTCACGCCGTGGCGCTCCAGGATCCAGCCGAGCCGCTTGGCCGTGGCCGCTCCCAATCGGAGCGCGTATCCGACGATCCGGTCCACGTCGAGCTTCGGCGCGCGGACCTCGAAGGCGTGGAGGACTTCGGCGAAGCCGCCGCAGCAGCGGGGGGAGAGGAGGCCGTCGAGAAGGGTCCGCTCCGGGTCCGTGATCCGGATCCGGGAGTCGCGGACCCAGGACTCCTCGATCCCGAAAAAGCGCGAGGGACGGATCCGGACGAACCGGTACCGGAACCCGGCGGCAGGATATCCTTCGCGCGGAAGGCCGGCGTTTGCGCCCCGGAGGCGCGGCAGGTCGCGGGCGGTGGTGAGGACGAAGACCAGGCGGGGCGGCTGATCGGTCAGACCGTGATGGCTCATGGCCGACCAGTGGCTGATGGCCGCTGGTCGGACGAGCGCCATGGCGACCTCGAATTCGTGCAGCGGCGAAACGCCGAACGTCGGACCGGAAAGCGAGTAGAGGCCTCTTCGCAGGCGGGAAATCCAGCCCGAACGAGCGAGGTGGTGGAGGGCCTGACGAAGATATCCCGGCTAGAGACCGGCAAGCGGGTCGAACGCCCGCGCATCCTCGTTATGCTTCTCCCATACTTTGAACAGGCTTCCAT
>CAYHQZ010000378.1:0-2444 GCA_964358555.1 uncultured Planctomycetia bacterium
GTCAATCACGCGCCGGCCCGACGGATCCAGGTCGGGCTTTCCCGCGCGCATCAGTTCGGATCGCAGCATCGGGACGTCGTAGCCGGCGACCCCGAACCCCCCGAGGTCCGCGCCGGACAAGAACTCCAGGACCGTCATCGCAACGTCCTTGAAGGGCGGGGCGGATGCGACGTCCTTGTCCGAGATCCCGTGCACCGCGAAAGCCTCCGGCGGGATCGGCACCCCCGGGTTCACCAGCGTGAGGTAGGTTTCCTTCCGCCCGTCCGGGTGCAGCCGAACCATCCCGATCTGGACGATCCGGTCCACGTCGGGCTTCAGGCCCGTGCCTTCGAGGTCGAGAAAGACCACCGGCCGGTCATGGGAAAGGCGTCGTTCAGGCATCGCCGGAGGCTATGGGAACACCCCCCTCGCCCGCAAGCCTCCCGGGTAGAATGGAGTCCATGAGAGGCATCGGCAACGTCTTCAAGACCGGCGTCCTGCTGGTCGTCCTCACGGCATTCCTCGTCCTCATCGGCATGGCGATCGGGGGCCCGCGGGGCGCGGTGGCCTTCTTCGGCGTCTCGCTCCTCCTGAACTTCTCGACCTACTTCTGGAGCGACCGGATCGTGCTTTCGATGAGCGGGGCCCGGCCCGTCGGGGAAGCCGACGATCCGGAACTCTTCGCCGCCGTCCGCCGCCTCGCCGAAAAGGCGAACCTGCCGATGCCGCGCCTCTACGAGATCGACTCCGATCAGCCGAACGCATTCGCCACCGGCCGCAATCCCTCGCACGCCGCCGTCGCCGTGACGACGGGGTTGCGCCGCCTCCTCGGCCCTCGCGAACTCGAAGGCGTCCTCGCGCACGAGCTCTCCCACGTCCGCCACCGCGACATCCTCATCGCGACGATCGCCGCCTCCATCGCCGGGGCGATTTCCTACCTCTCCCACGTCGGCCTCTGGTTCGGCGGGAGCCGCGACGGCGATCGGAGCCCCCTCGGAGGCCTCCTCTTCATCGCCGTCCTGATCCTGGCCCCCATCGCCGCGCTCTTGATCCAGCTCGCCATCTCGAGATCCCGCGAATACGCCGCCGACGCCGCCGGGGCCGAGCTCGCCGGCGACGCCGAGGGCCTGGCGACCGCGCTTCAGTCCCTGGAGCGCCGCGCCCGCGCCGTCCCCATGGACGTCGTCCCCGCCACGGCGCACCTCTACATCGTCAACCCCCTCACCGCCAAGGGCTTCGCCTCCCTCTTTTCCACGCACCCCCCCACCGAGGAGCGCGTCGCCAGACTGCGGGCGATGGCGGCGGGTCAGAGGGCAGAGGAAAGCAGTTGAATCGTTCCATCGCTCCGCATCCACCTCATCTTCCCCCCTCCTTGTTCCGTGCGCTCAAAAGGGGGAGTAGCTGATGTTGTGGGCCTCCACGATGAATTCGGCGTCCCGGGGCCCCTTGGAAAGGACGAAGCGCTCCCGGGCGTTGCGCTTCGAATATCGCGTCGCGAGCAGGATTTCGATGTGCCTGCCTTCTCCGAGCGCGTTCGCCATCGGATCGTCGGCCGGGATGACGGTCTCCCGGCAGGATTCCACGGCGTAGGACCGGAAATCCCCCAGGTCCTGCGCGATTTTTCCCAGGAGGCCCGCCGTCGTCTCCCGCTGCTGCCCGCGCACCGTCTCGGCGCCTTCCGCCGGCAGCATGTCGGCGATCCGGGCGGAAACCCGCGCGCAGAGGTCCTGGACCTTGGCGACATCCTTGGACTTGAGGGCGTCGAAATAGGCATCGAGCCATTTCCGGCAATCCTCGGGGACGCTTGCGCCGGGCGAATCCGCCTTGCCGCAGCCAAGGCCGGGGCACGCGCAGGCCAGTCCGAGGGCGACGGCGAAGGCGGCCGGGATGTTCACTCTTTTTCCCCTTTCTACCACCCCAGCTGCAGCTTCGCGGCGGCGGACATGCGCTCCGGCGTCCAGGGAGGATCCCAGGTGAGTTTCACGCCGGCGGAAGGCACGCCGGGGATGGAGGCGAGGCGCGAGCGGACCTGCTCGACGATGAGATCGGCGAGCGGGCAGCCCGGCGCGGTGAGCGTCATGGTGATGGTGATCGAGCCGTCGGGGGCGACGTCGAGGGCGTAGACGAGGCCGAGGTCCTGGACGTTCACCGGGATTTCGGGGTCGTAGCAGGATTTCAGTTCGACGTCGATCTGCTTGCGAATCCGGTCGAGTTCGGCAGCGGGAAGCGGCGAGGACGGCGGCGCGGCCGGCGGAACCGGGGCGGCGGGCGGCGGCGCGGATGGGGCGATCGGCGATGCGGGCTCCGGGGGCGCGGGAACGCCTGGGGGCGCGGGGAATTCGCTCATTTCATCCTCCTATCGTACGTTTACGTCGGGGATATGACCAGGCACGGGTTCGGGGCGGGGGCTCGGCTGGCGCTCCCGCGGGACCCCCGGGCCACCGCCCGGGAAACAAATAAAGGGG
>CAYHQZ010000379.1:0-2440 GCA_964358555.1 uncultured Planctomycetia bacterium
AGGCTCGCCTTCGTCCCCGCCCCCCCCGACGCCTCCGCGCCGCAAAGCGCGAGCGCCAAGGCGGCGAGGGCTGAAAGGAGGCCCCCCGACCGCGCGATCCTCCTTCGGCGTCGGGTCATGACACCACGATACGGGATCAGGTGCCGTCCTTTCGACGGCGGGCAGGCATTCCTCATAGGGAATAGCGCTCATCGCACAACCGCTCCCTTCGGTTCATGTCGTTCGCTTCTCGACGAACCGCACGTCCGGCAGGCCCTTGAAGTGGGCGTCCTGGGTCCAGAGGACGGCCTTGTGGGCCCGGGCCGCGGCGAGGATAACGCTGTCGGCGAGGGAGAGTTTCAAATCGAGGCCGATGCGGGCGGCGGCAATCGCAAGGTCCGGACCCAGGTCCACGACCTTCCCATGCACCATCCGGGCCGCGCCGCGCAACGCGTCCGCCTCGCCCCGCTGCTGGTGGAGCCGCTTGAACACCTCCAGGATCGTGATGGAAGGCACCAGGAGGTTCGCGGCGTCGAGCAAGGGCGGCTCGAAGAAAGCGGCGTTCGGCCCGCCGCCCAGGTACTCGAGCCAGCCCGACGAGTCGACGATGTTCAAACCCGATCTTCCTCGTCCCGCTCGACGGTGGAATCAATCCCCTTGAACATCCCGCGCATCTTCCGCATCGGCAGGACGGGCACGATCTCGATCCGGCCGTCGAAGTGGAAGACCTCCACCTTCTGGCCCGGGCGAATCCCCATGGCCTCCCGGACATCGCGGGGGATGACGACCTGGTACTTCGGCGAGACGGTCACGGCGCTCATGGCTCCTCCATCGATAATGATAACGTAAAACGATATCCGGATCGATAGGGCTTCAAGGTGTGGGCTGCAGCGGGGCCGTCATCTGCTGCGTCGACGTGTTCACCGCCTTCCAGCGCCCGGAGGAATCCTCCTCGAGGAAGAGATGCCCCCCCCGCGCCGGTCGAAAAGAGAAGGACGCCCTTGATGCGCTCGTCTCGGCGCTCCGGGATCGTCCCGCACAGCCCAAGCGCCGTATAGCCGCCGAAGGAGCGCCTTTCGCGTCGGGCGCGGCGTCGACGGCGACGTTCCCCGCCGTCGGCCCGCCGTAGACGTGCTTCTTCGGTTCGGCCTTCGTCGGATACCAGACGGCCAGCCCCCCGCTTGCATCCATAGCGCCTTGGGGCGAAACTCCGCGCCTCATGAGAATTGGCATCGTCGGCCTCCCCCTTTCCGGCAAGACTTCCTTCTTCCACGCGCTCGGTTCCGCGGGCACGAGGGGCAGCGGCGCCCAGATCCACCTGGCGAACGTCAAGGTCCCGGACGCGCGCCTCGAGTGGCTGCGCGATCTCTACAAGCCGAAGAAATACACCCCCGCGACGCTCGACTTCCTCGACATCCCCGGAATGGCCTTCGAGCGCGAGGCGAAGGAAGGGGCAAAGGAAGGCCCGTCCACGGGTTCCGTCCTCTCCCAGGTCCGATCCGTGGACACCCTCGCGGTCGTCCTCGACGGCTTCTCGGAGGACGCCAAGCCTGCCGAGGCGTTCCGGAACATCCTCTCCGAGCTCGCCCTCGCCGACCTCACGGCCATCCAGGGAAAGATTGAGCGCGCCGAGAAGGAGCTCGTGAAGTCCATCCCGAACCGCGACAAGATTCGCGCCGAAATCGAAATCCTTCAAAAAGGCGTCCCCGCCCTCGAGCGCAACGAGGCGCCGACGGATTCCGAGTTTTTGCGGGCGGCCGCCTCCTTCGCCCTCCTCATGCTCAAGCCCGTGTTCCCCATCCTCAACGTCGCCGAAAAGGACCTCGGAAAGGATCGGTCGGCCGAGATTCCGCCTTTCCACGGCCAGGCCCTTTGCCTCTGCGCGAAGCTCGAGGCGGAACTCATGGAAATGGAGGAGGCCGACCGCACCGAGATGATGCGGGAATACGGTCTCGCGGAACTGGCCCTTCCCCGGGTCATCCGCCGCGCCTACGACCGCGCGGGGCTCATCTCCTTCTTCACGGTCGGCGAGGACGAGGTCCGCGCCTGGACGATCAAGAAGGGCGACAACGCCGTCACCGCGGCCGGAAAAATCCACACCGACCTCGCCCGCGGCTTCATCCGCGCCGAGGTCGTGCCCTACGAGGACTTCCGCGCGCTCGGCTCGATGAAAGCGGTCAAGGAAAAGGGCAAGCTCCGGCTCGACGGCAAGGAAGCCGTCATTCACGACGGCGAGATCATCAACGTCCGGTTCTCGGTGTAGCGGCCGCGCGCGATCAGGCCGCCTGCGAATCCGCGGCGGAACCCCACGGGAGCGGCTCGCGCGCGGCCGGCGCTGTCACGGGACCCGCCCGGCCCGAGATCGTCACCACGATGAGATCGAGCAGGATGTAGAGAACCCCCACCCCTGCCGGGGGATTG
Source organism: uncultured Planctomycetia bacterium (assembly GCA_964358555.1). Taxonomy (GTDB): domain Bacteria; phylum Planctomycetota; class CAYHQZ01; order CAYHQZ01; family CAYHQZ01; genus CAYHQZ01. The sequence continues at coordinate 2,401 of CAYHQZ010000379.1, forward strand.
GCCGCGGACAGGCCGAACAGCGGAGAGACGGCCGCCCAGC
>CAYHQZ010000380.1:0-2430 GCA_964358555.1 uncultured Planctomycetia bacterium
TCGTGCGGTCATCGCAGACGGTCTGCTTGTGGACGATCCGCATGCTTCCGTCCAAGTTGAGCTGGACGATGCCGTGCTCGAGGCTCTCGATGACCTTGCCGCATGCGTCGCAGCGGAGTTCTGGAAACCAGCGATTATTTCGGAGCGTGCAAGCAAGCATTGGTTTCTCCTGATTCAGAAAGGAGCCTCCTCGAGCATTTCCTGGAGGGAAGGAGTGGAGTCGGCGGGGGCGGGCGCTTCTTCATCCCATCCCGGCTCGCGCCATGCCGGCTTTTCGCCCAGCTCGTAGGCCACGATCCGGGCGAACTCCTCTCCGGTGACGGAGCGGATCGTGATGGCCTTCGGCTTGGCCAGGGCACCTTCCTCCGCGATGGCGACCGCTTCCTCGGCGTTGAGGGGGAAAGGTGCGTCCGATCGGCGTTTCCACCAAAGCTCTGCCTTGTGCCGGGCGAAGCCCTTGTGCTCGACGCAGATCCACTCGGACTGGTACTTGTTGAAACCGAGCCGGTATTCCACCCGCATGCTCCGCGGCGCCCCCGGCTCGGCACCGCGCTTCTCGTGGACGCTGTAGCGGATCTCGTCCACGGCATAGGTCGCCTCGGTGACTTCGCCCGAAAGCACCCCGACCGTCGACGCCCGGCCCTCGTGCTTCGCCTTCTCCCTCGCTGGGAACTCGAATCCGCAGTCGGGGCAGATGCTGTAGCCGGCGGCGACGACGGTGCGGCACTGCGGGCAGACCTTCGAGGGCGCTTCCCCGTTCGAGTCCTTGCCCGCGGGCTTCAGCTTCAGGGCGTCCACGGGACCGTGGCGCAGTGCGTTCTCGCCGAAGTCGAGGACGAGGCAGTCCTTCTTCCCCGGGTGCAACCGGAAACCGCGACCGACCATCTGATAGAAAAGGCCCGGGGACATCGTGGGCCGGAGGAGCGCGACGCAGTCGATGTTCGGGGCGTCGAAGCCCGTGGTGAGGACTTGGACGTTCACCAGATACTTCAGCGCCCCTTCGCGGAATTCCTTCAGCCTCCGATCCCGTTCGAAACTCAGCGTGTCGCCGAATACCGTCTCGACCTGGACACCGAGGTGTCGCAGGACGTCGGCGATATGGTTTCCGTGCCGGATGCCGCTCGCGAAGATGAGGACGGATTTCCGGTCGTGGGTGTAGGAGAGGATCTCATTGCAGGCGGCCTCGACGAGCTTCTTCTCGTCCATCAGGTCCTCGACCTCGGCGGGGATGTACTCGCCGCCGCGGAAGTGCAACCCGCTCGTGTCGATCTCCTCGCGGCTCGCCTTCGTCCGTAGCGGGCAGATGTAGCCCTGGACGATCAGCTCGCGGACGCCGACCTCGAAGCAGACGTGGTTCAGGATGTTCTCGGGCGCGCAGATGGGGCCGGAAGTCATCCGGAACGGCGTCGCCGTAAGGCCGATGACGCGGAGGGAAGGGTTGGTCTTCTTCAGGTCCTCGAGGAGCGTCCGATACATCCCGTCGCCTTCGGCCGGGATGAGGTGGGCTTCATCGACAATCGCGATATCAAATCGGCCGAGTTCTTCCGCGTGCCGGAAGGCGCTCTGGATCCCCGCGACCACGATCGGCTTCGCCCCCTGACGGCTCTTCAGGCCCGCGGAATAGACGCCGACCATCGGCGCTAGTTCCGGCGCCATCCGATCGAGCTTGTCCACCGCCTGCTGGAGCAGTTCTTTTACATGCGCCAGCACGAGGACGCGGCCGTTCCACTGGCCCACGGCGTCCTTGCAGATTTGGGCGAGCACCGGCGTCTTGCCCGAGGCCGTCGGCAGGACGAGGCAGGGGTTGTCATCGCGCTGGCGCAGGTGCCGATAGACCGCTTCGAGCGCCTCGCGCTGGTAGGGACGGAGTTCGAGTGGCATGCGATCCTCGCGTCAGACGAAGAGGTGGGCGATTCCCCGTTCCTGGAATTCGTTCCAGAGCCAGGTGCGGACCTTCTCGGCGCTGTCGGCGTTCACGCCCTGCAGTTCGGAATACTCGCCGTATTTCACGATGCTGCGCAGCGCCTCGTCGAGGCTGGAAAGCAGGCAGAAAGCCTCTCCGGCCCGGGATGCCTGCCCGAATTCGGTCTGCTCCTCGGGGAGCGTGAACTCAATCTTTGCGGTCATGTGATTGTTACCTCCACGAGGTATTCCCGGACGCCTCCCTGGCGCTGCCCGTAGAGCCAGGTGATCCGCGGGTCGCCGTCGTTCACGCCGAGCGCGTCGGCCACACCATCGCGGACGGCTTTCAACGCCCCTGCCAGGTTGTCGGAATCGAGTCCCCTCGGCGCCACCCGGGTGAGCCGGATCTCGGCGTGACCATCCCGATCAAGCCGGGCGCCGAAGGGATCTTCCCCCCGGCGGGGCCCCCCCCAGAGCAACTGGGGGGGCGCGGGCGGGGCCCTCGGCCGCCGGGGGCGCCCCCCCCCC
>CAYHQZ010000381.1:0-2409 GCA_964358555.1 uncultured Planctomycetia bacterium
CGAGTGAGTGCTTTCGCTCGCGCGCGGGGCCTTCAGGCCCGCGCGCGTAGGGGGGTATGGGGGGACTCGCACACAAAGGGCGTTCCGCTGTTCCGCTTTTGACGTAACTTCTTGTTTGCGGATCGCTTGCGCGCGGAACAGCGTGCGGAACAACTCGCGGAACAGTTCCGCGGAACAGGGGGGGTTGTTCCGCCCTTTTCGGGGGGTTGTTCCGGGGTTTGTTCCGCCCCTTGTTCCGCACCTTTTTCCGAGGTTTTTCACGCGAAAATCGTTACTGCCCATTTGGCATCCCCTCCTGTTTCGAGCGGATTTTCCGGGCGTATCGTTCCGAGACCCCGCACCGTTCCGCGACGTCGATATTCGTTAATCCCGGCTCGGAATTGAGCACTCGCTCGACTTCCGTGCGCTTTGAGGACTTCTCGATTTCGGGGATTTCGGGCTCAGGTTCGGTCGCGAAGCCGAATCGACCTTTCTCCATCTCCCGGCGGAAGACGAGTCCTGCAGCTTCCGCTTTCGAGAGGAAATTCCCCACCTTGTAGTCGCTCAGCCCCTGCTCGTTCGCGTCTGCGCAGATCGCCATTTTCAGCCGGGGCATTTTCCCGATGAATTTCTCGATGAACTGTTTCAGCGTCCACTCGGGCTCGCTCGGCTCCCCTGTTTCCTGTGCTTCTTCCTTCGGCCGCTTTTTCCCTTCTTGGCGAAGCATCGTCGGGTCCAGATCGTCCGCCGGCATCCACAGCGGATACGCCCAGCGCAGGCAGCGAGGCATATTCGGGGGCCAGGAGCGGACGGTGCTTTCCAGGACGACTGCGTCGCTCGCCTCGTGGCGGCGGAGGATGACATGCGTGTCCGTCGCCCGGCTCATCGATCCCGCGCCCGCTCCTACGTCGGTGATTTCCTTGAGCGACTGATTTCCCTTCGAGGTGTGATGAATCAAAACGAAGCAGCACTTCAAATAATCGGCGTAGGAGTCGAGGTAGTTGTAGAGATTCGCCATCGTGCCGTTGTCGTTCTCGTCGGATTTTTCCGGCAGGAATCGATAAAAGGCATCGAGGATGACGACCTTGAATCGCCCGGGCGGGAACTGCTTGAAATAATCCCCGAGGTGGTAGAGGTCTTGCAGTCGCCCGCGCAGGTTTTCCACGTAGAGCCGATCGGCGACGTCCTCGAATGCGATCCCGCGTGCTGCCGCTACCTTCGGAATTCGATTCGCAGTCGTTTCGCAGTGCAGCTCGTTGTCGATGATGAGCACTTCGCTCGGCGTGCAGGGCATGCCAAGCCACTGGCGGCCCGTCGCGATGGAGAGCGCGAGGTCGATGACAAGAAAACTTTTCCCGACTTTTGGCGCCGAGATGACGTTCATCGTCTCGCCCTCGCGCAGAAGCCCCTCGATCACTGGCGGACGGAGTTTCGGAAATTCAGTGACCAGTTGGCGCAGGCTTTTCGGGCCCTTGAGCGGAGGGGCGACAGGGGTGGTCGTCGGCGGGCCAGATGGACCGGGTGTAGTGATAGCGGGCGAGGCCGGAGGGATAGCGGGCGGAGCGGGCGCTGGCATCAGTGCGGACAGATCCACGCCCTGCCCGGGATCGATTTCCTGATCGCGAAGCCATCCGAACGGCCGGTCGTGCGAGCGCTCGACTGCGCTCTGGACCTTGTGCTCCAATTCCTTCTCGCTCCACGGCGGGCTGCAGCGGGGGTTGTAGTGCGAGGCGAGGAGCGCCAGCGCCCGCTCGGCCGGGAGCGCGAAACCGTGGACCAGGGTCGTCGCCGCGGCATAGGTCGCGTTGTGCCCGCCCTGCCCGCTCACCGCGGGCGCCATCGCCTCGAGATAGGCGATGGCACGCTTTTCCACGGCGTCGTCGCAGGGAAGAAGGGGCCGAGGGGAGGGCGCAGGGGTAGGAAGGGGTTGAGGATTTTCCAGTTCGTCCGCGATGGCCTCGAGCCATGCGGGAGGCATGGGAAGGTCGATCGGCCCGCACTCAATCCCGTGGCCCTCGACCCAGCGGTATTCCTTCCCGCGCAAGACGGACGGCGGCACCAAGATGTAGCCGCCGTTTGCCCGGGTATCGACGTGGGGCGCGATCTTTCCGACCCTGCTGTTCCATTCCCTTCCAAAAGGCTGCAGGAAGAGATGGTGCCGCCCGCCGCGCGGCGTCTGCGACGTCGGTGCCCGCTCGAGGTCTTTTGCCTTTTCAGGATCGCCCGGCCAGGTATTTTCCGCGCCGTCGATATCGACGACGAAGAGGCCATCCGTCGGCAGGCCGATGTTCGCATCGGGCCATTTGGTCCACCACCTGCGGATGGTCTGCTCGTCCGTCGTCGCCTTCTCAGGCCAGTCCAGGATCCGCGGATGCTTTCCGGCCGACTTGCAATCATCCTTGAGGCAACTGCACCGGCCGTCCGCAAGGA
>CAYHQZ010000382.1:0-2409 GCA_964358555.1 uncultured Planctomycetia bacterium
ATACGAGGATCGGCGCCGCGATGCCGCAAACGGAAAGCCGGACGCAAACGTTCAGGACTTAGGGCTTTGGACTTTGAACTCGCCGCCTCCGGCACGCCGCCTTCGCCTCCGGAAACGGGCCGAGCGCGCGCTCGAGGATGCCGAGGCTCAAGGCGATGACGAGGCCGTAGTTCGTAACGGGCACGCCGGCCTTCCGGCAGCGGTGAATCCGCGAGAGGACCTCGCGGCGGTTCATCATGCAGGCCCCGCAGTGGATGACGAGCTTGTAGGGCGAGAGATCCTCGGGAAAGTCGTGTCCCTGCACGGTCGTGAAATCGAGCGGCCCGCCGACGGTGTTCCGGAGCCAGTTCGGGATCTTCACCCGGCCGATGTCCTCGCCGATCGGATGGTGCGAGCAGGCCTCGGCCACGAGCACCCGATCGCCGGGGCGCAGCCTCTCCACGGAGAGCGCCCCCTCGGCCTGCAGGACGAGGTCGCCCTTGAAGCGAGAGAACAGGATCGAGAAGCTGGTCATCGGAATCCCGGGCGGCGTGTCGGCGGCCACCTTCTCGAATGCCTGCGAGTCGGTGACGACGAGTTTCGGCGGGACCTTCAGGCGAGCCAGGCCCTCGGCGAGTTCGCTCTCCTTCAGCACGAGCGCCATCGCATTCGCGTCGAGCAGGTCGCGAATCGCCTGGACCTGCGGCAGGATGATCCGCCCCTTCGGCGCCTCCTTGTCGATGGGCACGACGAGGACGGCCATTTCGCCGGGACCGACCAGGTCCGAGAGGATGGCCGCGCTCTCCAGGAATTCCGAAGGCGCACGCTCGATGAGCGCCGCGCGCAGATCGAGGATGCCCTCCCTCTTGGATGCGACCGTCCGCACCGCGGGAATCCCGCGCACGACGAGCCTTGATAGGGCCTCCGCGGGCGGCGATTCGACGTCGCTCTTATTGAACACCGCGATGGCAGGCGCGCCGCGCTCCGAGAGGGCGCCGAGGATCTTCTCCTCGAACTCCCCCCAGGCCCCGTCGGTCACGACGATCCCTAAGTCCGTGCGCTCAAACACCCGGCGCGTCGCGGCCGCACGCAGTTCGCCTAGCGCGCCTATGTCGTCCACGCCCGCGGTATCGATGAACAAGACGGGCCCCAGCGGCAGCAGTTCCATGGGCTTTTCCACCGGATCGGTGGTCGTCCCGGCGATTTCGGAGACGATGGAAACCTGCTGGCGCGTGATGGCGTTCAGGAGGCTGGACTTGCCGACGTTTCGCCGCCCGAAAATCCCGATATGCAGCCGCAACCCCTTGGGCGCGGATTCCATTTTCACGGCCCCAGTATACGCCGCGCCCGAAATCGCCCCGCCCCCCGCGTAGAGCCGCCTATTTCCGCCGCCTCGCGCGGAAGGCGCGGGGGGAAAGGCCCGCGTGGCGCTTGAAGACCTTGCTGAAGGCGTAGGGATCGGAGATGCCGACCTCGTCGGCGACGCGCTTGACGGGCAGGTCCGAGTCGAGGAGGAAGGAGGCCGCGGCCTCGCAGCGGAGTTTCGTCAGGTATTTCGCCGGCGGCAGGCCCGTGACGGCGCGGAGCCGCTGGCGAAGCAGGCTGTAACTCATGGAGTTCTCCCGCGCGAGCGCGGAGAAATCCACGTCCCGCGGGTAGTGGCGCTCCAGGTAGCGCAGCACGCCGGCGAGCCCCGACGCCTGCCGGACGCGCTCCTTCACGTCCGCCCGCGCGCAGTGGATCTCGAAGAGCAGCAGCTCCGCGTGGAGGATCGCGAGGTCGTAGTCGTGGGGGCCGGCCCGGTCCATGGCTTTCAAGAGCCGCTGGAAGGCGTCCACGACCGGCCCGGTCTGCACGAGGGGCTGGACCTCGACGCCGCGGGGCAGCCATCCGTAGCCTAAGAGCCGTTCCGTCCCCGGCCCGAGAACGCCGACGTAGTACTCGTCCCAACTGGTGCCCGGGCGCGGCCCGAAACAGATCCGCCGGCCGGGGGGCAGGAAGAAGGCGGAGCCCGCCGGCACGCGCGTCTCGCCGCCCGAGGGAAGCAGGATCCGCCCCTCCCCCGAGGCGACGAACGAGATCCCGTAGCCCCGGAAGTGGCGCGTCGTCGTGTCCCGCTTGCCGGGGACGAAGCCCGCGTAGGGCACGTCCAGGTCCCGGATGGTGCCGGGCCGGTTGAGCGGCGCGAGGCGCACGGCCTTCCGCGCCGGGCGGGTTGTCAAAACGGACATCTTCTTTGTCATGCGGGCCATGGCAGACTACGCGCCCCCGGGGGAGGATGCCAGACATGAAAAACAGCTGCGGGCTCGGGGGCGGGGCTCCTCTCTTGCTCCCGGCCTACACGCGGCTGGCAAAAGGATTCAAACGCTTTCGTTGGGGATTCAAACCGGGCACGGGCGAGGGGTGGGGGGGGGGGGGGGGGGGGGGGGG
>CAYHQZ010000383.1:0-2406 GCA_964358555.1 uncultured Planctomycetia bacterium
AGGATGACATCACGAAGATAATCGGTTGGCAATCGAGCCTGGCCGGCGGTGCTGGTCAGGTGCTCCTTGGCCTCTGTGCGGAAGGATTCCTGTCGCAGGTAGTGAAAGAGATATTCGGCGATGATTGCGCTCGTCGGACGAAAGACATGGAATTCTGTGGACCCAAAACCGTAACCGTTCGTGAGATTGCGAGCGATCGCGGCTTTTCCGTTCTCGAAACAGGGCGTGATTTTCGCGAGAATTACGTCGCCGTTTCGGAATGCCGTATATCCCTTGCGGACTTCCGAGAATTTCCTGGTTTCCGTCGAGGTGATGGTGCCGTTTTCCGCCTCGACGCCGGCCATGGGAATGAAACTAACCGGTGTGTTTGGGGATAATTCGTCGGAACGCGGCTTAGGTGGGTTCAATTCAACGACATCGGGCAGGTCGGCCTCCACCCACCCCTCCGGCAATTCGGCGGTCATGGTTTGTAATCTGTTCGGGATTGTAGGGGCGAATAATTATTCGCCCCTACGGGAGGAACGTCGTGCATGGGTGCGGGGGCGGCGGGTTCTCCGTCCCAGGTGCGGCCGTCGAGGGTTCTGCCGGCGCGGTTTTTGATGACGCCGCGCCATTGCTTGAAGAAGAACGGGACGCGGGCGCGGAGGCATTGGTCGCGGATGTCGGCGGGCCAGGATTTTTCCATGGGGCGGGCGCCGGGGGCGGATTCGCCGCTGGCGATGCCTGGCTCGATGGCGATTCGCTCCCGGCAACTCATTTGAGTTGCATTCTACCCGGGTGATTTCTCGGAGGCCACATCCGGTCCCGCTGCCTCCCATCGCCCTCCCTTGTCGGGGCCGATGCGGCGGAGGAGGGATTTGGCCTTGAGATTGGCCAGGTTGGCCTCGATTTTTCGCGAGGAAATGCCGATTTTTCCGGACATATCCTTGGCGGAGATGGAGGGGTCCCGGCGAATGAGGGCCAGGATTTTTTCCTGGTTTGGGGTTGGCTTTTCTCCGACCTTTTCTCCGACCTTTTCTCCGACCTTTACCGTCCTCTTCAGCGCGAAGTCCGGGGAGCGGCGGAAGGTCACGGTGAAGAAGCCGTCGGGATCGAACTCGGGCGGGGGGAGGCCGGCGGACGACATCGCGTTGCGCATCTTCCGGATGCCGGAGCCGAGGCGCTCGACCTTGTTCAGGCGGGAGAAGAGATCGGCGACGATCTCGTTCCGGCGGATGGACATGGAGCCGAATTTCGCGAGCGTCAGGCCGTTCGGCAGGCCGCCGGGATTGGCGATTTCCACCCGGTCGTCGTAGACCTCGACGCCGATCTGGGTGCCGGCGATGCCGTAGTCCCGGTGCATGAGGGCGTTCACCACGGCCTCGCGCAGGGCCTCGAGGGGGATTTCGTAGATGTCGTGGCGGTCCACGCCCCGGATCTCGCTGCGGACGTTCAGGTGCTTGCGCAGGAAGGCGATGGCTTCGTTGAACTGGACGAGGAGGTCGTCCTGCACGTCGCGGCGGTCGTAGACGATCAGGCGCTCCGTTCCCTTGAACGCCACGAGGGTCGTCTGCGACTGGCGGATGTGGGCGCGGACGTTCGCGGCGAAGAAGAGGATGCCGGCGTTCTTGACGCGCGCCTCGTTGGCGACGTTGAGGCTGCGGAGGAAGTCGGCGACGGACGTGCGGCCGAGGCGGATGCCCGCCTCCCGGGCGAATGTGCGGACCTTGGCCTTGGAGACGTCTTCGAACGTGAAGCCCCTGACGGTCCTTTCCTCGAAGGGAATCGGCTCGTTCTCGGCGAACATCAGCCGGAGCTCGTCGTGGCGCATCTTCTGGGTGGTGCCGTTCAGGCGGCGGAAGTAGCCGGAGGCGCAGGCATACGGTTTCTCTGCCCCCTCCGGGACCTCGACGGCCACGACGGCGCCAGCCTGGGAGGCTTCCGCGGCGATGGGCGGGTTGCAATTCCGCGCGAGGCTGTTGAGCCGGGCCTTCAGTTCGCCTGTCAGGCGCTCGCCCGCCACCGCGCCGTCGTCCCGGACGCCGAGGAGGAGCGTCCCGCCCTTCGTGTTGGCGAAGGCCACGAGGTCCTCGTCGATCCTCGGGGTGTAGCGTTCCTTGAACTCGACGGAGAGGCCTTCCCCCTCGCGAATGAGGAGTCCGGCCTGGTCGGGCGTCATGGCGGCGCGAAAGGATACCATTCTCATGTTTGGTATTCAAGAATTTTTCCCCGCCGTCGGGCGGGAAGGATGGAGCGCGAGGGATAAGGGACGGCAGTCCCTAATTACTGAACTTTTGCGTCCGGCTTCCCGTTTGCGACATCGCGGCGCCGATCCTCGTATTCCTGGACACGAACAACAAGAAGGGCGAGGAGCGGGGGCTCGGATCGTGGCGACCTGTCGGAGCACGGTCCAACGCCATGAATTCG
>CAYHQZ010000384.1:0-2396 GCA_964358555.1 uncultured Planctomycetia bacterium
CGCCGGGCTGCCGCGGCGGATTCAGGGTCCGGACGAGCCGCTCGAAGGGCGGGTCCGGCCGCGACGTGGCGTCGAGGATTGTTTTCCGGACGCGCGGTAGGATCTCTCGCAACGAGGGCGCCCCGCCGAGATCGACGCGCAACGCGAGGGTCTCCACGAAAAAGCCGATCAGCCCTTCGAGCTCGAGGATGTTGCGGCCAGACGACGGCGTTCCGATCACGACCTCGGCCTGGCCGCAGATCCGATGGAGGAACGCCGCCGTGGCCGCCAGCAGGGCCATGAAGGGGGTCGTGCGCGTCTCCCGGTTGAGTTTTTTTAACTGCTCGCGCGTCGCGGGCGCGATCCGGAACTGGACCGTGCGGCCCTCGAGGGAATCCGTCGCCGCTCGCGGCCGGTCGGTCGGGAGGTCGAGGACCGGAGGCGCGCCGACGAGCGTTCGGGCCCAGGATGCCGCGAGGGCGTCGAGGACGTTCTCCGACAGCCACCGCCGCCGCCAGCAGGCGTAGTCCGCGAACTGCACGGGCAGCGGGGGCCATGTTGGCTCCTCGCCTTGCGAGAACGCCCGATAGGCCGCCAGCAGCTCTTGGTGGAAGATCCCGACCGACCAGCCGTCCGTGACGGCGTGGTGCATCGTGGCGAGCATCCAGTGCGTCCGCTCGTCCAGGCGCAGCAGCCGGAAGCGGGTGAGCGGCCCCGTCGAAAGATCGAAGGGACCGCGTTCGTGCGAGACGGCCGCCGCCTCCGCCGCGGCCGACCGGCGTTCCGCCGGGATCCCCGAAAGGTCCTCGAACGGGAAGTCGGGCGTCTCCGGCGGCCGGACGATCTGGATGCACCGCCCGTCTTGCTCGGCGAACACGGTGCGCAGCGCCTCGTGCCGCCGCACGATCTCGGCCAGGCTTTTTTCCAGCGCGCCGCGATCGAGGCGCCCCTCCAGCCGGAGGTGAGTCGGGACGTTGTAGAGGGGGCTCGGCCCGGTCAGCCGGTCAATGAACCAGAGCCTCTCCTGCGCGTTCGACGCGGGCACGGGGTCGTCGCGCTCGCCTTGGCGGATCGGCGGCGGGGGCGGGATGCATGGCGCGCTCTTCCTTGGCCTCCCTATCATGGGCGTGGCGGGGATTCCGGCGGCGTCGCGCTCGGGGGAGATGGCGCCGGCGCGGGGGCCGGGGCGGGTCCTACGCCTGCGGCCTTCAGGACCTCCCGTTCGAGATCGTCGAGGGCGCGGCGGCCCTGCTCGAGGATCAGGACCGCGGCCTGCTCGAGCCGGCCGGCGAGGGCCTTGCCGGCGGGCGTGCCGAAGAAAGCGGTGGCCTCGGCGAGGGATTTCGGATCGACCATCGCCGCCTTTACCGCAAGGTGCGCGCCGATCAGGCGGCGCAGCCGCGCGCGGCCGTCCTCGCCAATCGTCGGCGGGAGCCTCTTTTCCATGGCCCGGACGGCCCCGTCCAGGATTCCGGAGACGTCCGCGAACGCCCGGGCCTCCGCCGGGGCCTCGGGGGGCTCGCCCTGGCCGTGGGCGACGCCGTTCACCCAGACGCTTTGGCGGTCCAGGACGAGAAGGCAGCCCCCGGCCAGGACGCGGGAGGCCTCCTGCCCGGGGCCGGTTTTCAGGAACGCGACGGCCTTCTCGAGCGGGTCGGTCTCGATTCCCTCGAAGGCGTCCGCCAGGAACGCCGCGAACCGCGGCTTCGCCATCTCGCCGGCTTTCGTGAGAAGCGCGCCGCGCTGCTCGGGCGCAAAGCGGCCCTCGTCGTGCAGGACCTTTTTCTCGAAGTCCTTCTGGAAGCGCTCGGCCAGGGCGCCGGGCAGGCCCGAGGCCTCGATCAGGTCCTTTTTCTCCGGCTTCGGGGGCGGGGCGGGCTCGGCGGGGAGCGCCGGCGCCGGCGGCTCCTCGGGCGTCTTCGCGGCGGGCGGCTTCTGGGGGCCGCGCTTGCCTTTCCACTTTTTTTCGCCCGCGTCCGACGGAAGCGCGAGCGCGATGGCGCACGCGAAACCCGCGGCGAACGCTCGATGCTTCATGATTTCCTTTATGATAGCCGTCGCAACTTCCTTTGGAGGCAAGCGGATAGGCCGGCAACTGTCGAACGGAACTTTCGGCCTTCGAACTGCATCTAAATAGCGGATCCAAACTCCAGGAGGGCCCTCCCTTGGCGAAGGCATACGGTCGGACGGTTAGCGGGATGTGGTGGCTGTTCGGGTTTTTGTGCGCGCTTCTTTTCCGGATCAGCGGGACCTACGCGCAGGCGCAGGCCGAGTACGGCGTCCGGCGGGAGCCCTCGCCTCCCGTCCCCGCCGGCGCGCGAGCCGCGCCGACCGCGCCCATGCCTCGCCGGGACTGGCGGGTCGTCAACCCCAACGACCGCGCCGACGCCGAGCGGCTGCTGAAGCGTCTGTCGGAG
>CAYHQZ010000385.1:0-2365 GCA_964358555.1 uncultured Planctomycetia bacterium
TTTATCCTCTGGGGAAAAGAAGACGTTTTGATCCCCGTCGCGCAAGGCGAACGCCTCCAGAAGGACATCCCCGGCGCCCGTCTCGAAATCCTTTCCGATGTCGGCCACTCGCCGCACCTGGAGTCGCCCAACGAGGTAATGAAACGGCTGCTGGCGTTTCTCCAAGAGGGAATGGCGGCGCACAGGCGATAAGATCCGGCCGTGACCATCCTCTGCGGCCTCGCGCTTCCCGAGTTCGAGGCCTTCGCCGCCACGCAGGGCTGGCCGAAGTTCCGGGGCCGCCAGATTTCCGAATGGATCTTCCGAAAGGGCGCCGAGTCCTTCGCGGCGATGCCGAACCTCCCGAAGGGGTTGCGCGAGCGGCTGCCTTCCATCGCCTCGATCTTCTCGGGCGCCATCGTCGAGGATTTGCGCTCGAAGGACGGCACCCGGAAATTCCTGCTCGGCTTCGGGGATGACGCGCGCGTCGAGTGCGTCGCGATCCCCGACGAACAGCGCGTCACCTTCTGCCTCTCGTCGCAGTCGGGCTGCCCCGTCGGCTGCGCGTTCTGCGCGACGGGCCAGGGCGGCTTCGTCCGCAACCTCGCCGCCTCCGAAATCATCGAGCAGTTCCTCCGGCTTAAGAAGGCCTGCGGCCGCCCGACGAACGTCGTGTTCATGGGCATGGGCGAGCCGCTTTTAAACCTCGACGCCGTCGTGAAGGCCATCGAGATCCTGAATGACGACCGGCTGGGCGCCGTCGGCTGCCGGCGGATGACGCTTTCGACCGTCGGCCTGCCGGACCTCGAGGAGCGCCTGCGGCGCCTGCCCATCCCGATCCACCTCGCGATTTCCCTCCATGCCGTCAACGACGAGGCGCGCAAGCGGCTCGTGCCCCACAATCCCGTCGGCGGGGTCGCCTCTCTCGTCCGGGCGGCGAAGTGGTACCTGGAGGAGACCGGCCGGGAGGTCACGTTCGAATACACGCTGCTCGCGGGCGTCAACGATCGACCCTCCGACGCGCACGCGCTGGCGGATCTGCTCGCAGAGGTCCAGTCCCGCGTGAACCTGATCCCCTACAACGCCGTGCCGGGGGCGAAATTCGCGTCCCCTCCCGAGCGCGACGTCCTCGCCTTCGAGGGGATCCTGCGCACGCGCGGCCTCAACGCGATGATCCGCCGCCGCCGGGGCGACGACGTGTCGGCCGCGTGCGGCCAGCTCGCGTTCCGGCGCTGAACCGGGGGCCCGGCGCCCTTCCGGAACCCGAACCCGCCTACGTCTTCTTCGGCTCGTCCGCGTAGGGATCCTTCCCCGGCCCCTTCTTCGGGTCCTCCCCGTAGGGGTCCACTTCGGGAGGCTTGGCGTCGTCGCCTGCGAAATCGAGGGTCGAAAAGCCCGCGAAGAAGTCGAGCAGCTCGGCGGGATTCACCCCGAAATCGAGCGTGACGATGAGGGCCGTCACGCGGGCCTCGACGCAGAAGCGGTCCATGATCGTCGACGTCCGATCCGATTCGCTGCCGTCGAGGAAGGGGGAGATGTAGCAGGACTCCCCGACCTGCTCCCGCGGACCCACGTAGAAGTCCTCCGCGTGGCCGAGGACGAAGCCCATCTCGCCGCCCTGGATCTCGCGGTTGCGCCGGCCCTGGAAGCCGAACATGTGGACGGACGCAAGCCCCAGGCCGGAGTGCAGCAGGTCGGTCGCCTTCAGCGTCGCGTTGGCGCCGAATCCCGTCCCGCCGCGGAACACGAACACGTCGGCAAGGTCCGAGCCCCGAGCGGCCATGTAGTCGCCGGCGCCGCAGCCGGCGGCGGCGAGGAGGGAGAAGGCGGCTAGGGCGCGAACGTGCTTCTTCATGCCGACGAATGTACCGCACGGCGGCGGGCCGGAACAGACCCCGCGGGCCCATGGGATAGCGAATGATACTTTTTGACTTTCAATGATACTTGTTGTATATCTCCATCAGCGGGCACGCCCCGCCGCAACCATGGGATTCTGGCTCCTCCCCGCCGCCGGCCTTCCGATCCTCGCGCTCTCTGTGCTCGCCGGGCGCCGGATCGGAAAGGTCTCGGAGCGCGCCTCGAACGTCGCGGGCGCCGCCTGCCTCGGATTCGTCCTCCTGCGGGCCTATTTCCGCTACTTCCCGGGCATCGAATTCGACTGGATGTTCTCCGACGCCTACGCGCTTCTGCGGCCCTGGTGGGCCTTCCCCTTCGCCTTAGGCATCCTCGGGATCGGGACCGTCCGCGTGAGCACGCCTCGCGGCCGCGCCCTCACGGTCGTCCTGGCCGCGGCGCTTTTCGCGCTCGCCGGGCGCCACCTCGTCTGGACGGCGTTTGTAAACCCGGACGCCTGCACCGGGACGGTCGGCGCCGACGGCGTCTGCCG
>CAYHQZ010000386.1:0-2359 GCA_964358555.1 uncultured Planctomycetia bacterium
GGAGTTTCGGAGCGGCGAAACCCTGGAGGGCGAAATCCTCCCGAGGATGGAGGACCCCGCCCGGCCGCCCGAGCACGTCTTCGTCCGCGTGACCTCCGGGGAGGTTTCCTTCCCGCGCCCCCAGATCACGAAAGCCCGCTTCGACATCCCGGGCCGCAAGGGACCCCTCGAATCGACGGACCTCCTCCGGATCGCGCGGATTGCGGAGCATCTGGACGCGGCCCCGAACGCACTGGAGGCCTGCGAGGCGGCGGGCGAGAAGTCGCCGGACCTCGCGGAGGCCTGGGAGCGCGCAGGCGCGCTGGCCGAGGGCCTGGGCGAGTGGGCGCGCGCGGCCGCCGCCCTGGAACGCCTCTTTGCCCTGCGCCCCGACGACGCGCGCGTTCTCGAACGACTGAAGGCGGCCCGAACGAAGGCGGGCGGCGCCAAGCCCCCGGAGCCGAAACGGGGAATGGAGCCTCCCATCGAAGCGCCGCCCATCCCCGAGCCCCCCGCTCCCCCGACGACGGCCTCGAGGTGACGGAGCCGTGGGACTTCCAGCCCTGGGACGAGTGCGATCAGGGCATCTACCGGATCGTGCCGAATCCCGCCGGGACGAACCGCTACCTCGGGATCCACTGGCAGATGAAGCCGGGCAAGCGCAAACTCGTCCTCGGCCACGTCGTGCCGACGACGGTCTCCCGGATCTTCCGCTTTGACGCCTTCAACGCCTCCTCGATGCCGATCGAGATCGCGTTCGCGGCGGACAACGGAGCGGGACGCTACCTCGAGAGCCGGACGACCCTCGTCGCGCCCGGGCGATGGCGGATGGGGATCACCTTCGATCTCCGCGAGAAGGCCTTCAAGAGCCAGAAAACGAACTGGGCGGACTTCTCGGATTCGTTCGCCGACGGCACGAAGGCCCAGAAGATATTCCTGCTGCTCTATCCCGGGGCCGCGACATCGGGGTTCTTCTACATCGACGCGCTGACCTCGCCCCCGGAGGGCTGATGGAGCCGCTGTCCCGAGCGGCGATCCGGGATCTCGACCGGCGCGCCGTCGAGCGCCTGGGGCTTCCCTCCATCGTGCTGATGGAGAACGCGGGGAAAGCGCTCGCAGCCGAGGCGGCCCGGCGGATCCGAGGGCTGCGGATCGCGGAGACCTGGGTGCTGTGCGGGAAAGGAAACAACGGCGGGGACGGCTTCGTGGCGGCGCGGCATCTGTTGATCCGCGGCACCCGGCCGCGCGTCGTTTTCCTCGGGCCGCCGGCCGCGCTCGAGGGCGGCGCGGACCCGGCCGTGAACGCACGCGTGTTCGACCGCCTCGGCTGCCCGATCGAGTGCGCTTCGGACGCGGCCGCCATCCTCGACCTTCCGGAGCGGATCCCCCGCGGCGCCCTCGTCATCGACGCGATTCTGGGGACGGGCCTCAACTCCGAGATCCGAGAGCCCCTCCGGACGCTCTTCGAGGCGCTGAACGCCCGGGACGACATCCACGTCCTCGCCGCGGACATCCCCTCCGGCCTCGACGCCGACCGCGGCGTTCCCCTCGGAGCGGCCGTCCGGGCGGCCGCGACCGTCACGTTCGCGGCCCCGAAGCTAGGCTTCGCGGCCCCGGGCGCCTCCGGCTACACGGGCGACATCATCGTCGCCGACATCGGATTGCCCGTCAGCGGCGGATGGTGACGACCGTCCCGTAGGGCACGAGGGGATAGAGCTCCTCGACCTCCTCGTTTCGCATCCGGACGCAGCCGTTCGAGGCCTCCTCGCCCACGCCCTTGCCCCCGACCGAGCCGTGGATCCCGTAGCCCTTGTGCTCCGGGGTGTTCTTGAAGCCCATCCAGCGGGTGCCGAGGATGTTTTCCGGATCGCCGAACTTGATGACGCGGCCCTGGAACGTCCAGTCGGGGTTCTCCTTCTTCGTCGCGATCTCGAAGGTCCCCTCCGGGGTCTTGTCGAACTTCCCGGTCCCCACAATCCACTGCTTCACGAACCGGCCCTTGATGAGCAGCGTCAGCGTGAACTCGGACTTCGCCACAAGCAGTTCGGGCGGACCCGGGATCACCTTCAGCCGATCGCCGACGTCGACCCGGGAGCCTTGGCGGTTGTTCATCCGCAGGATCAGGCCGTGGGTGATCTTGAATTTCTTGGCGATCTTCTCGTAGGCGTCGCCGGACTGGACGACGTAGATTTCCGAGATCGAAAGCTTCTCGGGGGAGAGAGCCATCGCGGGCCCCAGAACCCCGAGATTCTCCGCCAGACGCTTGCGCTCGGCGCGATCGGTCGATGCCTTCCAGGCGTCCGAGAGCATCGCCCAGGCCTCCTCGCGCTTGCCCGAGGAGGCGAGGTCCGCGGCCTTCGCGAGGGTGGCGTCGGCCGCC
>CAYHQZ010000387.1:0-2350 GCA_964358555.1 uncultured Planctomycetia bacterium
GCGTCCGGCCGCCTACTCGGCCATGATGAGGATGGGGCCGGGGGCGGTGGATGCGCTCATCCAGGGAACGAAGGACAGCCGGCCGGGCGTCCGGCTGGGAGCCGTGCGGGGGCTGGGGATGTTTCGGACGAGGGAGGATGAGATCGTGGCCGCGTTGCGCGCGGCCATGAAGGAAGACGCGCTGCGCCTGGAGGCGATTCGGGGGCTGCAGGCCTTCGGGCCGAAGGCCAAGGAGGCCGTCCCGGAGCTCGCCAAGGCGCTCCGAAGCCAGGAGGCGCTGATGCGATTGGAAACGGGCAGCGCGCTTCGGCTCATCGGGCCGGCGGCGCTGCCGGCCCTGCTCGAAGGGATGAAGGATCCGGCGCTGGACGTCCGGCGCGTTTCCCTCCAGGCCATCGCCGGGATGGATCCGCCGCAGAAGGAAGCGATCCCGCAGCTCGTGCTGGCGCTCGACGAGAAGGATCGGACGATGCGCCACGTCGCGACGGCGGCGCTTGCTCGCCTGGGTACGGAAGCCAAAGAAGCCATCCCGGTGCTTCTGAAAGCCATGGATGATCCCGATCCGACAGTCCGAAGCGGGGCGATCCTCGCCATCGGTAAGGTCGGGCCGGAAACGCCGGAGGCGGTGCCGAAGCTGGTCGCGGCGTTCAGGGACGAAACGGCCTACGTCAGGGATTCCGCGGCGACCTCCCTGCAGGCGATGGCCCAGGGCGCGGTTCCAAAACTCCCCGAAGAAGCGAGAGCCGCCCTCATCCCCGCGCTGGTCGAGGCGCTCAAGGCGAAACACGACGAGATCCGACTGGCCGCAGTGATGACGCTGGGAGCGATTGGGCCGAAAGCGGATGCGGGCGCCGGGGAAGAGATCGAGAAGATTCTCGGGACGAAGGACAACCAGCGGCTTGCGAAGGCGGCCGAGCGGGCGCTGGAGAAGATCAGAAAGAAGGCGCAGTGACATGCTCATCGCCGCGACGGGGCTGACGGGGTTCGTGGGGCGCGAAATCGCGAGGAGGCTGGCACGGGAGGGGGATCTTCGGATCCGGGCGCTCGTCCGCGCGGGGGGGCGGCGCGATCGGCTTTTGCAGGTCGCGCCGGAGGCCGAGGTGCTCGAGGGGGACGTCGCGGATGCGGGCGTCCTGGCGCGGCTCGTCGAGGGGGCCGGGGCCGTCGTGCATGCGTCCCACGACATGCTCGGGGGCGACGAGGGGCGGCGGTTCCGGGACGAGGGGCCGGGATTTCGCCACGACTATCTCGACCGAAACCTCCGGGCAGGCTGCGATCTCATCGCCGCGGCGCGGCTTGCGGGGGTCCGGCAGTTCGTCGCGATCTCCTCGTTCTCGGTCTACGGCCGCCAGCCGCACGAGGGGCCGCCGATCACGGACGACTCGGCCCCTCGGCCGAACAATCCCTACAGCGCCCTCAAGGCCGCCTTCGACGCCTTCTGCCACGCCTTCGACGGCCGCCTCCCAGACGGGGTTTCGATCCTTCGGCCCTCGCTCGTCATCGGGATGGATCCGAAGCCGGAGGATTCCAACTACTGGGCGATGGCGCGCTCGATCCTCGCGAACGAGCCGGTGGAGGCGAGCGGCGGGACGTCCACCGTCCGCAACGAGGACGTCGCGGAGGCCGTCGCGCTCGCGATTCGAAAGCCCGCGATCGCCCGGGGCGTCGTGAATCTCGCCGACCGCTACACCGACGTCGCGGAGGTCGCGGAGATCCTCAAGGAGATGTCCGGGTCGCGCTCCGAGATTCGCGTCGGCGTCCGGCGCGGCGAGCCGACGACGCCTGCCTCCTGCGCGCGGGCCGTCGCCCTGGGCGTCCGCTTCCGGGGCGTAGACGGCCTCCGGGAGCATCTCGCGCGCGTCCTCGCGGCGGCGCGCCAGGGCGCGGCTCCGACGCGCTAGGTCGCCGCGGGGGCGGGGGAACGCGCGGCGCGCGAGGAGGTGCGGAACCGGCGGTAGTCGATGCCGTGCTTTGCGAGGCGCAGGCCCATGACGCGCTCGGTGACGCCGAGGCGGACGGCGGCCTTCGAGGCGTTGCCGCGGGCGTCCTTCATGGCCTCGACGAGAAGCTCGCGCTCGAGGGCGTCGAGGGCGGATTGCAGGCGGCCCCGGGGGCGCGTCCCGCTCGACTCGCCGGTCTGGAGGCTCGGGGGGAGGTGGTGGCCGTGGACGACGTCGTCGTCGCTTAAAAGGACCGCCCGCTCGATGCAGTTCTCCAACTCGCGGACGTTGCCGGGCCAGTGGTAGGCCATGAGCATATCTATGGCGGGGGTCGAGATCCGGCGCACCCGGCGTCCGTGGCGCTTCGCGTAGGCTTCCACGAAGAAATCGGCGAGGAGCAGGATGTCCGC
>CAYHQZ010000388.1:0-2346 GCA_964358555.1 uncultured Planctomycetia bacterium
CAGGACTTAGGCTGCGCGGCCGTCATGCCGCTGGGCGCGCCCATCGGCTCGGGGCAGGGGATCCTGAACCCCGTCAACCTCCGGATCATCCGCGAGCGGATGAAGGTGCCCTTCCTCGTGGACGCCGGCGTCGGCACCGCCTCCGACGTCGCCGTCGCCTTCGAACTCGGCGTGGACGGGGTGCTGCTCAACACCGGAATCGCGCAGGCGTTGGACCCCGTCCGGATGGCCCGGGCCTGCCGCCACGCCGCCATCGCCGGCCGCGAGGCCTTCCTCGCCGGCCGGATGCCGCGCAAGCTCTACGCCTCCGCCTCCTCGCCCGTGGACGGGCGGGTCGGGACGTAAGGGAGCGCCACCGGATGCCGACGAGCGCGCGCGTGACGTTTTGGGATCGCCGCCGGCTCCTCCTTGCCGCCGTCCTCGCGACGAGTGCCTTCGCCTGCGGAAAGGCCGGAACGCCGGGGAAGGCGGCCGCCGGTCCCGAGGGGCTCCGGACGCTCCGGGTCCTCACCTACAACGTCCTCGCGGACGAAATCGCCGTCGGGACGCGGATCCCGGCGCTCATGAAGATTCTCGACGAATCGGACGCCGACGTGATGGCGCTGCAGGAGGTGGACGGCTGGTTTCTCCAGCACCTCGGCGCGCAGCCCTGGCTGGACAGGAAATACGGCGGGCTTTCGGGGAAGATGCTCTCGCCGAACGGCCAGCTCATCGTCTCGAAATGGCCGGCCGAGAAGTCGTTCTCGAAGGCGCTGCCCGGGCGTCAGGGACGTGATGCCGCCGTCTCGGTGTTCCGGGTGAACGGCCGCCGCCTGGCTGTCGCGACGTCCCACATGGAAAGCCCCCTTGAAGCCCACGAGATCCGCGCCAGCCAGCTCGACGCGATCTTCCCCCTCCTCGACGGCGCCGACGACGCGATCTTCCTCGGCGACATGAATTTCGGGAATGCCTGGGAGCCCGAGACGTCCCGGATCGACAAGCGCTTTTCCGATCTCTGGCGGGTACTCCATCCGGACGAGCCGGGTTTCACCTGGAACATGGAAAAGAGCGAAATGGCGAGGCGGGGATCGTTTCCGAACGAGAAAAGCGGCCGGATCGATCGGATCTTCGTCCGTTCCGGGCGCTGGAAACCGGCCTCGATCCGGATCGTCGGAGACGAGTCGATCCCGCCGGGGGAGAACCGGATATTCCCCTCGGACCATTTCGGAATCGCCGGGACGCTGGAATGGGTGCCGTAGGCGGATAGCATGCCGTCCCTGTGGACGAACCCGCTGTCGCGCCTCCCGGCGAATCTCCAGCCGCGACGCCAGCGCCGTTCCGGCTGATCGAGCGCCTGTTCGTCCCGATCTGCGTCGCGGCCGGCGCTCTCGGGCTCGCGCTGCCGGGGCCGGAGTTCCTCAACGCCGCCATCTACCCGGTCCTCTTCGCGATGATGTTCCTCTCCTGTTTGAGCCTCCCGGTCGGCGAGATCGGGCGGCACTTGAAACGCCCCTGGCTGCTGGCCTGGCTCGTCCTCTTCTCGATGGTTCTTTTGCCGCTCGCGGGCTACGGGGTTGCGCGCCTCGCGTTCCCCGCCGCCGCCGCCGCGATCCTCATCTTGATCGCGATGCCCGGCGGGATGATGAACTCGAGCCTCGCGGGGCTTTGCGGCGGCGACGCCGCGCTCGCCCTCGTCGGGACGGGCGTCACGACGCTCGCCTGCCCGCTGACGGTCCCGCTCCTGCTGTGGTTCGCGGGCATCCGGCCGGAGCACGCCGGATCGGCGGCGGCGCATTTCGGCCGCCAGGCGCTCTGGCTCTCCCTCTTCGTCTTCATCCCGCCGTGCCTTGCCGCCTTGGTCCGACGCGCCGCGCCGGGAACGGTTGCGCGGGCGGTCCCGTCGCTCCGCGGGGTTTCGGTCCTTTTGCTGTCGTTCCTCGTCTACGTCGGGCTCTCCCGCTGCCGCGCCCCGCTGGAGGCGGGAAAAGGGGCCTGGCTCGAGGGCGCGAAGATCCTCGCCGTCTTGTTCGTCCTCTCAGGGGTTCTCCACGCCGCCGGCTACTTCCTCGCCTTCGGCCGAAACGTCCGCGAGCGGATCGCGCTTTCCGTGAACGTCGCCTACATGAACAACATGCTCGGCTTCGTCTTTGCGCTGAAATTCTTCGGCAACCGCCCCGAGTTCATCCTGCCGCTCGTCTTGATGGAGTTTCCCATGCACATCTGGCTCGCGCCCTTGCGCGCGTTCGGCCGCCGGGCGCTGGGTCGGGAGGCGGCGGGGGGCGGAAAAATAGGGACGTACTACAGTTTCTAACTTACTGAACTTTTGCGTCGGGGGGTAAACCCAAGCACGGGCGCGGGGCGGGAGCT
>CAYHQZ010000389.1:0-2345 GCA_964358555.1 uncultured Planctomycetia bacterium
GTGTCTGGTTCAGGGCTGTCCGTTCGCGTCTCGGCTCCCTCGATCTCGAGGATCGCCCGGCCAGCGTAGGCATGTTGGCCGCAGCACGGCTCGCTCGTTCGCATCCGGGCAGGGTGACCGCAGGGCTCAACGATGCCGTTCTTGACCCAGACCTGGAGCCGATAGTCAAAGCCGTTCCAGACGCGGCCCGTCGCCGGGTCGAACTCGTTTCCGCCCGCGCGGGTCATACGCGGTCTTCTTCCTTCTTCGCTTGCCGGTGCCAAGGCCACAGGGCCTTGTCCCGGTTCTCGGCGGCGTAAGAGGCGGTGTAGGGGACCGCCACCCGTTCCCACGCGGTGGAGTCCCACGGGGCGTCCTCCACCATGGCGAAGACCGAGTAGCCCTCCCCGTCAGCGACCATGACCTCCGCCACGCCCTCTCCGTGCTCCAGCGCGGCGTCGATCGCCGCTCGAAGCGCCAGGAGCCCATCCCGGTTGCCGAGGACGTAGGCCTCCGTGTGCCAGCTCGGCTGGCCGTGGATGTGGAGCAGCGGGGGGTCGTGCTCGTCCTGCTCGCGGGTCATGCCGACGCCTCCTCGGGGACCGGGAGCGACGGCTCCACGGGGAGGCGCCGGATCCTCCGCCGGTACTCGCCGGTGAGCGCGGCGCGGTCCGAGATCGATTCAGCCTGGGCCGCGAGGGCCTCCAGCTTGTCTTTCAGGACCCCGGTGAGGGCGGCGTCGTCCCGGAACTCCGCGGCCGAGTGCCGTGTCAGGAGTTCCGCCCGGAGCGCCTCGAGCTGGGCCTCGATCGCCTGGTCCCCGACGAAGTTGAGCGCCTTGAAGCGGCTGACGAAGGCTCCCAGGCTCTTGAGTGTCCGCTCGGTGACCGCCTTGCCGCTCTGGATGTGGGCGAGCACGCGCTGGCACAGTGCCGCAGTCTCGGCCCTCAAGGTCTCGACCACCTCGTCCACGAAGGTCCCAATCCGGGCCTCGGCCTGGGCCCGGTAGTCGGCTTCGAGGGCCCGGCGCTGGGTCTCCTCCTGGGCGAGCGCGTAGGCGTCGGCCGCCTCCCAGTTGGCGACCTGGATCGTGTAGCAGATCCAGGAGAAGCTGAAGCGCCGCTCGAGCCGGGAGCCCGGCGGGTAGGCGGCGGCGATCGCGTCGAGGGACCGGGCCTCGTAGCAATCGAGGGGTTCGGGCTGCCCGGCCTTTTCCCAGGTCTTCTTGGCAATCTCCCGCCAGGTGGGGGTCATCTGGGCCTGCAGGGCCGGGTACTCCTCGAGGAAGGTTCGCGTGCTCTCGGCGAATTGGGCCTTGAGCCCGTCGAGCTGGGCCAGGAGTTCGGGGAGGACCATGCGCGGCACGAACCGCGCCCCGCCGATAGGGAAGGCGAAGCTCTGCCGCTCCAGGAGATAGCGCGCCTGGCTCTCCAGCTGGCAGAACCGCTCGAGCGCCACCTTGGGGATGAGCTGCATCGAGCCCGTCGAGTAGACCTCGGGGAACTCCTCCGTGCGCCACCCGAGCTCTTCGGGGGACAGCCTCCGGGCGCCGCTCCAGCGCGAGACATCGAGATCGACGAGCACACCGTCGCGAAAGATGGGGTCCATGGGTCACCTCGTGGGGGACAGCGGGGTCAACCGGCGCCGTTCGGGCGCGGTGGCGGGAACATCACTGGCGCCGTCGACCGATCCGCTCGCGGGCCGGGCGCGGTGTTTGGCCCACGCCCGCAGGGCCTGGATCTCTTCGGCCCGGGTCACCGAGATGGGCGTCACCTCGCCCGCGGCGGCGAGGAGATCCTCGGTCTCGAGGGGCCGGGCGCTCTCGGCATAAGCCCGGGTCAACGCCGCCTTGACGACCTGCTCGACCTCAGCCGGCGTGAACCCGGTGAGCTTCGGCAGGATCTCCTCAGCCGGGAACCGCTCGGGGGCCTGTCGGCGCTTGGCCAGGTGGATCCCGAGAACCTCGGCGAGGTCCTCAGGGCTCGGCAGGTCGCAGAAGAAGCAGGCGTCGAAGCGCCCCGGGCGCAGGAGCTCCGGCGGAAGCCCCCCGATCCGGTTCACGGTGGCGACGACGTAGAGCGGGGCCGTGCGCTCCTGGAGCCAGGTGAGAAAGCCCCCGACGAGGCGGGCCATGACCCCGCCGTCGCTCAACCCCGAGGCCTCGCTCCCGGCCAGGGCCTTTTCGAGCTCGTCGGCCCAGAGCACGGCGGGGGCCATCGCCTCGGCGAGCTCGAGGGCCTGGCGCATCTGCTGCTCGGATTGGCTCACGAGGCTCCCGAGGATCCGGGACATGTCCAGCCGCAGGAGCGGCAGGCCCCAGCTCGCGGCCACGGCCTGCGCGGTGAGGGATTTCCCCGTCCCGGGCA
>CAYHQZ010000390.1:0-2335 GCA_964358555.1 uncultured Planctomycetia bacterium
TCGAAAGCATCAAGATGGAACTCGGCGGGAACGACCTCCTCCTTGCCGACTTCCCCGAGGTCTGCCATCCGATCGTCTCCCTCGACGGGATCGCGAACCGCTGCTCCGGGCAGCTCTTCAAGGGCGAACGGACGCACATCGGATGGACGGCGACCGAGGTGGTGTTGCCCTCGATCCCAGGCTCGCAGGCCAGCGCCGCCATCATCAAGGTCGCGGGAATCACGGGCCGGATCCGGGGGATGAAGTACAAGCGCGCGGACGGCCAGACGGTGCGCCCGTCGCTTGTGGTCCTGGACGACCCGCAAACGGACGAATCCGCACGGAGCCTGTCTCAATGCGCCACGCGGGAACGGCTCCTGGCCGGCGCGATCCTGGGGCTAGCGGGCCCTGGGAAGAAGATTTCCGGGATCATGCCCTGCACCGTCATCCGCCCGGGCGATATGGCGGACAGCATTCTCGACCTGGAAAAGCACCCGGAATGGAACGGGGAGAGGACGAAAATGGTCTATCGCTTCCCCTCTGACGAAAAGCTCTGGGCGAAGTACGCCGAGGTCCGGGGCGAAAGCCTCCGGATGCACGGCGACCTGCGTCTGGCGACGGCCTTCTACCGGGAGAACCAGGAAGCGATGGACGAAGGGGCGGAAGTCGCCTGGCCGCAGCGGTTCAACCACGACGAGGCGAGCGCAGTGCAACATGCGATGAACCTGAAACTCCAGGACGAGGCGGCGTTCTTCGCGGAATACCAGAACGAGCCGCTCCCGGACAAAGGCATCGAGGACGAGGGCCTCCTCTCCGCCGATCAGATAGCGGGCAAGCTGAACGGCTACCGCCGAGGCGAGGTGCCGATCGGGGTGACGCACCTGACGGCCTTCGTGGATGTGCAGGGCAAGGCGTTGTTTTGGGTCGTCTGCGGCTGGGACGACAACTTCACCGGCTACGTTCTCGACTATGGCACCTACCCCGATCAGAAGCGCGCCTACTTCACGCTCCGGGACGCCCAGCGAACGCTGCAGTTGGCGGCGAAGGGCGCGGGTCTCGAGGGTGCCATTTACGCCGGCCTCGAGGCGCTAGCGGGCCAGCTCATTGCCCGGGAATGGACGCGCGAAGACGGGGCGCAGATGCGCGTCAGCCTCTGCCTCGTCGACGCCAACTGGGGAACGTCCACCGATGTCGTCTACCAGTTCTGCCGGCAGAGCACCTATTCGGCGGTGCTGTTGCCGTCGCATGGCCGCTTCGTGGGCGCTGGGTCGAAGCCCTTCTTCGAGTACGCGAAGCACCCGGGCGACCGCGTGGGCCTGAACTGGCGCCTTCCGAGCGTCCGGGGGAAACGCGCGATCCGCCACGTCCTCTTTGATGCGAACTACTGGAAGACGTTCGTCCACGGGAGGCTAGCGGGCGCCATGGGGGACCGTGGCTGCCTCTCCCTCTACGGGCGCTCTCCCGAGGCGCATCTGTTGCTTGCTGAGCATTTGACGGCCGAGTATCGGGTGAAGACCGAGGGCCGCGGGCGGGTCGTGGACGAATGGAAGCTCCGCCCGGAGTCACAGGACAACCACTGGCTCGACGGCGTCGTGGGATGTGCCGTCGGGGCGTCGGTACTGGGGGCTGTGTTGGCTGGGACGGATGCGCGGGGAAAGCCGAAGGGGCGGATCCGGCTCTCGGCCATTCAGGGAAGGAAGAACCGATGAACTCCAGACCTTCGATCAGGCATGAGACGCAGTTCGATACTCAAGCACTGGTAAAGCCGCCCGATAAACGGGGGTTCGAATGTATTTCCTGTGGCTGTCGAGACTTCCGCGTTCTCTATACCCGGCCCGTCTGGGGAGGGCGGATCCTACGACGGCGCGAGTGTCGGCATTGCGGCAGGAGGATCACAACCTATGAGCGAACTGCCTCCTGAGGGTGATAGGCATCCTTTTGAAGCGCCACGATCCATGTCCGGTTGGATCTTTCTACCGGTTGGCATCGCCCGGTCTATGGCCTAGAATCTTCCAGTTCTTCAGTCACCGGCAACCAAAGGGTTCCTGTCATGCTCAAACAAGCGGATTTGAAGGTAACGAACCTCCTTCTCGATTCGGACAATCCTCGGATGCCGAGCGGGAAGCAAAGCCAGCCAGAGACCATTCTTGCACTCCTTCATGCTGAGGGCACAAAGACGCTTGCGTTAGCTCAAAGCATTGCGATAGAAGGATTGAGTCCTATCGACCGGCTCATCGTCATGCCTGCCCCTACCGACTCCAGTCGCTTCATTGTGCTCGAAGGTAACCGCCGTGTCACTGCATTGAAAATACTCGCAGAGCCCGCACTGGCCGAGGGCATTCTTACCCCAGTCCAG
>CAYHQZ010000391.1:0-2331 GCA_964358555.1 uncultured Planctomycetia bacterium
GCCGCGATCGGCATGGCTGTCCCGGCAGCGATCTCATAGCCCGTCCCGTGACACCCCATCGAGGGGGCCAAGCCCGTCAACGCATCCAGCGACATCCGCCGGAAGCGACGCCCGCCTACCACCGAGGAACTGGGCCGCATCATCGAAGCAGCCAGGTCTGGCTCGGTTTCCTACGGGCTGACCGGGGCAGAGCGCGCAGCCCTATACGGGACCACAGCAGCGACGGGATGCCGCGCCGGGACCCTGCGGGGGTTGGAAGTGGGGGACCTGGACCTGGATTCGGCCACACCCATCCTTCGGATTCGAGCGGAGAACGCCAAGAACCGGACGGAAGCCACCATCCCGCTGGCCCCGTCTGCCGTCTCCATCCTGCGTCCGATGCTGGAGGGGAAGACCCCGAAAGCCAAGGTCTTCAGGTTCCCATCCAGGAAGAACCTGGCCGAGATGCTGAAGACGGACCTGAAGCGCGCCGGCATCCCCTACGAGCTAGACGGGCGATACCTGGACTTCCACGCCGCTGGCCGGGTCTACTTCGGTTCCCAGTTGGCCAAGAACCGGGTCCACCCGAAGGTGGCCCAGATGCTGCTGACCCACAAGACCATCGGGCAGACGATGAAGCATTACACCCAGATGGAGATTCTGGACCTGGCCGGGGACGCCGCCAAGGTTCCCATCCCGATGGCCCCGATTCCTGCCGCCGTCGCGGTCGGCGCCGGGGGGTCAATAGGACAGGAGGACAGGTGGGACAGGTTTTCTACAGACTCCAGCCCCGAGGGGGTGGATGTCCTAGAAAGTGGACACCTGCTTGCATCCCTGCTTGCTTTCCCGGAGGGCCAGACAAACCACAATCTGACCCCCCCTGACCCTTGCCCCCCCAGGGAAAATAGTGGTTCTGGGTGGAGGCGGGGGGAATTGAACCCCCGTCCCGAGACCTTTCCAGGACGGCATCTACATGCATATCCCGCGGTTTGATCTCGCCGCCGGGACTCCCGCGGGCGGGATTCCCGTTCGGCCAGCCCCGCGTTTTCTCACCCGGCCGCCGCAGGGCGCCTCGGCCGAGCCAGCCCGCAGGATTCGTCCCGGCCCCCAGCGGGCGTCAAGGCCGGTCCGTGCCGCCTGTTCAGGCAGCAAGAGCCATATCGTTGGCTTGTTGTTTTTGCGAAGTGTTTTAGGAGGCCTCTTCGCCACCTCCGCACGCAGCCGTCCCTTCCAGAGTCCGGTCGATTCCGATCGCCCCCTAGAGGTTTGCGTCACAGGATTATATCGCGGAGGGAGGTTTCGCGATAGTCGATAGCGGGGAAGCGACGGACTGCGAGGCGGACTTGGCGGCAGGAATCGGCGAAACGACAGGCGCCAACGGCCGGGCGGGGGGCGGTACGGGCTTCGGAAGGAGGGGCTTGGTCAAGGAAGGCACAAAGACAGCGGGGATAGGCGTTGGTTTCGGGAGAACGGACGCAGGCGCGGGCCTTGAAAGGGATGGCACAAACACCGGCGAAGATTTCAGGGGGGTAGGGAGCGCAACCGGGACCACCGGCTTCGGAGCGGGCGGGGGGGGCGTGGAAGGGTTTTTCTTCGACGCCTTTGGCACGGGGGCCGGAGGCGGGGAAGAAGCCGTCGCGGGAACGGCCGCGGGAGAGGGCGTCAGCGGAGGTCCGCCGAGGAATTCGTCCGCGAAGGCTGCATAATCCTTCGCGCCGTTTGAATCGGCGGCATAGAGGAAGATCGTCTTCCCGTGGCTTGGGGCTTCCGCGAGCTTCACGTTGTGCCGGATCCGGGTCCGGAAAAGCTTGCCCGGAAAGTGCCGTTCCGCCTCCTCCAGAACCTCGCCTGCAAGATGAGTCCTGGCGTCGTAGCGGCAGGCGAGAATCCCCGCCAGGGAGAGCGCGGGATTCAGCCTCCGACGGACGAGAGCGACGACCTCGAGGAGCCGGCCCATCCCGTAAAGGGCGAGATATTCCGTCTGCAGGGGGATAACGACCTCCCGGACGGCGGCGAGCGCGTTGAGGGTGAGCAAGCCCAGCGACGGCGGGCAGTCGATGAAGAGGTAGTCGAAGCGATCCGCCGGCAGCAGATCCACGGCCTCGCGAAGCAGCGTCTCGCGGCCGATGGCCTGGGCAAACTCGAGTTCCGCGCCGGCGAGGCTCGGCGAGGACGGAATCACCGACAGCCGTGGCTCCTCCGTCTCCCGGATGGCATCCGGAAGGGGGCATGCGCCCTTGAGAACGTCATATATCGTCCGCTCGCTCCCCCGGGGATCGCCGTTGAGGTGGAGGGTCAGGTTCCCCTGCGCGTCGAGATCGATCACCAACACCTTCGAGCCACGCCGGGCCA
>CAYHQZ010000392.1:0-2318 GCA_964358555.1 uncultured Planctomycetia bacterium
AGGTCGTCCGCGCCCCGGCGCCTCGCTCTACGGGCTTCCTATCGAGTGCCGTTTCTGCGGATTCCGATCAATCCGACCACCGTTCCGACATGCCGACCATGAGTTCCAGAACATGCCGACCAGTCCCTCGGAGCGAAGCGACGCTGGTCGTAGGTTTGTAGCCTAGGTTTCATCACCTCCGCAATCGTCGTCGTCGTGCTGGGGGAACGGTGGGCGGGCGAGGGGCCGAAGGCCCCGAGGCCGTCCACGGTTTCCCCAGCGGATCAAACCGTGAGTTGCGCGAATCGCCCCAAAGAAAGTCGCGATAGGAAGCCCGTAGAGCGACGCGGCCAAACGGGTTGACCTCCCAGGAGGTGGTCACTTCGAGGTTCACCTCTTCTTCGCCGAGTTCGTCGCCGCGGCGGCGGCCTTGGTCTTGCGCATCGACTCACCGCCGAGGCGCAGACGCTGGGCGTTATGGACGAGACGGTCGCAGATGGCGTCGGCGATCGTCTCGTCGCCGATCACCGGATGCCAGTTCTTCGGATCGAGTTGGCTCGTGATAAGCGTGGAGGAGACGCCGTAGCGGTCCTCGAGGACCTCCAGGAGGTTGCGTCGCGCGTCGGCGTCGAGTGGTTCGAGGCCGAAGTCGTCGATGATGAGCAGCCTCGCCTTGGCCAGACGGGCGAGCATCCGTCGGTAGGAGCCGTCGCCCTTGGCCTGGTAGAGGTCGTCGTAGAGGCGCGCGGCCCGGGTGTAGATGACCGAGAAGCCGTCCCGGCACGCCTTCTGGCCCAGGGCGCAGGCGAGGTACGTCTTGCCCGTCCCCGTCGCCCCGGTGACGACCAGCGCCTCGTGCGCCGCGATCCAGCGGCAGGTGGACAGATCCAGAACCGCCGTCTTCGAGATCCCCCGCGCGGGCCTGTAGTCGATGTCCTCGACGCACGCGGCCTCGCGGAACTTGGCGGTCCGCAGGCGGTTGGCGAGCCTGCGGTTCTCCCGATCGATCCACTCCGCGTCGGCGAGCAACCCCACGAGATCCGTCGGCGCGATTCCTTCCCGATCCCCCTGGTCGAGCCATCGGCGCATCGCCGAGGCCATCCCTCCCAGACCCATCGTCTGGAGTTTCGACATCGTCTCTTCCGTCAGCATCTCGTCTCCTTCTCCGGCGAGCCGGTCCTCGACATCAGTTGTAGTAGCCGCTGCCGCGGATGTTCTCGTGGCGCGGGAGCCCCCGGCCTTCGCTCCGGCGCGGTGCCACGGCGTCGAGCCCCGCCTTCAAGATCGACTCGACGCTGCGATACGAGTACCCGCGGAAGGCCGCCGCCCGAGCGCACGCGGCCTCCAGCCGCTCCGGCCCGTACCGCTTCGAGAGGCGCAGGATCCCCAGGCAGGACCGATACCCCTGCTCCGGGTGCGGTCGCCGCCGCATGATCTCCTCGACAACCTCGGCGGCCGACGGCCCGATCTTCTTCGCCCACTCGATGAGCCGGCTCGGCGTCCACTCCTGGTGCGCCCGGTGCGACGCGGGCATGTGCTCCGGGAGGGTCGTGTGCTTGAACCGCTCGCTCGATCGCACGTGCGAGGCGATGCGTTTCCCCGCGCGCAGGATCTCCACCGTCGCCGTCGTCGCGCGGACATCCACCTCGGCGTGGATGTGGGAGTGGTGGACGCTGTAGTAGTGGTGGTCGAACTCGACGTGGTAGTCGATGTTCACCCCCGCGCGCTTCCACTCCGCCATCTCGTACCGACACGCCGGTAGCCCCCGCAGGGCCGCTCGCTCCTCCGCCTCGAAGAGGTCCCGCCGGCTCACGCCCATCCTTCGCATCGGCCGCGCGTTCAACCGGTCCAGGAGCGGACGGATCGCCTCCCGCAGTTCCTGGAGGCTGCGGAACGTCCGGTGCCGCAGCGCCGCGATGATCCACCGCTCGACGATCTGGACCCCCACCTCCACCTTTGCCTTGTCGCGGGGCTTCCCCGCCCGCGCCGGGACGACCGCCAGGCCGTAGTGCTCCGCGAACTCCGCGTACGTCCGGTTTATGTCCGGCTCGTACCGGCACGCCCGCGAGACCCCCGCCTTCAAGTTGTCCGGCACCGCCATCTCCGGTACCCCGCCGAAGTATTCGAGCGCCCGCACGTTCGCTCCGATCCACGCCGGCAGGTCCTGCGACAACGTCGGCTCCGCGTACGTGAGGTTCGAGTGCCCCAGGACCGCCACGAAGAGCGCGGCGCGGAGAACCTCGCCCGTTTCTCGGTCGATGATCGGGATCGTCCCGCCCGAGAAGTCCACGAACATCTTCTTGCCCGGCCGGTGAATCTGCCGCATCGTCGGCGAGAGC
>CAYHQZ010000393.1:0-2316 GCA_964358555.1 uncultured Planctomycetia bacterium
GCGGCAGTTGAACTCCCGGGCGATCGTCCGCGTCTCGAATCGCGCGCGGGCGTCCTCGGAGGGGGCGAAGACATAGTCGGAATGGGTGCCTGCGTCGACGGTCCGGGCCGCCCGATCCGCCTCCGCGCGGCGTTCGGCCGTGCCGTAGACACGGACGGGGTCGGCGTTCCCGGCGTGCTGGCCGGCGATGACCGTCACGAGGCCCGGGACATCCTCGGCCGGGACCGTGAAGTTCGGCATCCGAAGCCTATCGAGCCAGGGCTTTCCCTGGCGCCAGTCGAAGGAGCGGGGGTCGGCGATCTTCTGCGCGAAATAGTCATGGCGGGTCCGGGGCACGAAGGCGAATCCCACCCGGCCCGGAATCCCCGGCGGCAGGGGCGACGCGCCCGCGGGGGCGCCCGGGCGCAGCGCCTCGGGAATCCCGAGGACGCCAAAATCGATCTGCCCCAGGAGCTTGTCGCCCGACTCCAGGTGCGACGGCCCGATCCCGCGGGCGCCCTCGAAGCCGGGGATCCGGTGGCAGCCGAAGCAGCCGTAGCGCGAGACGGTCCGCTCGCCGATGAACGCAAGCCTCGCGCCCCGTCCCATCGCCGCGGCCGCGCGCTCCGGGGGCGCAAAACGCCCTTCCGCCGGCTCGCGCGCGAGGATCTCGGACGCAATCTCGATCGCGACGGCGTCCTTCTTCTCCTCCGAGAGCGCCCGCCGCGAGGGCGGGTCGGGGGTCTCGACGGCGAGCGGGCCCGGGTCGAGGAGGAACGCCGCGAGGTCGGCGGATTCGGCCGGCACGAGGCGCATCCCGGGCATCCGGGTCGTCGCGGACAGGGAGGCGGGATCGGCAAGCCAGGCGGAGAGCCACGAAGCGTTGCCCTTGCGCTTCATGGCCGCGAGGTCGGGCCCGAGCGCCCGCCAGGCGAGGCCGAACGTGGCGGGGGTCGTCGCCTCGCCGAGGGTGTGGCAGCCAAAACAGCCGACGCGCTCGAAGAGGTCCTTGCCGCGCGCGCGGTCCCCGGCCGGCGCCGGGGCGGCCGGCGGAAGGGGAGCCGACTTCGAGTAGAGGAACGCCACGACCGCATCGATCTCGACCGCGGCGCGGGCCTGGTCCGGCGGCTCGGCGGAGTTCGACAGAAACCAGAACCGCGGCATCGGCGAGCGGGGGCGCAACGCCTTGGGGTCCTCGAGCCAGCGGGCCGCCCAGGCGGCCGGAATCCTCGCGCCGATCCGGTCGTGCGGCGGGCCCGGCTTCTGGAAGCCGGCGAAGCCGCGGATCTCGTGGCAGCCGTAGCAGCCGAGCCGGCGGACGGCCTCGGCGCCCGCGGCGAGGGTGGGCGCGGCCGCCGAAATCTCGTCGACGCTGGCGTGGCAGCGCTGGCAGTTCGCCTCGGAAAGATTCGCGGGCAGCTGCGGGGAGTCCCAGGTCCGGCTCGGGGCCCAGCCGCGGGCGGACGACCAGGCCTTGCGCTGGGCGTCATCGCGGGGGCTGTGGGCGGCGCGATCGAAGGTCAGCGCCTGGGGGTTTCCGTCGTGGCAGATCGTGCAGCCGAAGGCGGATTTCGGATGCGGGGAACGAAAGCCTACGTAGAGGTCCTGGCGGGGGTGGGCTTTCGCGGGATTCGGGACGGGGGGCGGGGAGCGCGTGCCCGCAAGCGTCTCGGGCCGATCGATCCCGGCGTGGCAGGTCGGGCATCGATCGATCCGCGGGACCCGGGCGAAGGCCTCGACCTCGCGGAGCTTCGGCAGGTCCTCCTCGCGGACCCGCAGGACGGGAGAGGTGAAATCCGTGAAGGGATTCTCCCGGACGAGACCCTCCAGGCCGGCGGGCGAAAGGGCCCGGCGGCGACGCTCCAGGCGCTCGATTGCGGCGGCCGCGGAAGGCAAGCCGGCGCGCCGGAGGGACTCGATTTCGGAATCGATCCGGACGACCTCGCGCGCCAGGGAATCCCGCTGGTGGACCTTCCACTCCCGGAGCGGGCCTTCCGCGTCATCCCGGATCACCGCGACGACCGCGACGAGCAGCAGGACGGACGCCGCCAGGAACCACAGGCGAAGCGCCCGGGGGCGGTAGAAGGTCGGTTCGTCAGGCGGGACCTCGGGCATCGAACGCCGAGACTATACCCCCGCGCCGAGGATGGGGCCTAGCCTGTCACTGGGTGCATCCCTCAACTGCGAAACGAGGGAGGGGGAGGGGGGCGGACCGCAGCGACCTGTCGGAGCGCGGTTCCAACGCCATGAATTCGTCTACATGCCGTGGACCGCGCGGAGACCGGGAGCAGCGGGGCGGGGGGGCGCCCCCGCGCCGGGCGGCCCCGGCCCCGGGAG
>CAYHQZ010000394.1:0-2305 GCA_964358555.1 uncultured Planctomycetia bacterium
CGGGGGGTGCCGGCGAGAATAAATCTTGATTCGAGTATATGCGTTTTCCTGTTGCACCAAATGTTGCACTCGTTATCAAGGTTCCCTGGGGGGGGTTGACGTTTTTTGACGGCTGGCCGAATTCGGCCGCAACCCCTTGCCCGCCCTGGACGAAGGCCGGTTTCCCAGGGTGCCGGCAGAGGGATTTGAACCCCCGGCGGAGGGATTATGATTCCCTTGCTCTACCAGGCTGAGCTATGCCGGCTGGAATGAAAGAGGATAAAGGCGCGGGCGCCAAAGGCCAAGGACCGGGGGTGCGGCGAGGCGCGAATCTCGCCGAGAAATGCCCTTGGGGGCCTTGGAAGCATCGCTCCCTCGCCGGCTATCCGTCGTCGTCATCGTCGTCGCCTTTGGGCGGGGCCTGGGATTTCGCTTTCGCGGGGTCCTGGAGGGCCGCGGGCTTCGGGGGCTTGGCTTCCGGAGGGGCGGCGCGGGCCTGGAGGCGGTCGAGCAGGATCCGCTCGGATTCGACGTCTTTACCCTCCGCCAGGGGGATTTGGATTTCGACGGCCGTGACATCGCCGGGAGGCGCCGGCAGGTGGCCGTTCTTCACCTTGCCGTTCAGGACGAGGCAGACGGCCGAGTCCGGCGCCACGGTCAACGTGCCGGCGGCAATCTTCGTCCCCCGGCTCAACTCGCCTCCCTGCTTGAAGCCGTCGGCGAGGAAGCATTCGACCTTCTCGCCGTTGAGTTTCAGGGCGGCGCCGAAGCCGTAGTGCCGGACGTGGACGGCGGCGACGGGGCAGGGCTTCGGGGTGAGGTTGCGGAAGACGAAGTGGACGGCCAGATGCTGCGATTTCGCGTCCGGCTCGGCCTTGTAGACCTCGATGGGCTTCGGCGGATCCGCGGGCTTCGCGCCGGGGAGAGGGGCGAGCAGGGCGTTGCGCACCTGGCCAAGGAACGCCCCGTCGGCGTCGAACGCGGCGACCGCGGCATCCGGATTCGGCCCGAGCTTCACCGGGGGATTCAACGGGACGCCGGCCCAGATGGCCGGGCTCCACTCCCCCGGGCCGATCACGACCTCCCCCGGGCCGGCTTTCCGGGGCGCGGCGGGCGGAGCCTCGACCGCACCCGCGGCGCGGCGCATGCCCTCGTCCAGCCCCCGCGTGAACGCCTCCATCTGCGCCATCGGGACTTCGCATCCCGGCATCGCCTTTTCGACGTCCATCCCGCCGATCCAGGCCTCCGCGGTATCGGCGACGGGCTTTCCATCGGAGTCGAAGAAGACCGTCCGGAAACGCGCCGCCCGGAAGGGAGCGGGGCTCGCGTTCTTCATGTAGAACTTGCAGGCGGCCCAGCGGTTCGGGGACGAATCCTCCGCGAGGATCTGAAGCAGGACGGACTTCGGCAGGGCCTCGGCGTCCCCGGCAAGGCTCGCGGACGGCATTCCAACTCCGAGCGCCAGCAGGAGAAGGAACGCGAGCCCCGCGCGCCCGCGGACGGATGGGGACCAGAGAAGGCCCGGCAGGCCGTCGGAGATGGCGAAGCGCATGGGTTCCCGGTGGATGGAATACCCCTCCATGCTGAAAACGCCCGCCGGTTCAATTCGCCGAAGGCTCGCCGGGCGACCGGATCATCCGCCACGCCATCCACGCCCCCGCGGCGAGGAAGACAAGCATCGAGAGCGTGGCCACGGCGCGAAGGAGGAAGGCGATGGCGGCGTCCTGCTCGAGGAGGCCCAGGGCGTTGAGGATCTCGTGCCAGTCGTGGAAGACCGGCCCGCCGCCGATCGAGACGAGATCCAATTCCTGCGCCCGCGCGTCCGCGGCGTAAGTCGCGACGGAAAAGAGGTTCGTGGAGAGCCACCCGAACGAGAAGGCCATCGCGAAGAAATCGCCCTGCCGGCGGAACACGAAAAGAGAAATCACGGGAACGAGGCACTGCAGGGCCGAGCCCGCGGCAAGCGCGAGAAACTGCCCAAGCGGCGTCGCGAGGACGTGGCCCAGTTCGTGGATCCCGAGATTGATCCACCCGAACAGGCTCCAGTATTCGCCGTCCCCGAGGTGCCGGACGAGGACGTAGGCCCCCCAGGCAAGCAGCGGGAGTCGGACCCAGGGGTTCCGGCCCCGGCACCAAGCCTCGGCCTCGACTCGCCAGCGCGCAAGAAGGCTCATGGGCGTCGAGTGCCGCCGAAGGGGCGGCCTCCGGCGCCATGATACGGGCGCGGCATGGCGGCGCCGATCCTTGTATTCTTAGAACCGAACAACAAGAAGGGCTCGGGGCGGGGGCTCGGATCGCGGCGACCTGTCGGAGCGCGGTCCAACGC
>CAYHQZ010000395.1:0-2291 GCA_964358555.1 uncultured Planctomycetia bacterium
TCGTGTCCGCCAAGTCCACGGCCGAGGTCCCCTACCTCGTGCGCGGCGCCGCGGATGAGTTGGAGGTGAAGGTTGCCATCACGGCGAACACGCCGATGTTCTATGCGGGGCTTCTGCGCAAGGCGGTCGAGCTGGCAGAGCACATCACCGCCGACACCTGGAAGGTGAACGTCCGCTATGAACGCCCGGAAAAGGGCGAGGAAGGCACCCCGCCGCCGGAGATCAATTTCTCTTTCGACACGGGCGGAGGCACCCAACACATCACGCAGAGCCTGGAAACGAAGAACAAGTACGGCCCGTCGGCCTCCGAGATGCTGGGCGGCGCGATCGGCTTCGATGGCGAGAACGTCACCGGCGTCGACATTACGGTGCCGGTCTACAACTTTTCCGAGACCCACTATTTTCCATACGAGGTGATGACGGACGCGCTGCGCCAGTGCCTATTCCGCGCGACGGGGTCCGTCAATTCGGATGGTTTTCGCGGATTCGCTCCGGGCGAGGTGCTGTTCCTGGGCGCCTCCGGCTCCCGCCAGGGTGAGGACCCGGAGGACTTGTGGGAGGTGACGTTCAAGTTCGCGGCCTCGAAAAACCGGACCGACATCCAGGTGGGCGAAATCGGCCCCATTGAGAAAAAGGGGTGGGAATACATGTGGGTCCAGTACGCCCCCGATGTGGACGAGGACGCGAAGGTCCTCATTAAAAAGCCCGTGGCGGTCTACGTGGAACGCGTCTACCCCGAGACGGCATTTGCCCTCTTCGAGATTGGATGAACCATGCCCGGCGACGATCTGAAAAAGGTTTCCAGGGGCCAGCCGCTCCGGATCCCGGCCGTGGCCTACAACTCCTTCATCGATGCCGCCGTCGATTTCCGGAACCGGACGATGTCGCTCGGGAAGGAAGACCGCCCGAAGGACACCAAAAACGGGATCGTCTACGTGAAGAACGGCACCGGGGACGACCAGCCGCAATTCGCGGTCCTGGGGCTTACGGACGTCCTCATCTACCCGGACGACAACGAGCCGGAATTCCTCCGCCAGGTGGCCTTCCTTGGCGAGGTTCCGAACCTGATTCTGCACCGGGGGCGGTTCGCGATCCTGGCCGAGCCGCTCGCGGCGGACAAAATCGGCCTCGCCTATGTGGACGGCATCTGCCCGGTGCTACTGAACGTTCCCGACGACACCTACGAACCCAACGCAGCAGACATCGATGAAGGCGAGACGGGGGCGCTGAAAGCAGTGACGCACGGCGCCGCCGCCATCCTCTGGCGGCAAGGAGGAATGGACGTCCAGTGGGCAGTGGTGCGCCTCGGAAAGCCGCCGATGGTCTTTCCGGTGCTGCTCCAGGAGACGGGAGGAAGCGCCGGGAACGCCACGAACCCCGCGACCTGGGAATACGACATCGTCGACTTCTTCACGCGCGAGACCCTGGAATGGTCCGTCAATCCCGTGGACTGGCCGCACCAGTGGAAGCGGCCGCAGGTGGGGTTCATGTATCCGGCGGAGTTCGGATACGCCCACTACGACGACCAGGGGAACATCGTCCTTGGCTGGATCAACGAGCTGATGGGCCAGGAGCCTTGCTACGAGGCATAGGAGGGCGCCATGGGAACCCCGGGGATGGCGGTCCTGCGGCCGAGCGGGAAGCGTGGCCTGCACCCGAACGGCATGGCCGTGCTCTTCAACCCGGACGGCACCTGCGCCACCTGCTGCCCTGTAGCGCTCCTCCTCGCCTCCTACATCACGAACGCCGAGCACCCCGTCTGGGATTTGACGCCCTACCAGGGCCCCGAGGTGGCCATCCCATGGTCCTACTGGCGGCTCATCGAGGTGGGGATCTGCTATCCCTACGGCTACCCCTGGTACGACGCCGGCTACGCGGACCAGCAGGGAAGGCTCATAGGCCTCCCGAACGAATTCTGGAGCCCCTACTACTACAACGGCTACATGGAACTCCAGATCGGAAGGCCAATCCCCGGCGACCAGGTCGAGTGGCCCGGCCTTTGCCAAACCATCACCCCGAGGTCCTTTTGATGAAACTTCCCAAAGACGACGGCTCGATGACCCACATGCCGTTCCTTGCCCCGGCGCTGGACGGGACGGTCGTCCTTTTCTTCTGCCGGGCCGA
The DNA here is from genome assembly GCA_964358555.1 of uncultured Planctomycetia bacterium. Classification (GTDB taxonomy): domain Bacteria; phylum Planctomycetota; class CAYHQZ01; order CAYHQZ01; family CAYHQZ01; genus CAYHQZ01. The sequence continues at coordinate 2,125 of CAYHQZ010000395.1, forward strand.
GGCAAAGGCCAAGGAGGCGGGCGAGCCCGGGCGGATCTGGAAGGCGTTCTACCTGCCGGCGGCGGGCGAGGAGCGCCGCATCGAGACCGGGATGCCGGCGGACGTCTGCGAGTGCGCGCCAACCGCCTGGCAGGACGAGACCGGCTGGCACGTCTCCTTCATCGCGG
>CAYHQZ010000396.1:0-2277 GCA_964358555.1 uncultured Planctomycetia bacterium
CCGGTCTCCGCGAGGTCCACGGAAGGTAGACGAATTCATGGCGTTGGACCTCGCTTCGACAGGTCGCCGCGATCCGAGCCCCGCCCCTCGCCCTTCTTGTTTTTCGATTGCGGGAATACAGGGGGCGGCGCCGCCATACCGCCATCGGGAAGACGGCCGCAAAAGGTCAGGACATAAAAACGCGGACAACGGCCCGGCGGCGGGATCATTCCATCGCTCCTGCGTGGCGGGCCAGGGCGGCGAACGGGGCGAAATCCTCGCGCGAGCCGAAGAATCGCGCAGGGACGAGCGGCTTGAATCCGTGGCGCTCCAGGGCGGCCGAATGCCGTTTCAGAAGCCAGGCCGCGAACGCCGCCGCCTTCGCCCTGTCGGCGCCCTCGATCGGCACGCAAAGCGTCCAGGCGACGGGCGAGCCCTCGACGGCGATCGCCGGCCCGGCGCCCGCGCGCGCGGAAGGCAGCGCGACCCGGGCCTTGGAATAGTCGCGCGCCGGATCGCCCAAGTTGACGGCCGGGTCCAGCTCGATGAAGCGGATGTCGTGGGCGACGCAGCTGGATCGGTAGAGGAAGGCGTAGTCGAGATCGCCGTTCTTCAAGAGCGGGCAGAGCCGGTCCACGTCATCCACCACCTTCGCGCATTTTTTCGCAAGCGCCGCGGCGAGGCCGGGCGATCCCTTCGCCTCCTCAAGCTGCCAGACCATGAGCGTCCGGTAGCCGATGGGCGCGAGCGTCTCGTCCGCCCGGCCCAGCCGCACGCCCTCGGCCAGGATGGCCGCCGTCCAGTCCTTCTCCGCCCGCTCGGGTTCGGGGGCGCGGGCCCCGACGCCGAGCACAATCTCGTCGACGGCGAAGTTGAGCCGCCAGGCGCACGCGCCGGAAAGAAGCCGGGGCACCAGCGCGGCGTCCGCGAGGATCAGCAGATCGCACGTCCGTTTCAGCTCCGTCATCTTCCGGCAGGCGGCCTGGCTGCCGCTGCCTTCGGCCCGCAGTTCGAACTTCAGCTCGCGCCGGGCGTCGTCGCGCAGGGATTCGAGAAGCGACGTCATCCCCGCGGCATGGAAGATCCGGAAATCGGCCCCCTTTTCGCCCCCGCAGCCCGCCGCGCCGAACGAGCCGAAAAGGAGGAGAAGGATGCGTACAGAAAAACGCGGCCTCCCCATGCTTGCGGGGATCATGGACGAGTCGATCCTCGCCGGTTCGCAGGCTTGGCGCAAGATCCGCCCGCGTGAGGGTGAATCCCTCGACGGCGGAATGAGGGGGGCATGGCGGCGCTGATCCCTGTATTCCTGCAAACGAACAACAAGGAGGGCGAGGGGCGGGGGCTCGGATGGAAGCGACCTGTCGAGACGCGGTCCAACGCCATGAATTCGTCTACCGGCCGTGGACCGCGAGGAGACCGGGAGCGCCAGCCGAACCCCCGCCCCGAGCCCGTGCCCGGTTCATACCCCCGACGCAAAAGCACGGCAAGTATACAAGTTTACAACGTCCCCTATGCTCCTTGCAGTCCTGCAAACGGACAACAAGGAGGGCGAGGGGCGGGGGCTCGGATGGAAGCGCCCTGTCGAGGCGCGGTCCAACGCCATGAATTCGTCTACCGGCCGTGGACCGCGGGGAGACCGGGAGCGCCAGCCGAGCCCCCGCCCCGAGCCCGTGCCCGGTTCATACCCCCGACGCAAAAGCACGGTAAGTATACAAGTTTACAACGTCCCCTATGCTCCCCGAGATTCTTTCTTTCCGAGGCTAAAGTAAAGGTCAGTTCCATTGTCACACTGCTGCAGAATAGATACTGGCGTTCCGCTCAGGATAGCTTTCGTAAACGTGCTCGAACACTGCGGAACACTTCTGCCGGTACAGCTCGGGGGTATAAGCGCGCGGAAGACCGGAGTCCAACGCATCCTCGATGGTGAGCCTGAGCTGGGCTCGAGCCGCAGCCTTCTGCCGCCAGTTCAGGACGAGCAACTGCTTGAGCCTCTCCAGAAGGTCGCGAGCAACCCTCTTCAACTCGGCGCGCTCCTCGGCACTCAATTCCGGTGCTGGGCGTGTCAGGATGTCGAAAATGACCAGTTCTTCCTCGGTCATGTTCTCGCGGACGTGCCGCTCCTGCTCGTCGCTTAGGCTGCGGCTCAACTTCACCAACTCCTCGAACAGTTCCTCGATGCTCCGGCTGCCAGCGTTGTAGCTCTCGATGAGCGCCTCGAACTTTTCGGTAAAGTCGGCGCGGGTCCGATTCAATCGGACGAGCTTCTCCAACTGAGCGCGGATGGCAGGGCTGCTCGCA
>CAYHQZ010000397.1:0-2273 GCA_964358555.1 uncultured Planctomycetia bacterium
GCCCTCGAGGTCGAACCGGACGGTCTCGTTTCGCACCTCGACGAGGAAGTAAAACACCGCCAAAGGGTTGAGATCGCTCGGGCGGCGGACCCGCACGTCGACACCGCCAAACCCCTGGCGGCGGAGCTCGTCCGCGATCCCGGCGGCGACGAACGACTCCGCGCGCGGGAGGCCGCCACCCTCGATGGCGGCGTCGACCGCCGCGTCCACCGCATGCCGCGTCGCCGCCAGAACCTCCGCGGACGTGAGGGGGCGCGGCGCCTGAACGACCGCCCGCACGAGCCCGCCGACGACGACGAGCGTGCACGCGATCGTGAGGAGGATCGCCTTGTGGTACCGCCGCACGGCCCGGGCAGGACCGCGGGAAGGCTGAACCTGCCCCGTACGTCTACGCGAAAAGCAGATGGCCCGGGAGGGGCGGCCTGGCCGCTCCCGGGAGGGGCGAACGCCCGCGATGTCCGATGGGGAGGGATCAGAGCCCGAAGAGGGCGCTGAGTCCTGCGGCGGCCTCGTCCTCGGAGACCTTCTCCTCTTCCTTCTTCTCTTCCTTCTTCTTCTCCATCGGTGCCGCTGCCGGGGCCGCGGGCGCCGCCGCGGGCATCGCCACGGCGGTCTTGATCGCCTCGTCGATGTTCACGCCCTCGAGGGCCGCCGTCAGCGCCTTCAGGCGCGCGTCGTCGGCCTTCACGCCCGCCGCGGTGAGGACCTTCTTCAGGTTCTCCTCGCTCACGGGCTTGCCCGCCGCGTGCAGCAACATCGCGCTGTACACATATTCCATGCGTTCTCACCTCCCTTTCCGTTCTTCAGCGGATGAATCTCCCTTCGCCCCCTCGGCCGCCCCGGGCACGAGCGCCGCCAGCGCGAGCGCCTGCGCCTGGGCCTTCGCGAGGAGGAACTTGGCGGTCTCCTTCGTCGCGATCCCCGCCTCGAGCGCGAGGCCGAGCGCCTCCCGGGCCGCCTTCCCGATCAGGAACGGCACGGTGAACGCGGTCGGGTACTCGACGAACACGCTCAAGTTCAGGGCGCCGCGGACCGCGTCCGCGACCTGCGCGCGGACCTTCACGTCGTCGATCGCGAGGACGTCGGGCCGGTACACCTGGCCCGCCTCGTACGCGCCCCGCAGGTCGAGGCCCACGATGAGCGGGAAGATCTCGAGGCGGGTGAGGACGGACGCGACCTCCCGGGGGATCCGGTCGCCCGCCTTCACGAGGAGCTTGTCCTTCTTGATCAGGACCTTGCCCTTCTCGATCGCCGCCGGGACGCCGGCCTTCTGCAGGTCGCCGACGATCGGGCCCGGCTTGAAGGGCGTCTCGCCCTCGCGGACCCAGATGTCCTGCGGGGCGACCTCGCCGCCGCGCGCGGGCGCGATGGACTTCGTCGCCTCGAGCGCCTTGAACAGCTTGAACGGATTCAGCTTCGTCGTGACGACCGCCGTCTGCCCCTGAAGGGACGCCGCGAGGTCCGCGAGGCCCTTCTTGTCCGCCGCCACGCGCTCGAGCGCGATCTTGAGGAGCGTGTTCTTCGCGACGCGGAGGTCCGCCTTCCCCCAGAGGCGGCGACGCATCGCCTGGAACTGCTGCGCGGGGATGCCGCCGATGTTCACGATGCCCACGACGGACGCGTCGCGCATCGCGGCGGCGAGCGCGTCGACCTCCGCGGCCTTCGCCGGGTTCACGTGCGCGGTCGGCATCACATGCACCTCACGGCGGGGCCCATCGTCGTCTTCACGAACGCGGAGCGGATGCTGAACTTCCCCCGCTCGAGCTTGGCGGTGACCCGCTGGAGCAGGAAGTCGAAGTTCTCCGCGAGGTCCTCGGCGGACATCGCCCTCGTCCCGATCGCGGCGTGGAACGTCCGGTTCGCCTTCGAGCGCACGCGAACGGTGTTGCGCATCGAGCGGACGAGGCCGCTCGGGTCCGCGGTCGGCGGGAGGGGGCGGGGCATCTTCCCCCGCGGGCCGAGCGCCTGCCCGAGCCGCTTCCCGATCACGGGCATCAGCGGAGCCTCCGCGATGAAGAAGTCGAACTCCTCCGCGAGGTCCCGCGCCTTCCCCTTGTCCCCCGCCAGGTCCTCGATCTGGTCCGGCGTGATCACGCGGTCGACGACGTCCTTCGCGCGGAACGCGAGGTCGCCGGAGGCGAAGAGGCACACCTTGATCGGCTTCCCCCGGCCCTTCGGGAGGACGACCTCCACGTCGATCCGGTTCTTCGCGACGCTCAGGTCGACGTCCCGGAGGTTGATGGCGATCTCCACGGACTCGGGGAACTTCCGCT
>CAYHQZ010000398.1:0-2233 GCA_964358555.1 uncultured Planctomycetia bacterium
GCGATCCCGTCGCGCTCCCCCTCTGTCCGCTTCTGTTCGCACGAGGCTTTCGTGCGGCGCCGGCACCCCGCCGGCGGCCGGGAGGGGGGGGTGCGGGCCCGCGGGCGCCGCCCGCGCCGGCCCGCCGCGGCCTTTCGGCGGGGGGTATTCGTCAGGGCTGGGTACCCACCAGCGATAACGAGTACCCTTTCTTCGCGCCTTGACGAAGGCGCGTAAAGCGGCCTCCACCAACGGTTAACGCCGTTTTCCGCTCCGGCCCCCCCCCCGTCCATGAATGCGATCTTCGCAAGTCGAATTCTCTTGCACTTATACGATAAGCCTATATACTTATCGTATGAAAGACGACCAGGCCCCCATGCACCGCATCGGCAAGAACATCCGCTGGCTGACCGCCCGGCGTGACGCCTTGCTCAAACGCCTCGGGAAGCTGGGGCCCTTCATGGGCGGGAGCCTCGTGCTCATTGGAAGGACCTGCGGGAACAAGGTCCACTGCCACTGCGCCATGGGGCCCAAACACGTGAGTCTCTATCTGACGTTCGCCAAGAAGGGGAAGACCCGCACGATCTATGTCCCGGTGGACCTGGAGTCCGAGGTCCGCCGTTGGTCCCAGAACCACCGTGTCCTGAAGGCGCTTATGGGGGAGGTATCCGATCTCAACCGATCCATCATCCGGCGGCACGTGCAGGAGCGAAGCCGCCGTCGCGACCGAACCGACTGAAGGCGTTCAGGGGGAGGGGATCGTCTGGCCCGCTCTTTTGAAGACGCTACGGCACTTCTTTCCCGACCTGAAGACCTGGCTCAAGACCACGTTGGATCCCCGGGATCCGCGGTTCACGGTCTATCCTGTCGAGTACGTCTTGTCCTGCGGACTCTTGCTGTTCCTAACAAAACTCGGCTCGCGACGACAGCTTCGGTATCAGTTCCAGACGGCCGCGTTCATCCGCAACGTGAACCTCTTCTGCGGCAGCTCCTGCGAAGCCATGCTCGACCCGGACACCCTGGCCTATCTGATGGAGCGTCTTCCTCTGAAGGCCCTGGAGGACATCCGTCAAGCTCTCCTCTACACGCTCTTCCGAAACAGGGTCCTTGATGGCGACCGGCTCTTGGGGAAGTACCACCGGGTGGCGGTGGACGGAACGGGATGCCTGACCTTCCGGGAACGCCACTGCGAGCATTGCCTGACCCGACAGAGCGGGGACGTCGTCCTGTACTACCACCCCGTCCTTGAAGCCAAGCTGGTGACGAGCGGAGGATTCGCCCTCTCCATGGCTACCGAGTTTATCGAGAACCCGGAGAGAGGCATGGACAAGCAGGACTGCGAGCGCAAGGCCTTCGTTCGCCTTGCCGAGCGCCTCAAACGGGACTTCCCGCAACTGCGGATCTGCCTCCTGATGGACGGACTCTATGCCTGCGGCCCCGTCTTCGATCGATGCCGGCGTTTCGATTGGAGGTACATCGTCACGTTCAAGGAAGGATCCGCTCCGGCCGTGTTTCGGGACTACGAACAGCTCAAAGCGGCGGGATCCCACCCCCACCCCCACGCTCACGGGGACACGCCCCAGACCTACTGGTGGGTCAACGGAGTCGACTTCAGCGGCCATTCGGTGAACGTGCTGGAGTGTCAGGAGCAGGTCCCGGGAAAAGAACCCCGCCGCTTCGTCTGGGTGACAGGCCTTCCCGTCGATGAGGCGAACGCCGCGGAGTTGGGAAACCAGGGCGGACGGCTCCGCTGGAAGATCGAGAACGAGGGCTTCAACGTCCAGAAGAACAACGGCTACGAGATGGAGCACGCCTATTCTAGACACGGGCATGCGGCCAAAAACTTCTATCTCCTGCTCCAGATCGCACATCTGATCGCGCAACTCGTAGAGAAGGGGCTTCTGGCCAGGCGCATGACCAAGTGCATCGGAGCGGTGTGCAACGTGGCTCGCTTCCTCCTGGAGGAACTCCGCTGCGGCACCCCTGGCCTCGCGGAACTCGGACGTCTCCTGGAGAGCCGAATTCAGATTCGGTTCGCCAACACCTCGTAGTCCCCGGCGCCGGCTCTGGCCCTCGGGCGCGATCCCGTCGCGCTCCCCCTCTGTCCGCTTCTGTTCGCACGAGGCTTTCGTGAGGCTCCGGCACCCCGCCGGCGTCCCGGAGTGGGGGGAGCGGGCCCGGGGGGTCCCCCCCCCCCCGCCCGCCGCGGGCGGTAGGGCGGGGGGGTTGGGGCGGGCGGTGATATGTAGGGGGT
>CAYHQZ010000399.1:0-2230 GCA_964358555.1 uncultured Planctomycetia bacterium
GCCTCGAGGAAGCCGCCATCGCCTATCAGCGGCTGCGCACCCCGCTCGAGCGAGCTGGGGCGTGGGGGCTGCCGGCCGGGCCCGGGCCGGGAGGAGCGCTCGGCGAGGTCGTGGCGGAGGCCGGGCGGAGGTTCCACCAGGCGATGGGCGACGACTTCAACACCGCCGGGGCGATCGGCCACCTGTTCGACCTCGCCCGCGAGGTCAACAGGGGGCTGGACGAAGGGGTCGGGAGCGAGGCGTGTGCCGCCGCCCGGGAGCTCCTGAGACTGGGCGGGATCCTCGGCCTGTTCTGGAAGGCCCCGGTCGGGGAGACCTGGTCCCCGGAGGTGCTCGAGCTGGTCGAGCAGCGGGAGAGGGCTCGGGCGGAGAAGGCCTGGGAGCGGGCCGACTCCCTGCGCAGGAAGCTCCTGGACGAGCATGGCGTGGTCATCGAAGACGTCAGGGGCCAGCCCCCCCGGCTCAAGCGGCGGTAGGGGGCGCTCCGGCCCGGCGGGCCCCGCCCGCCGGTGCAACAATCTCTTGACCCGCGCCAAGTTCCGGGCCTAGCATCGTGTCAACACCGGGCGACCCGCGATCGGCGTCGTTCGGGGGCGGAGATCACCCCGTATCCAGGCTCCGCTCCCGCCGCACCGTCAACCCCTTTGCGGGTGGTTGGCAGTAGCTATGGCCGGGTGTGATTCGGCTGTTGTGTTTCTGGGATAGGAAGGGACCTCATGCTTCGATTCTCAAAGAATCGGTGGTGGACCTTCATCCTGGCGTTCTGTTTCTGCTCGGCCTGCGCGTTCGCCATCACGCCGCCGGTCTCCGCTGGCACTTCCGGGGACCCGGCGCTCACGGGCGACCCCAACCTGCCGAACGGCTCGGGTGATCCCGATGTGCCCGACGGAGCCGGCAAGAGCGGTGGCCGCACGGTAGCGCGCGGCGGGCTGGAGGGTGGTGTTCAGCCTGCGAGCAGGACTCAGGAAGTGTGTTCCGTGGGTGACGGAGCCGCTTCGCAAAACGCCCTGATGTGGCGTCTCCAGGTGGTTCTGCTGGGTCTCAGGAGCTTCTACATCCGCTTCTAGGGCCGGCGGGACATGACGGGCTTCTGGTGACCGGAGTTACGGCGTGCCGAGCTACGACCGGAATCGCATTGCTCAGCTCGAGGAACGACTCGCGATAGTCGCGGAGGCGGACCCGCGGTCGGCTCTCGCTGACCTGGAGATGCTGGCCGACCTGTACATGCAGGCCGACAGCTACGTGCCCGCGCTCGAGACGATCGAGAAGCTGCTGTCGCTGCCGGGCGCGCCGACGCTCTCGGCCGGGCGGCGAGCCGCGCTCGAGAGCAAGGCGATCTCGTGCCGGCTGGCGAAGGGCGACTGCCAGGGAGTGCTTGCCCACTGCCGCGAGCTCATGCTCGACGACGAGAAGATCGAATCGCAGGGGCTGCGTTCGCTCCTGCGGTTGCAGTGCGCCGAGGCGTTGTTCCGTCTCGGCCGGATCGAGGAGGCGCGTGCCAGCGCGGAGCAGGGCCTGACCCTTGCCGACGCGTGCGGCGATCTCGGGCTCTCGGCCCGGGCCCTGAACCTGGCGGGGCGCGTGGCGTACCGCGAGGGCGACCTGCTCCGCTCGCGCGACCTCTACGAGCAGGCGCTCGCCCTCTACCGGCGGCTCGGCGACGAGGCCAGCTCGGCCTACGTCCGCAACAACCTGGGCCTCATCCACAAGAACCTGTGCGAGTGGGACGCCGCGGTGGCGTCCTTCCGCGCGGCGCTCGACCTGCACCGGCGCGTGGGGCGGCTCCCCGCCATCGCGAACACCCTGCTCAACCTGGGGATCGTCCACCAGAAGAGCGGCGAGTGGGAGCGGGCGCTCGAGTGCTACGTGCAGGCCGACCAGATCTATCGCCAGCTCGGCGACTCGCTGCACCTGGTCATGGCGGGCATCGCGATGGGCAATGTCGCGCGCCTCCAGCGTCGCTTCGCCGAGGCCGAGAGCCAGTTGGGCGCGGCGCTCGAGCGGGCCCGCGAGCACGGGGCGCAGCGCGAGGAGGTGCTGGCGCTCGAGTTCCTGGGAGAGCTCGAGGCCGACCGCGACGCGCCGACTCTCGCGCTCGAGCGCTACGACGGGGCCCTGGCCCTGGCCGCGCGCATCGCGCCCGAGGGCGACCGGGTGGTCGAGTTGGAGCGGCGCAGCGCCGAGGCGCTTGCCGCGGTCGGGCGCGTGGACGAGGCCGAGCGCGCCTGCG
>CAYHQZ010000400.1:0-2228 GCA_964358555.1 uncultured Planctomycetia bacterium
TCGTCCACGGATCCCTACCTTTCCCCGTTCCGGAAATACATGGGCTTCCGCTACGAGAGGATAGAGAGGATAGGGGACGTAGTTAGGTTGCAAAGTTGTAATCCTCCCGCTAGGGACCATAGGGGACGTAGTAAAATTAGTCAAGCAACTCCCGTCGCCCTACCCTCGAGCCGAATGGCTAGGCTTGTTTCTTCCTCGGCTTCCCGTCTCGCGGCGGCGCAGATGGCTTGCTTTGTGATTCCGAGAAGCCGTGCCGTGTCGGCGCCTTTCGCGCCAAGGTCAGAGACGAGTCACTTGCACGCGAGTGCCCGTCCCAGGCTCTGGGAAGCGCGACGTCCGGGGCTCGCGAGGTCCTCGGGCTTCAGCCCCGCCGCCTCGTTTGCACGTGCCGGCATCCGACGGTCACGGCGAGTCCGGCGGGGCGGCCTTCTGGCTCTTGTAACTGGAGATGCCCACGAGGATGCAGCCGACCGCGAGGATAAGGGGGATGGCCACGACGCCCCATTTTCCGACCGTTTCATACGCGAGGGCGAGGATCTTGTGCATCCGTCGGGTGCCGCCCTCCATCTCGAATTTCGTGAGATCGACGTATTCGTAGATCGCGCCGCCGGCAAATCCGATGCCTGCGAGAATGTAGTACCACCACTTCCATCCGTCCTGCTCCGCGACGGCCGGGGTCGTGTTCGGGGTCTGGCTCATGGGTTTCCTTTCTTTCGCGGGGATTCTATCCCGGCGGTTCGTGGCGTCCATCGCGCGCGGGGTGTCCCGATTCGACGGGCGGCTGGAGAAGGCTCGGCGGCGGGGATAGGATCGTCCGGCCATGAGAATCCATCCAAGCCGGGCGGCGGGTCGCGGCCGCGGGGCGCTCGCCCGTTCGATCGCATTCGGGGTCGCCGTCCTCGCGTGGGGCCTGCTCGTCCCGCCCTCCGCGCTCGCCGACACGATCATCCTCAAGAACGGCAACCGTCTCGACGGCAAGGTCGTCAAGGAGAAGGCGTCCGAGGTCATCTTCCGCACGAAGGGGATGGAGATGGCGATTCCGCGCGAGGACATCCAGGAGATCCAGAAGAGCGGACACACGGACCCCCCGCGCCCGCCGCTCGACACGAAGCCTCCCGAGCCGCCGCCGCCTCCGGGGCATGAGCCCGGGCCGAAGCCGGCGGATCCGCCGCCGCCCGTCGTGCCGCCGTCCGGCCCCGCCGTTTCGCTCCCCGACGCCTCCGCGCCGGACCTGGACTTAACCCCGCAGAGCCCGCGCGTGACGCTCGACGCCTCCGATCGGCCGGTGGACGAAGTCCTCTACAAGATCGGGAAGCAGGCCGGCCGCCAGATCGAGTGGGAGGGGGACGAGAAGAAGAACGTCTCCGTCTCGGTGCAAAACGCCCCCTTCTGGGAGCCGCTCGTCCAGGCATGCCGGCAATCGGGCGTCGGCTTCACGATCTATTCCCAGCCGGGCAATCCCATCAAGGCCCCGGGGATGTCGAGCCATCCGATCCGGCTCTACGACGTGAAGGGGCCGGTCCTTCTCGCCTGGCACGGGCTCGTCGAGGACGACAAGTTCGACTTCTCGGTGACGCCGGCGGTTTCGAGGAAGGTCCGGACGCTCTCGCTCGAGATGCGGCTGGACCCCGCCTGCCAGGTCCGGATCAAGGATCCGGTCCTGAAGCCGGAGTTCACGTTCGTCACGGCGCAGGGCGGCCGGATCGTCCGGAAGGCCGACGAGGAGGCGCAGGACGGGATGGGGGGGCGGGCATGGCGCTTCGAGCCCGCCGGCGGGACGCCGGAGGAGCCCTCTGAAGTCGAGGTCTCGATTCCGCTCTGGATTCCCGGCGCGCCCGTCGAGGCGTCCCTGCCCTGGGTCGAGGGCGGGAAGGGCGCCGCGGGGTCCGTGACCGCCTCGATTGCGAAACTTTCGGCCGAGGCCGGGAAGCCCGTCTCCGCAGACCTCTCGCTCGCGGTTTCCGAGGAGGTCCGGAAGGCCGATGCGGCGGCTTCCGCGGCGCTGCTCGCGAGACTCAACGCCGAGAAGCGGCCGCCCACGCCTTCGGAGACGGCCCTGCTCGAGGGCGGCTCGCGCGTCCTTTCCATCCACCGCATCGTTCTCGTGCTCGAAAACGGCGCTCGCGTCGCGGGCCGGACGGGCGGGGGGATGAGCGGGCCCTACGCGTCCAACTACCGGATCGAGTTCGGGGACGCTCCGGCCGCGAAGCCGAAGGAACTCGAGATTT
>CAYHQZ010000401.1:0-2224 GCA_964358555.1 uncultured Planctomycetia bacterium
TACGAATTCATGGCGTTGGACCGTGCGTCGACAGGTCGCCACGATCCGAGCCCCCGCCCCTCGCCCTCGCTACAATGCCGTTCTCCCCGAAACCACAGGATGGCCACACTGCTCGGGCTGGTCGCCGGCGCGTTTCTCGCGGCCGCGTCGCCGGCCGACGTCCCCTTGAAGGCCCGGGATGTTCTCGCCTCCCCGGAGTACCAGACGGATATTCCCGGCGACCTCGCGCCCCCTCCGATCGAAAGGGAGCGGGAGCCGCGGCGGCGCAGGCTCTCGCCTCCCCTGCTCATTCCGGCTTTCGTCGCGAACGCCGTCTATGTCCTTCTCTGGCTTTCCATCGCCGCGGTCCTCTGCATCGTCGCGGTCGCCCTCTACCGGAATCTCCGGCCGCCGCCCGTCCTGGACGGGCCGATCCGGGTCGATCCCGGACGCGCCCCGGCCGGCCCCCGCCCCCACATTCCCCCCGGCCTCGATCCGGAGGCCCTCGCGCAAGCGGCGCGCTTTCCGGAGGCGATCCACGCGATGCTGCTCATCTCGATCGACGCCGTCGCCCGGTTCGCGCGGTGGTCCCCCGCCTGGACCAGCCGCGAGATCCTGCGCGCGCCCGGCCTGCCCACGAACGCCCGGACGCCCCTGGGAGATCTGGTTTCGGCCGCGGAGGCCTGCCACTTCGGGACGAGCCAGCCGGGGCCGGAGGAATACGGCCGCTGCCGCGCGCGCTACGAGGAATTCCGCGGAGCCGTCGAACGGAAGGCCCGATGAGCGCGAACCCCTTCCCCCGCTGGGCGATCCTCCTGATCTCGATCGTCGGCGGCATTTCCCTGATCCTCGCCCTCCTGGGCGACGCCCTCGTCCCCGGATCCCCGGTCGTGGACGAGGGGCCGAGCGCCTTCAGCCGTTCCGCCCTCGGGCACCGCGCCCTCGCGGACCTTTTAAAGCGCCTGGGCGTCCCCGTCCTTTCGAGCCGCCACAATTCCGGCCGCCGCGCGGGGAAGAACGGCGTCCTGGTCCTGGCGGAGCCGAGGCCCTCCGCCTGTCCCGATTTCGACGAGGACGTGAAGCAGGCGCGGCAGGGCGCGGAGAGGATTCTCGTCATCCTGCCGAAACGCGCGGGCGAGCCCCACCCCCGCCACCCCGGATGGATCCACAAGGTGTCGATCGTGCCCGAGGCCGAGGTCGAACGCATCCTCGACGCGCTCGGCGTGGAGGCGGAGATTTCAAGGGGCGGCGGGGGCGGGGCGAGGGCGTGGGAGTCGGAGAAGTTCCGGTCCCTCCCGACCCTTCGGTCGTTCCAGTCGATCCGATCCCCGGAGATCCGGCCCCTCGTGGCCTCAGACGGCGAGATCCTGCTCGGCGAGGTCATCCAAAGCGAACGAACCCTCTGGATTCTCTCCGACCCGGACCCCTTCGAGAACCACGGGCTCGGGGAAGGCGACAACGCCGCGTTCGCCTTCGAGGTCCTCGACGCCCTCCGCGGAAGCGGCGGCTCCGTCGTCTTCGACGAAACGCTCCACGGCCACCGCAAGCGGCCGGGTCCCCTCGACGCCCTTCTCGATCTCCCGCTGGTCCTCGCGACCGTTCACGCGATCCTGGCGGCCGCTTTGTTCTTCTGGCTCGCGACGTGCCGGTTCGGCGCCCCGGAGGCGAAGGGCTCGACGCTGCCCCCGGGCCACCGCTTCCTGATCGAGAACACGGCCGCGCTGTGGGACTTCGGCGGGCACGCCGCGGAGGCCCTCCGGCGCTACCTCCGGATCGTGCTCAAGGACGTGGCGGTCCGTCTGAAGGCGCCCCCGGACGCGGACCCGGACGAATGGCTCGAGCGGATCGCGTCGTCCCGCGGGGCGTCCGCGCGCCCCGAGGAACTCCGCCGCCAGGCGGAACAAGCCGTCGCCGGCCGGCTCCACGGGCCGCGCATCGTCGCGGCGGCCCTACGCATCCACCAATGGAAGGAGGAGATGATCCATGGACGTCCAAGACATCCAGGCGGTTCGTGAACAGATCCGGACGGAAATCCACCGCGTCGTCGTGGGGCTCGACGAGGTGCTCGATCTCATGCTGGTCGCGCTCCTCGCCGACGGGCACATCCTGCTCGAAGGCGTCCCGGGCACCGCGAAAACGCTGCTGGCGCGCGCCTTCGCCGCGTCGCTGTCGTTGCAGTTCAACCGGATCCAGTTCACGCCGGACCTCATGCCGGGCGCCATCCTCGGGACGAACCTCTTCAATT
>CAYHQZ010000402.1:0-2214 GCA_964358555.1 uncultured Planctomycetia bacterium
CGATGTAGTTGCAGACTTCCTGAACGTCGGCCGGTCGGTCGGACTGTCGGGTCGCCTCGTACGCGACCACGTCCTCGAGCGTCGCCTGCGTGCCCTCGATTTGCGACGTGACCACCGCTTCCTTCCGCACGAACCCGTAGAGGAACCATTCCGCGCTCGGCACGGTCATGGCGGCCACCGAAAGGCGCAGAAGGGCGGCCGTCGCCTCGGCGTGAAGCCGCGCGAGGTCGCCCTCGATCCGGATGGCCGGTTCCCGCGGCGGCAGCGGGTGCGGCACGAAGGCGCGGATCGTTTCGCCCCCGACGACGGTGTTTTGGTAGGTCCCCGTGACGCGCGGCATCCCTGGGCAGCGCTCCTTTCCCAGAAGGTTTCGTTAGTAAAGAAATACTACCTAGCGAACCGAACAAGTCAAGAGTCCTTTCCTAAGCCCGCGAACGCCCGCGAGCGTGCGCCCACCGCCTGGCAGGACGAGACCGGCTGGCGCGTCTCCTTCATCGCCGGCGGGGCGCCCGCGGACCGGCGATTCCGGCTCTAGCGGGAAGAGTACAACCTTACAACCTAACTACGTCCCATATCGTCACGTCCCATATCGTCATGTCCCACTCCCCAATTCGGCCGGCCCCGAGGTGGTAGGCCCCCCCGCTACCGCAGCAAGGTTTCGAAGCGCACCTCGCCCCGTGCCCGGTACGGGGAAGTGCAACCGAGGCGAGATATGGTTTCCAGGAAAATCGGCGCGAATGCGAATATGACCGTCGAAATTCATGGCCACGCGAGTGACGTGGTCATACCCGTTACGTACGAAGGATTGCAGGATCCGGCGCCTTGCCGGACTCTGAAGCGGCTCACCGCGGCATTAGCGCGAACACGCCCCAGCCCAGGTATTTGCGCGTGTACGCGGCGTAGCGCTCGGGTTCCGAGGTCAGCTGGGCTCGAACCTCTTTCGCGAGCTCGTCGCCGGGATTGGCTTCGAGCCATCGGCGCATGGTGAGCCATTTGGCCGCCTCGTATCGGTCCCAGCCGTCCGGGTCGGCCAGGACCATCTCAACGACGTCGTAGCCGAGGCGGCCGAAGGACGCGAGGAGCTCCGGGAGCGCGAGAAAATCGGAGAGGGAGTGGGCGAGGCACTTTTTGGCGACATCTTCCGTCGGCGGCAGCTGCCGCCAGTAGGGCTCGCCGATGAGGATGATCCCTCCGGCGCGCAGGCTTTGCGCCAGAAGCGCGATGGTGCCGGCGACTCCCCCGGCGATCCAAGTGGCGCCGACACAGGCCGCCACGCCGACCTTCTCTTCGGATACATAGCCGGCGGCATCGCCATGGATGAACTTGACTCGATCGGCAACGCCGAGTTCTTCGGCGCGGCGTTTCGCCTGCTCGGTGAACAACCGGCTCATGTCGATGCCGGTGCCGATGACGCCGTGATCGCGCGCCCAGGTGCACAGCATCTCCCCCGAACCGCTGCCGAGGTCGAGCACCCGGGTCCCCGGTTCCAGGCGCAGCGCCGCGCCGAGCGTGGCGAGCTTTTCGGGCGTGATCGGGTTGTGGATGCGGTGAGCGCTTTCCGTGATGTTGAATATTCTCGGGATGTCCATTGCGAAAAATCTCCTTACGGGTGCGAATCGATTCGGTCAAGGGGGACGCCTTCACTCGCCTTCCCCGAAGATGGGGACGACTCCTTGGGTCCTGGGCAGCCAGAAAGCGATGCGAAGAGGACGGCGAGCAGCCCATGGTGACGACAAACGGCAGCGGGAACGAGAAGGGCGCGCGTCACCAGCCGGTCTTCCGGAATCATGTTGCGGGAAGGAAGCGCTTGGCGGTGGCGCCCGTCCCCTCGCTCCCGTTTGACTCTGCCTGTGACTCTGCCTGCGACTCTGCCGGCAGTTACCGCGGATCCTCCGGGGGCGCGATGCCGTAGCTCGTGCTCCGGCCGCCGCCGGGATGGGGGACCGTTCTTAAATACTTGAATACTTTCCGCGGGACCAGCACTCCGAATCTGTTGCCCCTCGAGTCGGATGCCGATTTCTCCTCCGCCTCGGAGCCTTTCCGTCGGGCCATGCAAACCGCCGCTTCCGCGATCCGGGCGAGTCGGGGCATAGAGAATCGGGGAGGAAATGTGGAAACGGGCGCGGAAAAATGGCGGTGGGGAGGAGGCAGTCAATGACTATTTACTGAACTTTTGCGTCGGGGGTACAAACCGGGCACGGGCGAGGGGTGGGG
>CAYHQZ010000403.1:0-2213 GCA_964358555.1 uncultured Planctomycetia bacterium
AAGCGACAGCCCGGCGGCGGTCCCGAAGTCCGTCACGAAGGTGCTGGCCATGATGATTTTCCCGATTTCCGTCTTCGTGAGCCCCGTCTCGACGAGGACCGCGTAGACGACCGCGAGCGACGTCGTGCTCAAGGCGATCCCCGCGAGCGTCGCGGCGGGACCGCTCCATCCGAGCAGGTATCGGCAGACGAGCAGCGTGCCGAGGAACGGGGCGAGGAAGGAAAGCGAGCCGATGAGGAAGCTCGCCTTCGCCTTCTCGCGCATCACGCGAAGGTCCACCTCGGTCCCGGCGAGGAAGGTCAGCAGGATCCCCCCGAACCCGGCGATGTATCGGACCCATTCCGTCTGCTGGACGCCGAGGACGTTCCCGGCCACCACGCCCAGCGTGATCTCGATGATGGCCACCGAAAGGCCGACCTCGACCGAGACGAGGCTCGCGAGAAAGATGAGCGCGGCCAACACCATTCCCGTGTAAAGATCCACGTCGGGCTCCTTCCTGGACTTCCGTTGAGGTCCTGGCAGGAGCCATCAGCCCCCGGAGGGGCGGTTCGGAAGCGCGCGCTTCCCGGCGGACTCCATCGCCGAACGGGGCGGATTATAGGAAAGGTCGCGATACTTCAAGAAAAGACCCGATGGACGACGCTTCCCTTGCGCGCCTTTGGACGCCCGCCCCGGGCGTTCCTGGCGCGTTTGGGCGCGCCGGCCGCGTTCTTGCGCCCGTCCTACGACCCGTTCGCCCTGGCGCAACGTGGCGCGCCCGGGGGCGCCGAGGCGGCCGTTTCCGAGCGGCCTTTGAGGCCCTCCGGGGGGGGGTCGGGAAGGGCCTTGACAGCATCTTGACAATGCTACATAAGTGTGTAGTGTTCGGTTTGCGCGTTGAGGTTCCAAAGGAAGGGAAACGACTCCAAGGAGGGCCACGGCCGTGACTCTGAAACCGAGGGTGCTGGTGATTGACGATGACCCGGAAGAACTGCGGATAGTCGGCGACATTCTCGACTCCCTAAACCATGACCACGACACCGCTTCCGACCAGCGGGGAGCGCGGAAGCTGCTGGAGCCGGGGAAGTACACCTACGTCCTCCTCGACCCCAACATCCCGGTAAGCCCGGGGCACCTCTGCCGGATCGAGAACGGCGTGAACATCCTCGAAGAGATCCGGGCTGGGAACGAGACGAAGGCGCTTCCCGTCATCGTCATCTCGGGCGACGGCAACAACAGCCCGGAGCTGGCCCGCTACGTCTTCAAGCGGGGGGCGACGGACTACATCACGAAGCCGCTGGGCCTTGGCCGGCTCGACCGGGCGATCAAGGAGGTGCTGCCGAAGCTGAACGGGGCCGCGACAGTGAAGCCGGCGCCTCGGGCGGGTCGAGCCGCGCCCGACCAGGCCCGGCCCGAACTCTGCCCTCCGCCATCGGGCAAGCAGGAGCCGAGGCCGTTTGCGCGCGGGGTGATGATCTTCACGCCCGACCGGGTCGAGCTGGAAGGCGTGAAGATCTGCGGCAACGGCGACAGCGGGCGGATCCGGAAGATCCTCGACGCGCTCCGCGGCCGGGACGCGCACGGCCGCCCCGTCGCCTACGGCGGCGCGGAGCTTGCGAAGAAGGTCGACTGCGCCTTCCGGGGGCAGAACGGCGTGGCCGAGGCGGTCTGGGAGTTCCGGAAGAGCGTGGCGAACGTCATGCGGGAAGGGGCCAATCTCATCCTCGGCCCGCGGGACGTGATCGACAGCGGCGGTCCGGGCTACAGGCTCTCCTCGAAGATCGCCGTGATCGACGGCGATGCCTCCAAGGTGAATGGCTCCGAAAGCGTTCGTGATCATCGTCCAGATGATCGCGATCATGGTGATCGCGATCTAAAGCGCCCCGAGAATGATCGCCTGAACGAGCGGCAGGAGTGGGTCATTGCCCAGCTCCGATCGGGCAAGGAGATCCGGCTCGATCATCTGACGAAGCAGTTCCCGCGTTCGAGGCCCACGGCCAGGAGGGACCTGGTTGACCTGCGCGACCGGGGTCTCATCGTCTTCAAGGGAAGCCCCAAAACGGGCGCCTGGCGGCTCAAGGGACATTAAGAGCCGCTAACACAATGAATCCGAAGGCCCGAGGTCGAGCGAAGTCGCGTCAGGCGAGGAGTCCGAAGCAGGCGATTCAACGGAGAGAATCGCCGATGCAGGCCGACGAAGCATGGCGCGACTGCAGCCGCCCGAAGCCAGGATC
>CAYHQZ010000404.1:0-2213 GCA_964358555.1 uncultured Planctomycetia bacterium
GTCCGAATCGCGCCGAGGAAACTCGACTCGGACAACCTCGCGGGCTCCTGCAAAGCCGTCCGCGACGGCGTGGCCGACGCCTTGGGCGTCAACGACGGGGACTCTCGAATCACATGGCTCTATGACCAGCGCCGCGGACTGCCGCGGGATTACGCAGTGGAGGTGGAAATCCGATGAAGGCGATTCTGGAATTCAATCTTCCCGAGGAACAGGTGGAGTTCGATCAAGCCTCTAGGGCACACGAGGCATTCTCGCTTCTCAGCCATATCGACGAAACATTCCAGAAGGTTATGGACGGCGAGGAACCGGAAAGGAACGGGCTCACGGCAGACGTCGCGGAGATGCTCCACGAGTGGTTCTGGACCAAGTTTCAGGAGCAGGGCATCTACCACCTTTTCCCGTAACGCAAGGACCACATGCCACTCGAACTTCGCCCCTACCAGCACGAAGCCGTCGAAGCGGTCTACCGCCATCTGCGCCAGCGTGACGACAACCCGTGCATCGTTCTTCCGACCGCATCCGGAAAAACCCCGGTGCTTGCCCAAATCTGCAAGGACGCCGTGGGCCAGTGGGATGGCCGCGTCCTTGTTCTCGCGCATGTGAAGGAGCTTCTGGCGCAGGCGGTGGACAAGCTCGATCGGATGGCCCCGGAACTCGCGCCGAAGGTGGGCATTTATTCGGCGGGGCTAAAAAGCCGCGACGCGGCGAAGCCGATCGTGGTCGCGGGAATTCAGTCGGTCTACCGGCGCGCCAAGGAACTCGGGCATTTCGATTTGGTCATTGTGGACGAGGCGCACATGTGCCCGCCCGAAGGCGACGGAATGTACCGGACGCTCTTTGCCGGCCTGAAGAAGACCAATCCCAACCTCCGCGTCATCGGCCTGACAGCGACGCCGTTCCGGATGACTTCCGGCCCGATCTGCGCGCCGGAAAATATCCTCAACCACGTCTGCTACGAGGTCGGCGTCCGCGAGCTGATCGTGCAGGGCTACATCTGCCCGCTCAAAACGAAGGCCAGCCGCGAGGAAATCGACACGAGCGGGCTTCATATCCGCGGCGGCGAATATATCCCTGCCGAGGTCGAGGAACTGATGGATGAGGAGCGGCTGGTCGAGGCGGCGTGCAATGAAATCGTCGAATACTCCCGGGATCGGAAGTCCGTCCTCATTTTCGCGAGCGGCATCCGGCATGGAAACCACGTCGCCGACGTCCTGCGTGGCCTCGGCGTCCAGGTCCAGACGGTATTCGGCGACACGCTCGATTTCGAGCGGGACCGGCGCCTTCGGGAATTCCGCGAAGGGGCGCTGAAGTATCTCGTGAACGTCCAAGTCCTGACCACCGGCTTCGATGCCCCGAATATCGACTGCGTGGCGCTCTTGCGGCCCACGATGTCGCCAGGGCTGTTCTATCAGATGGTAGGGAGGTCATTCAGGCTCCATCCCGGGAAAAAGGACGCGCTCGTCCTCGACTACGGCGGCAACGCCATGCGCCACGGGCCCGTAGACGCGCTGAAGCTGAAGCCCACGGGCGGCACCTCGAGCGAAGATGCGCCGGCAAAAACCTGCCCGCAGTGCCGTTCCGTCGTCGCCGCCGGCTACAGCATCTGCCCCGACTGCGGATTCGAGTTCCCGGCACGGGCGAAGGCGAAGCACGATTCCCGGGCATCAAGCGAGGGCGTCCTTTCGGGCGAGGTCACCGAGACGACCTATGCCGTGGACGGGATCCGCTACACCGTCCACGAGAAGCGAGGTGCCGCTCCCTCCGCCCCGCGCACGATGCGGGTGGAATATCGGATCGGGTTCAACCGCTGGCAGTCCGAGTGGGTTTGCTTCGAGCACGCGGGCTACGCCCAGCACAAGGCCGCGTTCTGGTGGCGCCGCCGGTCGAATGCACCGGTCCCGATGACCTCGACCGAGGCCGTGGCCCTGGCGGAAGCGGGCGCACTGGCGAAGCCGAAAAGCATCAAGGTCCGAAAGGTGACGGGTGACGACTTCGCCAAGATCGTGGCCTACGAGCTCGAGGAAAAGCCCGCGTGGCGCGAGCCCGGTGGCGAAGAGGACGCGCCTGCCGATTCCACTCCTTCATTCCAGGAACAACTCGAGGAGGCTCCGTTCTGAACCAGGAGGCACCAATGCTTGCTTGCACGCTCAGAAACAATCGCTGGTTTCCGGAAATCCGCTGCGACGCATGCGGAAAGGTCATCGAGCGCCTCG
>CAYHQZ010000405.1:0-2205 GCA_964358555.1 uncultured Planctomycetia bacterium
GCCGCGCTGGTCGTACGCCGCCGCGAAGGCGATCGACGAGTTCTTCGCCCTCTCCTACCACCACAGCCGCGGCCTGCCCGTCGTCATCGCGCGACTCTTCAACACGGTCGGCCCCGGCCAGGTGGGCCAGTACGGGATGGTGATCCCCCGCTTCATCGAGCAGGCGAAGAAGGGCGGCCCGATCCGGATCTACGGGGACGGCACCCAGACCCGCTGCTTCTGCCACGTGGCCGACGTCGTCGAGGCCCTCGACCGGCTGCTCGCCGATCCGCGCGCCCGTGGCCAGGTCTTCAACGTCGGATCCGAGGAGGAGGTCTCCATCGCCGACCTCGCGCGCCGGATCGCCGAGTTCGCCGGAACGAACCCGACAACCGAGCTCGTCCCCTACGAGGCCGCCTATGCGCCGGGATTCGAGGACATCAAGCACCGCGCGCCCGACACCTCGAAGATCCGGAATCTCCTCGGATGGAAACCGAAGCGGACGCTGGACGACATCCTACGGGAACTCACAATCTCCCCGCTTTCCGCTTGAGGGCATCCAGGGACCGCCCTAGAATCCTCCGCCCGCCTACGGCCATGATCGAGAAGGAAAAGCCCACCTATCTGCCGTTGCTTGTACCGGCGCTTTTCTTCGTGACGCTCCTGGCGCTGCTCATCCAGCCGAGGGGCTGCGCGTCGTCCTCCACGGACGCTGCCTCCGCCCAGCCAGCGCCTTCGGACCCGTCCAAACCGCGCGAAATCCGCCTCCGGATCCAGCCGTTCGCGGGCCCCTCCCAGAACGTGCTCCCCCCCAAGTATCCCCCGACGGTCGGCGAGCGCGCGAACCGCAAGATCTTCGACACGTTCATGGCGATGAACCCGAACATCCGCTTCGATCCCTACCAGGGGATCCGGGTCCAGAGCCACTGGCGGGACGCCTCGCTCCTCATGGCGATGGCGGGCGGCACGGCCGGCGAGATCCTCGGGACGAACTTCCGGGCGATGCGGACGTTCATCGACCAGAACTTCTTCTACCCCCTCGACGACTACGCGATCGAGTGGGCCAACGAGGCACGAAAGAAGCGCGGCCAGCCCCTCGTCAAGAACCTCCTGGACATCACGCCCGAGGATCTCGACGTCCCCAAGGCGCTCTGGCCCACCCTGATCCAGCGCGGCCCGCCGGACGGGAAGCCCCACTTCTACTGCATGCCGAGCCGCCTCACGGCGATCGCGCTTCTCTACAACAAGGGAATCTTCGCGGCAATGGGCGCCAAGCCCCCCACGGACTGGAACGAACTCTACAACATCGCCTACCTCGCGACGAACCCGGACGAGGGCACGCTGGGCCTGGCCATCGACAAGTCCGGCTGGCACTTCTCGAACTTCGTCTACCAGGCCGGCGGCGAACTCGTCACGGAGGTGGAACTCGACGAGAAGGGCAACCCCAAGAAGGACGCGACCGGCCGCTACATCGCCGTGGACCCGTTCAACCCCGCGAAGCGGACCGACGCCTGGGTCGCCAACTTCAACACCCCCGAGGCGCTCACGGCGGCGCGGTTCTGGCGCAAACTCCTCTCGACCGTGAAGGAATCGCCCTCCGGGAAGCGGACGTACATCGCCGGGGGCGGCGGCTCGCGGGCGGTCTATTTCTCCCAGGGAAAGTGCGCCATGCTCGTCGGGGCCGTCAACGAGATGAACCTCCAGGGCGCGACTCGCCAGATGCCCCAGGAGCTGATCGGCGTGACCGCGATGCCGAAGATGCCCGGGGCCCCGAAATCGCGCAACGAGATCAACACGACGCTCTACGGGATCAACTCGCTCGTGAAAGACAAGGCCGTCCGCGACGCCGCCTGGAAATGGCTGCGCTACGCCCAGTCCGAGGACGACGTCGTCGGACCCGACGGGAAGACCTATCCGGCTGCGATGCGCCTCTTCACGGACCAGTTCGTGAAGGAGGGCGAGTACAAGGTCATCAACCCGAGATTCCTGAAGAAATACGGGCACGAGGAGCGCGTCCGGGAGCAGGACAAGGAATTCGTGGACGCGAGCCTCGCGGCCATGGAAAACGGGGTTCCCGAGCCCTACGGAAAGAACTGCCAGAACATCTACAAGTTCGTCGGGCTTTCCCTCGAGAAGATCGTGAACGACCCCGAGGCCCAGAAGAAGAACGACTTCGGCACCGAAATACCAGCCTACCAACAGGACCTGCTGGAAATCCAGACGAAA
>CAYHQZ010000406.1:0-2202 GCA_964358555.1 uncultured Planctomycetia bacterium
GGACGCCCGCCGAGATCCAGCGCGACCCCAAGGTCATCGAGGCCTACCTCGGCAGCGCGGAGGGCGGGGCGGCCAGGCCGGGCGCCGCATGGGCCCCGCCGGAGGGCCGGCCGTGACCGCCTTTCTCGACGTCCGCGACCTGCGCGCCTCCTACGACGCGGTCGAGGCCGTCCACGGAATCACGTTCCGCGTGGAGGCGGGCGAAATCGTCGCCCTCCTCGGGGCCAACGGGGCCGGGAAGTCCACGACCCTCATGGCCATCTCCGGCGTCCTGCCCGGCGCCGGCGGCGCCGTCGACTTCGACGGCCGATCCCTCTCGGGCCTGCCCGCCCACGCGATCGTCGGCCGGGGCATCTCCCAGGTCCCCGAGGGCCGCCGGATCTTCGCGCGCCTCACCATCCGCGAGAACCTCCTGCTCGGCGCGTACCTGCGCCGCGACGAAGCCGGCATCCGCGACGACCTCGAGCGCGTCCTCGACATGTTCCCGCGCCTGCGCGAGCGCCTCTCCCAGAAGGGCGGCACCCTCTCCGGCGGCGAGCAGCAGATGCTCGCCATCGCCAGAGGCCTCATGGCCCGCCCGAAGCTGCTGCTCCTGGACGAGCCCTCCCTGGGCCTAGCCCCCATCCTCGTCCAGCAAATCTTCGACATCCTCCGCCGAATCCGCGACCAGGGCGTCTCGCTGCTGCTCGTCGAGCAGAACGCCCGCATGGCCCTCAAACTGGCGAACCGCGCCTACGTCCTGGAAACCGGCCGCATCTCCCTTTCCGGCATCGCCTCCGAGCTCGAAGGCCGCGAAGAGATCCGGCGGGCGTATTTGGGCGGTTGACTGGAATGTTGCATATTTAAGAATATTTCTTATATTTGCAGAGAGCGGCCAATCCCATGTTTCTCGAACGAACCCTCTCCGGCGCCATGGCGCGCGCGATCCGGTCGTTCCCCGCCGTCCTCGTCACCGGCCCCCGCCAGTCCGGGAAGTCCACCCTCATCCGGGCGCGGTTCGAGGGCCGCCACCGCTACCTCTCCCTCGACCGGCCGGACCTGCGGGAGCGGGCGCAGGCGGACCCGGTGGGCTTCCTCGCCGACCACCCGCCGCCGCTCATCCTCGATGAGATCCAGCGCGCGCCAACGCTCCTGCCCTACGTGAAGGCCGCGATCGACGAGGATCGCCGGCCCGGCCGCTGGATCCTCACGGGTTCCCAGTCCTTCCCCCTCATGGCGGGCGTAAGCGAATCGCTCGCGGGCCGCGTCGCGGTCCTGCACCTCCTGCCCTTTTCCGCGGGCGAGGCGGCAGGAAGGCCGGAGCCAAGCCTCGGGATCGAGGCCTACGTCCGCCGTCTCCTCGCGGCACAGAGAACGCCGGAGGGAAAGCGACCGGGCCTCGGCCGCTGGCTCCTTCGCGGCGGCTATCCCGCGATGTGGACCGGCCGCGGCGCCGACCGGCGCCTCTGGATCTCGGGCTACGTGGAAACCTACCTCGAGCGGGATGTGCGCTCGCTTTCCCGGGTCCACGACCTGGGCCTCTTCCAGACGTTCGTCCGCCTCGCCGCCGCGCGGACGGGGACGATCCTGAACCTCTCGGACCTCGCGCGGGACGCCGGCGTCTCCTCCCCCACGGCGAAGGAGTGGCTCACGATCCTGGAGGCGAGCCACCAAGTCTTCCTGCTGCGTCCCCACCACGAGAACTTCGGAAAGCGCCTCGTGAAGAGCCCGAAGATCTACTGGCTCGACACAGGCGTCGCCGCCTGGCTTTCGGGCCTGCACGAGGAGGAGGCGGTCCAAAACGGCCCGATGGCCGGCCCCCTCTTCGAGACCGCCGTCGTGGGCGCGCTCGTAAAAGCCTTTCGCCACCGGGGCGAGGTCCCCCCGATCTTCTTCTGGCGGACCGGGGACGGCGCCGAGGTGGACGTCCTTCTAGAGTGGCAAGGCCGCCTCCACCCCATCGAGGCAAAATCGACCGCAACGCCGAGGCCCGCCCATGCCGAGGCCGTAGAGCGCTTCCGAAGGACCGCAGGCGCGCGCGCCGGAGAAGGCCTCGTCGTCTGCGCCACCCGAGACCCCGGTGCTCTCACCCCCGGCGTCCGCGCAACGCCCTGGGACGCCCTGTAGCCCCGACGGACCGGCCAAAAGTCCTCCCAGACGGGTGCATGTCACGGTTACGGCCCCTCATGCCGCTGACCTTTTGATTTCCGCATAACCGCTCGC
>CAYHQZ010000407.1:0-2178 GCA_964358555.1 uncultured Planctomycetia bacterium
CGCCAGGCGCAGGGGGCGCAGCAGGTAGTAAAGGAAATAGAGCGAATCGGGCAGGCGGGTCCGCTTCCAGTCCTCGACCGTGGGGAGGAGGGACCGGATCAGGCAATACCGCACCTTGTCGGCGAGGAGCTCCTTCGACCGAAGCTGGAAGAGGGCCGTTTCGACAAAACCTCCTCCGCCGCCCCAGCCCCGGAACAGCCTTTCCCGGACGCGCGCCCGCAGCGCCGCGACGGCCCGGTCCCGGTCCGCAGCGTCCCCGATTCCGGGCGGAACGGGCGCATGGAGGAGGTCCCGGGCGAGCGTGACGCCCAGAAGCAGCGTGCGTCTCAGGCCCGCCGATGCGGCCCGCTCCATCAGCGCCCGCCAGTCCCAGTCGTCCCGGCTTTCCAGGAGCCTGGCCACGTCGCAAACCAACCCGAGCGTCGCAAAGAGGTGGAACGTCCCGTGGAGGCAAAGATACAGGAGCGCGTCCTCGTGCGCCAGCGCGGGGACCGGGCGCCCGAGCAGGCGGCCTTCCACCCGCCTTTCGAACGCGGCCCCCGCGTCCAGCGGCGCCGCGAGGTAAGCGGCGGCGAACCGCCAGTGCACGTCGAGCTGCCCCTTCCCGCCCTCCGCTTCGAAGGTAAACTCATTGTCGCGCGCGAGGTGCGCTTCCTCCTGCCTCCCGGTGAACGCGTGCGTCGGCAGGAAACCCTTTCCAACGAGCAGCTCCTTCACCCGGAGGATGTCTTCCCCGCGGACGAGGAGGTCCAGGTCGACGAACTGCCTCAGGGCGATGTCGCCGTAGGCGGACTCGGCGAGGACCGGCCCCTTCACGGGGATGGCGACGATGCCGTGCGCATCGAGGAACTTCAGGACCTTGAGGAGTTCGGCGCCCATCCGGAGGTTGCGCCGGGAGTTGGCGGAATACAGCTCCCTCATCCGGGCCATCTCCCCGGGAGGAACGAGGTCCCGGCCGACCTCCCTCAGTCGCGCATAGAGAAGGGGGAGGACGCCGTGGTTCCGCGCCGTCTCGCGCAGGAGGCTCCAGTCCGGGTTGCGCCGCATCAGATCCCGGACCCGGTCCCCATCCACGGCGCCGGCGCGCAGGGCGGAAAGGATCACTTCCTGTTCAACGCGAAAGTCCGGCAACATCCTCCCCGTACCTCTCCGCCTGGGCGCGGTAGAGGCGGGCGTACCGACCATCCCGCCGGAACAGCTCCTCGTGGGCGCCCCGCTCCACGATCCTTCCTTCCTCCATCACGTAAATCCGGTCCGCCGTCCTCACGGTGGAAAAGCGATGGCTGACCAGGACGGCGCTCCTGCCGTCGATCAGCCGCCGGAAATTCCGGAACAGCCTGGCCTCCGCCAGCGGGTCGAGGGCGCTCGTCGGCTCGTCGAGCACGACGATGCGGGCGTCGCGATAGAAAACCCGGGCCAGGGCCACCTTCTGCCACTCCCCGACGCTCAGCTCCTTCCCCCCGTGGAACCGGTGCCCGAGCACGGTGTCGTATCCTTCCGGCAGGTGCCGGATCGCCGGGTCCGCCCCGGAGCGCTCCGCCGCCTCGACGATCCGCTCCCGGTCGGGCTCCCGGTCCGCCTCGCCCAGCCAGATCGCCTCCCAGGCGGCGAGGTGGTAGTTGACGTAATCCTGGAAGGTGACGCTTACCTCCCGGCGCCACCGGGCGGGGTCGAATCGGCGGATGTCGATCCCGTCGAGGGCGATCCGGCCCGCCGCGGGGTCGTAGAGGCGGCACAGGAGCTTGACCAGGGTCGTCTTCCCCGAGCCGTTCTCCCCCACGAGAGCGATCACCTCCCCCGGGGCGATCGCGAGGTCGATCCCCGCGAGGGCCGGCCGCGCGCTTCCGGGGTAGGTGAAGCTCACCCCTTCGAAGGCGATCCCCCTCTCGACGCGCGCGGGAAGCGGCTCCGGGCTCTCCGGCGCCGCCACCGCCGGGACGAGGTCGAGGAACCGGTCGAAGTGCGTGAGGAACAGGTTGTCCTCGTAAAGGCCGGCCAGTCCCCGCAGGACCCCCTGCAGGTGGCCGAGCCCGGACTGGAAACCTTGGTAGTACATCACGAGGCCGCCCAGGGTGATCGTCCCGCCGACGGCCTCGTAGCACACGAACGCGAAGGCGCTGAAGAGGGCGGCCGTGGCGGCGGCCTGCGCCCAAAGGTCCGCCCGGGCGCGGCGGCCCG
>CAYHQZ010000408.1:0-2172 GCA_964358555.1 uncultured Planctomycetia bacterium
CTCCGGGCGCCGGTACTTACCGTTCCAGGAGTGGACGTACTCGTGCGCCAGGAGGGCGAAGAGCGACCGCTTCTTGGCGTCGTCGAGCAGGGCGTCCTCGTCGACGCGGTTGTCGCTCGACTGGTGGTGCTCCAGGCCGAAATGCTCGACGGTGCCCCGGCCGTTGGCGCCGAACACGCCGAGGGAATGGGCCTCGTCCACCATCACCCGCGCGCCGTGGCGCTTGGAAGCCGCGACGATGCCGGGCAGATCCGCGAGGTCCCCCTCCATCGAGAAGACGCCGTCCACGACGACAAACTTCCCGCCATGCCCGTTCGACGAGGCGAGCAGCCGCTCGAGATCGGAGACGTCGTTGTGGCGGTATTTGACCGTCTTGGCGAAGGAGAGCCGGCAGCCGTCCACGATGCTGGCGTGATCCTGCCGGTCGATGAAGATGGTGTCGTCCTTGCTGCCGAGGGCCGAGATGGCGCCCAGGTTCGCCTGGAACCCGGTGGAAAAGACGAGGGCCGCCTCGCGCTTCAGGAACGCCGCGAGCCTGCCCTCCAGCTCCTCGTGGATCTTGAGGGTGCCGTTCAGGAAGCGAGACCCGGTGCAGCCGGTGCCGTACTTTCGGATGGCCGCGATGGCCGCTTCCTTGACCAACGGATGCGTGGTCAGGCCCAGGTAGTTGTTGGACCCGATCATGATGACCCGCTTGCCGTCGACCTCGACCTCGGTGTCGGATTCGGACGAGAGGGGCTTGAAGTAAGGGTAGATCCCCTTCGCGATGATCTCCTTGGCGGTCGTGAAGTCCCGGCACTTATCAAAGAGATCGGCGCCCCGAACGTGGGTTTCGGTGGCCATGGTTTTGAGATTGGGAGTTTACCCTTCCCCGGCCGACGGGCAATAGGAAGCGTTCCAGAGGGTGATGCATTCCCCAGTGGGATGGAGCACTCGTCGGGGGCGGGGCACGGCCCGCTCCCGGTTCTTCGTTTGGGGAATGCACCCCGCTCCGGAAGCGCACGCTTTTGCTAGACTTTCGGCGCCTTGGCCCCCTTCTCCATCGTGACCGGCGCGACCGGATTCGTCGGAACCCACCTCGTCCGGGCCCTCCTCGGCAAAGGCCACCGCGTCGCCTGCCTCGTCCGGCCGGGGCCGAACCTCAAAAGGCTCGACGGGCTCGACGTCGAACGCCTGGAGGGAGACATCTTCTCGGTGGAGCGCCATCGCGAGCGCATCGCCGCCGCCGACTACGTCTTCCACGTCGCCGGCGTCGTGAAGGCGCTCAACGCGGCGGCCTACGACCGGGTGAACCGGGGCGGCACCGAGGCCGTTGCCGGCGTCGTGCCCGCGGGAAGCCCGCTAAAGCGCTTCGTCCTCGTCTCGAGCCTCGCCGCCGCCGGCCCCGGCGTCCCCGGCCGGCCGGTCCGGGAGGACGATCCCCCGGCCCCTCGAACGGCCTACGGCCGGAGCAAGCGCGGCGGCGAGGAAGTTCTCGAACGCCTCGGAAACCGCTTCCCCTGGTCCATCGTCCGCCCCCCCGCCATCTACGGGCCCGAGGATCGCGACGTCTTCGTCTTCTTCCAGTGGGCCGCCCGCGGGATCTTCCCCCGCCCCGGCCGCCGCGACGCCCGGATCTCGGTCGTCCACGTCGAGGATGTCGTGCAGGCCATCCTGCTCGCCGCCGAACGTCCCGAGGCCGTCGGGCGGACCTACTTCGCCGGCAGCGCCCGCGGCTGGACCTGGCCCGAAATCCGATCCGCCCTCGAGGGCGCCGTGGGGCGAAGGCTTCGGGTCCTTCCGGCGCCGGCCCCCCTGCTCTACGCGGCGGCCGTCCTCTGCGAACTTTGCGCCCTGATCACCCGCAAGCCCCCCCTCATCTCCATCGACAAGGCCTCTGACGTCCGGCGGCGGAACTGGGAATGCTCCATCGATCGCGCGAAGGCCGAACTCGGCTACGCGCCGAAGTGGGACGTCGCGGAGGGGTTCAAGTCCACCTACGCGTGGTGCAAGCAACGAGGGTGGCTGTAGGGGGGGCCAAGGTCTAAGGTCTAGGGGCACGAAGACGGCGTTTCCTGCGCTTTCGACCTTCGACTTTAGACTTTAGACCTTAGACCATCCCCCTTTGGACGATATGATTCCCGCCCTTCCATGCGCATCGAACGATTCCGGAACATCGCCATCATCGCCCAC
>CAYHQZ010000409.1:0-2170 GCA_964358555.1 uncultured Planctomycetia bacterium
AATTCGTCTACCTTCCGTGGACCGTGCGGAGACCGGGAGCAAGAGCCGAGTCCCCGCCCCTTCCCCGTGCCTGTTTTGTACCCCAACGCAATGGCTCGAGGCTTAGGACGTTGAACCTAGGACTTTGGGCTTTGCTTACGAGCACCCCGACGTTGACCCGCAGGTCATGCACTTGAGGCATGTCCCGTTGCGGACGAGCGTCAGGTGGCCGCACTCGCCGCAGGGGTCGCCCTCGTAGCCCTTCAGGCGGGCGGTCTCGGCTTCCCTTCTGGGAGAGCGCGCGACGGCCGGGGCGAGGGACCGGGGGGAGCGGGCGGCAACTCGGGTTCGGGCCGGAACGATGGGCTTGTCCGCCGCCGTTCCCGTCTCGTTCGCGGGATCGCTTCCGTTGCCGTCCGAATCCTCCTTCCGCGGCGCCGCGGGGGGTGCGGGCTTCTCGATCATGCGCTCGCTGACGACCTCCTCGGAAACGAATTCCGGGGTGATGCCGATCGCGTCGCTGCGAAGATCCTCCTCGGAAACCTGCGCAAGCTCCCGCTTGTGCAGGTAGGTGATCGCCAGTTCCCGGAAGATGTAGTCGATGATCGACGTCGTCATCTTGATCCGGGCGTTGCCCTGGACGATCCCGTTCGGCTCGAAGCGGGTGAAGACGAAGGCGTCCGCGAACTCCTCGAGCGGCACGCCGTACTGCAGCCCGAGCGAGATCGAGATCGCGAAGCAGTTCATGAGGCTCCGGAACGCGGCCCCTTCCTTGTGCATGTCCACGAAGATTTCCCCGATGGTGCCGTCCTCGTAGTCGCCCGTTCGCAGGTAGACCTTATGGCCGCCGATGTTCGCCTTCTGGGTGTAGCCGGAGCGGCGGTGGGGGAGCTTCCGGCGCCGGGCGATGTAGCGGTAGATGACTTTTTCCGCAATCCGCTCGAGCGGGGTCGCCGCCGTCTCGGATTCGGCCTCCTCCCCGGCCGATTCGGCCTCGCCCAGATCGAACGTGGCCGAGAGGGGCTGGGAGAGCTTGGAGCCGTCCCGGTAGAGCGCGATCGCCTTCGTCATCGTCCGCCAGGATTCCCGGTAGACGGTCTTTACGTCCTCGATCGTGGCCTCGGGCGGGAGGTTGATCGTCTTCGAGATGGCCCCCGAGATGAACGGCTGGACGGCCGCCATCATCCGCACGTGGGCGAGGGCCGCGAGGAACCGCGTGCCCTTCCGGCCGCAGCGGCTTGCGCAGTCGAAGACGGGAAGGTGCTCGGCTTTCAATCCGGGGGCGCCCTCCACGGTCATCGTCCCGCAGACGTATTCGTTGGCCGCCTCGATCTCGGAGGTTGTGAATCCGAGGATCTGGAGGAGGTTGAAGTCCCAGGCGGAGGCGGCCTCTGGGGAGACGCCCATCCGGCGGAGCGTCTCGTCGCCGACGACGAACTTGTTGAAGGCGAACGTGAGATCGAAGGCGCTGCCGAGGGCGGAGTCGACCCGGCGGAGGGCCGCATCGTCGAATCCCTTGGCCTTCAGCGAGGCGGGGTTCACGAACGGGGCGCCCGAAAGCGTGCCCCGTCCCTGGGCGTAGGCGACGATGGCCTCGATCTCCTTCGTGGAGTAGCCGAGCGTCGCGAGGGCCGGCGGGATGGATGCGTTGATGATCTTGAAATAGCCGCCGCCCGCCAGCTTCTTGAACTTCACCAGGGAGAAATCGGGTTCGACCCCGGTCGTGTCGCAGTCCATCACGAGCCCGATCGTTCCCGTCGGGGCGATGACGGTCGCCTGGGCGTTGCGGTAGCCGTGCGCCTCGCCGAGTTCGAGCGCCCGGTCCCAGGCCGCGCGGGCCGCCCGCACGAGTTCCTTCGGGGCGTGGGCGGGTTCGATCTCCATCGGCTTCACGGAGAGGCCTTCGTACTCGGCGGCCGGGGCATCGTGGGCGGCCCGGCGGTGGTTCCGGATCACCTTGAGCATCGGCTCGCGGTTCCGGGCGAAGCCCGGGAAGGCCCCGAGTTCGGAGGCCATCTCTGCGCTGGTGGCGTAGGCTTCGCCGGTCAGGATCGCGGTCAGCGTCCCGGTGATCGCGAGCGCTCGCGGGCTGTCGTAGGGGATCCCTAAGCGCATGAGCATCGTCCCGAGGTTCGCATACCCGAGGCCCAGGGATCGGAATTCGTAGGATTTCTTCGCGATTTCCGCGCTC
>CAYHQZ010000410.1:0-2152 GCA_964358555.1 uncultured Planctomycetia bacterium
CGAAATCCGGGTCGGTGCGGTGCTCGCCAGCAACCGCGGCGAGGAGTGCGATCAGGGAGAGCCGCATCGGAGGACCTCCGGCCGGACGTCGAGATCGTACTCCCCCACCGGCACCCTGAGGAGCACGAGGATGGCGGAGACTCCGCAGGGAGGGCCCGTGCGGAGAGCAGGCTATCCCTATCTTCGCTTCGCAACGCAGCGCGGGCTCCGCCCGCAACCCAAGGGAAGCGGCGTCCGACCTGCCGAGTAGGTTCCTTCTGTCCAAGGGCCACTCGAGAGGAGGACGCCGTGAGGAGATTTCTAGCACGCCACGCCGACAAGGTCATCGGGGTTCTCAGCGGGTTCGACCGGCTGGTGCTGCGCGGGTCGCTGCGGCGGCTCGCGTACGTCGCCGGGATGAAGGGCTTCCTCTGGGACCGCCAGATCCTGCTCAAGGACTTCGGGGTGTTCGCGGAGTCGGCGACCGAGCGGATCAAGGCCGCGACCGAGGAGCACGCCGAGCGGCTGGGGCGGCCGGTCCTCTACCTCGCCTCGGCGCAGACGAACAAGGAGCAGGTCGCTCTGCGCGTCGCCGAGAAGGACGGGATCTCCGAGGGCCTCGTGTGCGTGCTCAAGTGCGTCGAGCCCTGCGTGGGCTTCGACATCCACCGCAACGCCGAGATCAAGAAGCTCGAGCTCGTGATGCGCTTCCGCAAGTGCCTGCACTACTACCACTACGTGATCGACCCGGTCTTCGGCTGGATGAACGCCCGCATCCAGACGTGGCTGCCCTTCCCGGTGCAGGTCTGCCTGAACGGCCGCGAGTGGCTCGCGCGGCAGATGGACCGGGAGGGCCTCGCCTACCGCCGCGCCGACAACTGCTTCCTCCGGATCGACGACTTCGCCGGGGCGCAGGCCCTGATGGACCGTCAGCTCCGCACGAACTGGCCCCGGGACCTCGGCCGCATCGCCGCGTTCCTCAACCCGGTGCAGGACGACGTCCTCCAGAGGCCCGTGCCCTACTACTGGACGACCCACCAGAGCGAGTGGGCGACCGACCTCGCCTTCCGGGACGCCGCCGCCCTCGCCTCGATCTACCCCGCGCTCCTCCTCCACGGGATCACGACCTTCTCCTCTCCCGACGTCATGCGCTTCCTCGGCAAGAAGCTCGACCTGCGCTTCCAGGGCGAGGTGGTCAGCGACCTGCGGGAGCGCCCCGAGGGCGTGCGCATCAAGCACCGCGTCGGACACAACTCCGTCAAGCTCTACGACAAGCAGGGCAGCGTGCTCCGTACCGAGACGACGATCAACGACCCGCGGCGCTTCAAGGTCTACCGCGCCGCCGAGGGCGACCAGGGCGGCGAGATGTCCTGGCGCCCGATGCGCAAGGGACTCGCCGACCAGCACGCCCGCGCCCAGGCCAGCCAAGCCGTCAACGAACGCTACCTCGACGCCCTGGCCGACGTCGACACCGCCGCTCCCCTGGGGAGCCTCCTCGCCGACGTCTGCAAGGCCGTCACCTGGAACGGCAAGAGGGTCCGCGGGCTGCGCCCCGTCCCCGGAGGCGACCTCGAACTCCTCCAGGTGATCACCCGCGGCGAGTTCGCCATCGACGGCCTGCGCAACCGCGACCTCCAGGTCCACCTCCTCCACTCCAAGCCCGCCGACGCCGCCGACGGCCGTCGCCGTAGCGCGAAGGTCACCCGGCTCCTCCGCCTGCTGCGCGCCCACGGCATCCTCCACAAGATCCCCCGCACGCACCGCTACAAGATCTCTCCCCGCGGCCGCCAACTCGCCGCCGCCGTCCTCGCCACTCAACGCCTCACCCTCGAACAGATCAACACGCTCGCCGCATGACCGACCGCGACAACCTTCGCGCCGCGCGAAGATGCTGGACGTTAGTAGTATAGAGACCCCACGGGTTCGCAGGCCACGTCCCCACCGTAGTCTTGTAGATCACCGCACGCTCCTCGCCGTCGATCACCACAGTTTCGTTTGTATTGTAGTTCGCCTGCTTGCCCGTGATCGACGAACCACACCAATATGGCGTCGACGTCCCGGCCCGGCACGCGCGCTCCCACTCCGCCTCCGTGGGCAGGCGGTACGTGTGGCCGAGGTCCTGCTTGTTCAACCAGACCACGAAAGATTGCGCGTCATCCCAAGACACGTTCAC
>CAYHQZ010000411.1:0-2145 GCA_964358555.1 uncultured Planctomycetia bacterium
TGGCGCGCCGCCTCGGGCGCCCGATCGATCGTCCTCTACCCGCTCGGCGTCGAGGTGTCGCGTCTCACGCTCGATGAGACTGGCGTCTCACGCCTCATGAGACTCACGCCTCACGCTGTTTCTCGGTTCGGAAGATCCAGGGTTTCATGCTCATGAGGCGGCGGTTTTCCACGGACTCTTCACATCCGTCCGTGGCTGGGGGTCGATGAAAAGGGGGTGAGGCTGCGGGTCTGGTACCCCCGCAGCCTCCGGAATCCGATCCCCTTTGGGTGTGGCCGAATCGCGTTTGGCCACAAGCCGGGTCCGCCGGAGAACATGCGTTGGGTTGGTGTTGGTTCGTACTGCGCTTGGAGAATGGGGGGGTAAGCGGACTCGGGAACTGCGACTACGTTTCCGGGAAAGATTGGGCCTCCTCCGGTAGGCTTCTGTTGTGAAACACAGGCCGTGCCGGAAAGGAGGCCCAACATGTTTGTTTCGCCCGAAGAGGAGATTCTCTCGCGACTCGATGCAGAGTTCAACAATCTGAAGGCATACGTCTTTGGCGAGGCTCAGGCGGAGCAGCTTCACGGGGTGGAGCGAGGGATCTTCCGCAGGCTTCTGCAACTGGGTCTTCTGCTCCTGGCCGCTTTCTTGGAGAAGCGCGGCGACGGGCGGATGGGGGACCAGATTCGGACGGTGGATGGCCGGGAATGGAAGTACCACGGTTTGCGCACGGCGGAGTACTTCTCAATCTTCGGCAAGCTCTCGATTCGCCGGGCGTACTACTGGGGCGTCGGAGCGGGAGAGGGGGTGTGCCCTCTGGACGCGGTCCTGAACTTGCCGCAGCGATGCTACTCGTACCTGCTGGAGGACTGGGCGACACGTCTGGGAGTGCGAGGCGCGTTCGACAAGGCGCTCGACATCTTGGAAGGGATCCTCGGACTGAAACTGAGCAAGAGTTCGCTGGAGGAATTGGTTCGCGACGCGGGCGTCGACGTACAGGCATACTACGAGCAGAAGGCTGCTCCGAAACCTGACCAGGAGGGCTCGATCAGTGTCGTGACCGCGGACGGGAAGGGCGTCGTCATGGTGGGAAAAGGGCCCCAGACCCAGAAGAAACGGCTCTCGGCAGGGGAGAAGCGGAGCAAGAAGAAGCAGGCGACGGTCACTGCGGTGTACACGATTGACCGACATGAGCGGACGCCAGAAGAGATCGTGGGGGAACTTCGTCAGGCAAGAGACTCCAAGCAGGCCGAAAAGCCGAGTCCCGTGAAGGAGCGTCCGGATCCGAAGTTCAAGCGTGTTCGCGGAACCCTGCGTGGTAAGGACGCAGCTCTCAAAGAGGCCCGCCGCCAAGTTCAGGAGCGTGACCCGAAGGGGGAGCGAGTGCTCGTCGGGCTGGCGGATGGCGATCGGTCTCTCCAGCAGCGGATGAAGAGGATCTTCCCGGGAATCATCCTCATTCTCGACTTGCCGCATGCGTTGGAGTACCTGTGGAAGGTGGCCCACGTCTTCCACGGCGAGGAGAATTCGCCCGAGGCCGAGATGTGGGTTACCCGTCAGCTCCGGTTGCTCCTGGAAGGCAAGCTCGGTACGGTCCTTCGCGAGATGAAGAGCGCTCTTCTGGACACGAAGCTCTCGCGGTCAAAGCGGAAGACCCTCGAGCGCGTCATCGGCTACTACTCGCGGAATCGTCCTCACATGAGGTACGACCAGTACCTGGCCATGGGGCTCCCGATTGCCAGTGGTGTCGTCGAGGGCGCCTGCCGTCATTTCGTCAAGGACCGCATGGAACTGGCCGGCATGCGTTGGGTGGCGGAGGGCGCGGAGGCCATGCTGGAACTGCGTGCCGTGGACGTCAACGGTGATTGGGACGAGTTCACCAGATACCGCACAAACCGGGCGCACGAGAGGCTATACGCCGCTTCTGCGTTGGCCGCGTAGCGGCCAACGCGTTCCGGCCACACCCAAAAGCGAGTTCGTCATTGGGACGACGCGCCCGCGTCCAGCCTTCTCGGTCTCGGGACGGACGACGATCTCCCGCCGCGTGAAGTCGAGGTCGCGCCATTGCAGGGCGAGGAGTTCGCCGCGTCGCATTCCGGTGGAGAGCGCGCACTTCAGGATCGGTTGGAGGGAGGGCGCGGCGACCTGGACGAGTGCACGGCA
>CAYHQZ010000412.1:0-2140 GCA_964358555.1 uncultured Planctomycetia bacterium
GGGCCGACGGCGGGCGGGGCCTGGACGCTCGATTCCGTGACGCCACGGACGAACTCCCCGCCGACCACCTTGCCGTCAAGGGTGAAGATGCACTGCCCGGTCGGCACCTCCGGGAAGAGCGCCACCCCGCCCTGGATCCGGGCCTCCAGCCGCACGGGCTCCGAGATCCCGTCGGACCGGCTGCGCGCGGGAACGGTTTTCAGCGCGAGGAACGCCCCCGCCGGAACCGCGCCGGCGACCCGGACCCGGACGGGATAGACCATCCGGACGTTCACCCATTCCTCGAAGACGTAGGACGTCCGTTCCGCGCTGAACGTCGCCGCCACGCGGGGCCGGACGGTCCGGAGGCCCAACAAGAACGAACGGTCCTTGGAGTCGGGGAGCCGGGCCCCGCCAACCGGGACGAGGCGGACCTGGAGGCCGTCGGAAACCCTGCGCTGCGAGGGATCGACCATCTTCCCCAGCGGAAACGCGAAGGAAACGCCCTTGTCGGTCACCGGCGCCTCGGCGATCAGGTATCGGCCGCCGTGAACGAGCTGCGCCGTCAAATCCCGCGCGCGAAAGTTGCTCCCGAGATCGATGATGTTCGGGATCGAGATGGAGATCGATCGCTTGATGGAGGCGTCGGCCTGGCGCCGGACGGCCTCTTCGAGGTCCAGCGCCGCGCGAATCTTGCGTCTCTCCACCTGGTCGAGGACCGCCGGGTAGACCATCTCCCGGAGGAACCGCCGCCGGTAGGCGCCCCGGTAGCCCTCGGGGTCCTTCTTGTGGATCTCCTTCAGGGCATGCCAGCCGTAGACCCCCAGGCATCTCTCCGAATCCCAGAATTTGTCGAGTTCGGCCGCGATCGTCTTCGACCCCTTCGCGCAAATCGCGCACCAGTCCTCGACGCTCCGTCCCTCGAACTGGAAACTGCAGTAGACCCTCCAGAAATCCCGATCGACCGTCTTGTAGACGAACTGCCCGACGGTATCGAGCTCGTACTGGATGATCCCGATCCCGGCCAGGCCCGGGCTGTCGGAGACCTTGCCCGCGAGCCACTGCGCGGTCGCAAGCAGCGCGTCCATCCCCGCGGGCTCCCGCTGGACGAACTGCTTCTCGAGGATGGCGAGAATCGAGGAATACGTGCCGAACTTGTCCAGCTTTTCGTAGACGTCGCCCACGACGCCCTCGAAGAGCCCCGCCCCCATGAAGCCGGCGACGCCGGTGTAGAGGCCGACCTGGGCGCACGTATCCAGGCAGAGGGCGCGATACTCCTCGAGGCTCGACGGCGTGGGCCCGGTGATGGCCTTCTCGAAGGCCTTGATGGCCGCGTCCATCTGCGCCGGGTTCGCGGCCGCCGGCGGCACCTCCGGCGCCGGCTCGAGCGCGGGCTCGCCAGCGGGCGCAGGCAAGGCAAACGCAAGGAACGCCACCAGCCCCGCCCGAATCGCGAATCCCGTCCTCATGCGTCCTCCTCGGGCGGCCCTGGTTCGCCCCGTCCGGCCGCGTTGTTGCGGATCCTACCCCATCGCCCGCGCGAAGGCCTCGGCGTTGCGGCGGGCGGCACCGCGGTTCGACACGACAGAGGGAACGACCAATCAGATTGCCAGATTGGGGACGTACACAATATTACAACGTCCTTACTCCCGATTCATTCCCCCGCCCCCAACCGGATCCCGAGTTTCTTCTCGAGAGCGCTCCCCCTCGGAATGCACTGCCCCACGGCCTGCTGGGTAATACCCAACCGACGCGCAACTTCGGATTGAGTCAAGCCCAGGTCCTCCACGAGCCATTTGCATGCAAGCGAACGACCCAGGGATTGCGGCGCTCGCTTTCCGGGCCCAAAAACACCCCGCGGTGAAATGCCTGCTGCTTTCGCCGCACACGCGAGAACCCTGGAATATACCCAGCCATCGCGCCGTAATCGGCTTCGCATCTTTTCCTTCTCCTCCGCTTCCCTCAACGCCCGCACAACAAAATCACCGCTTCCAAGAATTCGCTCGTCATAGGCCTGCCACTCGCGGTTCCGTCTCGCTTCCGCAACAGCCTCCCAGCCACCAAGGCTCCGTACGAGCCCTCCTCCCGTGAGGTCCGATCTACGCCCCATCGAGATTCCTTCTTCGACGAACCTTCGATATCCCCCACGCGCTTCGCCCAT
>CAYHQZ010000413.1:0-2118 GCA_964358555.1 uncultured Planctomycetia bacterium
GATCCGATCGCCCGGAATGGGCCGGCCGATCTGCAGTTCCATGTAGCCGTTGTAGAAGTAGGGCGTCTCGAAATAGGTCTGCAGGCCGTAAAGCTGGCCGGTCTGGTTCACGTAGCCGGCGTCGTACCAGGGATACTCGTTGGGATAGCAGGTCCCTACCTCGATGAGCCGCCAGTAGGACCAAGGCTCCGCCATCCCCGGGCCCTGGTAGGGCGTCAAATCCCAGACAGGGTGTTCCGCGTTCGTGACGTAGGAGGCGAGAACCAGCGCCCGGGGGCAGCAGGTGGCGCAGGTTCCGTCCGGGTTGAAGAGCACGGCCATGCCGTTCGGATGCAGGCCACGCATTCCGCTCGGCCGCAGGACCGCCATTCCCGGGGTTCCCATGGCGGCCTCTATGCCTCGTAGCAGGGTTCCTGGCCCATGAGCTCGTTGATCCAGCCGAGGGCGATGTTCCCCTGGTCGTCGTAGTGGGCGTATCCGAATTCCGCCGAATACATGAATCCCACCTGCGGCCGCTTCCACTGGTGCGGCCAGCTCGTAGGGTCCACGCCCGCTTCCAAGGTTTCGCGCGTGAAGAAGTCGATGATGTCGTAGACCCAGGTCGCAGGATTCTCGGCGTTTCCTGCGCTTCCTCCTGCCTCCTGCAGGAGCACCGGAAAGACCACCGGCGGCTTTCCCAGCCGCACGATGGCCCACTGGACGTCCACTCCTCCTTGCCGCCAGAGGATGGCGGCGGCGCCGTGCGTCACTGCTTTCAGCGCCCCCGTCTCGCCTTCATCGATGTCAGCGGCGGCGGGTTCATAGGTGTCGTCGGGGACGTTCAGAAGCACCGGGCAGATGCCGTCCACGTAGGCGAGGCCGATCTTGTCCGCCGCGAGCGGCTCTGCCAGGATCGCGAACCGTCCCCGGTGCAGAATCAGGTTCGGGACCTCGCCAAGGAAGGCCACCTGGCGGAGGAATTCCGGCTCGTTGTCGTCCGGATAGATGAGGACGTCCGTAAGCCCCACGACCGCGAACTGCGGCTGGTCGTCACCCGTCCCGTTCTTCACGTAGATGATCCCGTTCCGGGTGTCTTTCGGGCGATTCTCATTCCCCAAGGACATCGTCCGGTTCCGGAAGTCGACGGCGGCGTCGATGAAGGAGTTGTAGGCCATCGCGGGGATCCGGAGCGGCTGGCCCTTGGAAACCTTTTTCAGATCGTCGCCGGGCATGGTTCATCCAATCTCGAAGAGGGCAAATGCCGTCTCGGGGTAGACGCGTTCCACGTAGACCGCCACGGGCTTTTTAATGAGGACCTTCGCGTCCTCGTCCACATCGGGGGCGTACTGGACCCACATGTATTCCCACCCCTTTTTCTCAATGGGGCCGATTTCGCCCACCTGGATGTCGGTCCGGTTTTTCGAGGCCGCGAACTTGAACGTCACCTCCCACAAGTCCTCCGGGTCCTCACCCTGGCGGGAGCCGGAGGCGCCCAGGAACAGCACCTCGCCCGGAGCGAATCCGCGAAAACCATCCGAATTGACGGACCCCGTCGCGCGGAATAGGCACTGGCGCAGCGCGTCCGTCATCACCTCGTATGGAAAATAGTGGGTCTCGGAAAAGTTATAGACCGGCACCGTGATATCGACGCCGGTGACGTTTTCCCCATCGAAGCCGATCGCGCCGCCCAGCATCTCGGAGGCCGACGGGCCGTATTTGTTCTTCGTTTCCAGGCTCTGGGTGATGTGTTGGGTGCCTCCGCCCGTGTCGAAGGAGTAATTGGTCTCGGGCGGCGGGGTGCCTTCCTCGCCTTTTTCCGGGCGTTCGTACCGGACGTTCACCTTCCAGGTGTCGGCGGTGATGTGTTCTGCCAGCTCCACGCTCTTCCGCAACAGCCCCGCATAGAACATCGGCGTATTTGCCGTGATGGCGATCTTCACCTCAAACTCGTCCGCGGCGCCGCGCACCACGTAGGGGATTTCGGCCGTGGACTTGGCGGACACGACCTCCGTCCGGCCTTCGAAGAGTTCTTCCACGGTGACCATGTTTTTCCACCTCAATCAAAGACGAGGCCGATACCCTCATCCAACTTGCCCGCGATCTTCTTCGTGTTCTTCGCGGTTTCCTCCGACGCCTTGG
>CAYHQZ010000414.1:0-2112 GCA_964358555.1 uncultured Planctomycetia bacterium
TGGCGTTGGACCGTGCGGAGACAGGTCGCTACGGTCCGCGCCCCGCCCCCTCCCGTTTATTCAAGTGGGGAATGCACCCCCGGTTGCCCCCGGGCGCGCCGGAGGCTCCAATACCTTCCATGCTCCGCCGTTCCTG
Source organism: uncultured Planctomycetia bacterium (assembly GCA_964358555.1). Classification (GTDB taxonomy): domain Bacteria; phylum Planctomycetota; class CAYHQZ01; order CAYHQZ01; family CAYHQZ01; genus CAYHQZ01. The sequence goes on from CAYHQZ010000414.1 coordinate 137, forward strand.
GGTCGCGGCCGTGTGGGCGCTCGCGGCGGTCTATCCGGCGTTTCTCGTATTCCACGCGTTCGCGCCGGCGGCGGCGCTCTCGGCGGCATCCGTCGCGGAGGCGGCGAGGCCGTGGCTGCCTTGGGCGCTCGGCGCAATGCTTGCGATCGCGTGGCTCGCGGTGCCGGCGGTCGGCGAGCGGCTCCGGGATTTCTCGCTCGCGCTCAAGGCCTCGCTGACGATGGACCGCCACGAGGTTTCGAGCCTTTCGCGATCGGAATCGGAGATTGGAAACGCCTACTGGGCGCTGCAGCTCGGCGAGGCGCTCCTGGCGCGAAGGCTTTTTGCGGAGGCGGAACCGCCGCTTCGGCGCGCGATCGAGCGCGAGCCGAAGGACGCCGCCGCGCACGACGCGCTCGGCCAGGCGCTCTTCGCGCTCGGAAGGTGTTCGGAGGCCGCCGACTCGTTCCTGCAAGCGCTCGATCTCGATCCGCGCCATGACTTCGGCGCCGCGGGGCTGCGCCTCGCGGAGGCGCTCCTTTCGGCCGGGCGGCCCGCGGAGGCGAGGGACTGCGCGTCAACGTTCATCGCGCACTTCGGCGAGCACCCGCGCGCGCGCTGGGTCCTCGGAAAGTCCCTGGAAGCCCTCGGCGACCGGGCCTCGGCCGCCCGCGAGGTGGCCTTGGCCGTCGAAAGCATCCGGGAGCTGCCGCGGTTCGCCCGCCGCGAGCACCGATTCCTCCTGCGGCGTGCCTTCTACTGGCGAGTCTTCCACCCCTCCCGATGATCCCCTTCCTCCTCCACCGCCCCGCGACGGCCCTCCTCCTGGCCGCGAACCTCGCCGTCTTCGCCCTCGGGGCTTTCCCCGGGACGGGCGTCCGGGCGGAGGCCTGGATCGACGAGGGGGGATTGTCGGCGCAGGCCTTCTGGCTCGGGGAATGGCATCGCCTCGCGACGAACCTCTTTTTGCACGCGAACCTTTTGCACCTCGCGATGAACCTGATGATTCTCGCGCCGCTCGGGGCCGATCTGGAGGCCCGCGCCGGGACGTTCGGGATGCTGCTCGCCTACGCGCTTTCCGGCCTCGGGGGGGACGTCGCGTCGCTGCTTTTTTTGCCCGCGAACGTCCCGACAATCGGGGCGTCCGGGGCCGTCTTCGGGGTGGCGGGCGCCCATCTCGCCCTCGAGACGGACCGCGGACGGACGCCCACGTCATTCTTGCAGCTCGCCTGGGGCCGCTCCCTGGTCTTTCTCCTCGTCGTAAACTTCGCCCTGGGCGCGTTCATGCCGATGGTGAACGCCTGGGCGCACGCCGGCGGCTTCGTCGCGGGATTCGCGGTCGCGCGGCTTGCGCTCATCCGGCGAGCGCGCGCCGTCCCGGCCCGCGTCTGGGGAATGCGCGCGGGGCTTGCGATTCTCGCGCTGGAGATCTGCCACTACGCCTGGGCCCCCGTCGCGAGGGCCGATTACCGAATCGTCCGGGCCTGGAAGGCCGCTGCCGACGCCCGTCTCGCCGACGCCGAATCCTGGCTTTCCCCCCTGCTCGAATCGAACCCGGACGCGCCCCCGCAGGCCTCGTACCTGCTCGGCTATGTATGGCTCTCCTCCGGCCGGCCGGCCGAGGCGCTTGCAAGACTCTCGAGCGACGATGATCCGTTCCCGCTCTTCTGGAGAGGCCAGGCGCTCCGGCTTCTCGGGCGGGAAGGCGAGGCGCGGGACGCGTTCACGCGCGCCGGGGGCGCCCTCCAGGCGCATGCGGACATGCTGGGCGCGATGGCCGAGGTCGCCCGCGCCGGAGGCGATCTCGACCAGGCCGTCCGGTTCGGAACGCTCCGCAAGCGCGTCGCCGCGCAGGCGGCTCGTGCGTTCGAGCGCGCAGGAGGCGTCGCCCCGGCCGGGAAGGAAAGTTTGTCCGCCGGCCCGTCTTTATTCTGAACTTTTTCGTCGGGGGTACAAACCGGGCACGGGCGAGGGGTGGGGGCTCGGCTCTTGCTCCC
>CAYHQZ010000415.1:0-2110 GCA_964358555.1 uncultured Planctomycetia bacterium
AACCCGCCGGCTTTCGCCGCGCCCTACGCGGACCGCATCCGCCGGATCGAGCAGCTTCTCGCGGAGGCCGCGCCGTCCGGCGAGGATTTGGGCCCGGCCATCCTGCGATTCGAGCAGGCCTGGGCGATTTCCGAGGCGTTTTCCCTGCCGATGAAGCGCGACTGGCAGGACCGGATCGTCGCCGCGCTCGATCGGATTGCCGCCGGCGGGGCGCTCGAGCGATACGCCGCGAAGGCCGGCCGGCCGCTGGTCGTGTTCGCCTCGGTCGCCGGCGCGGGGGCGGGAGGCGCGCCGGCGGCCGCGAGCTCCCCGTTCCTGCGGATCAAGATGCCGCCGGGCCCCCCGCCTGGCTGGCAGGTCTCGGCGTCCGCGAGGGTCGTCGGCCTCCCGGCGGCTTCGTCGGCCATCCTGTCCCTGGAGAGTCCGGGCCGGACGGTCGTCTGTCCCGCCGACGCCGCGGGGGCCTTCCGCGTGGATGTGGATGTGAACGGCGCGGCCGCGCGGCTGCGGATCCTGGGCGTGCCGGCCGCCCCGGCGCCGCTGGACGGGGCGTTCCTGCGGCCGATCCGGCTGGAGTGAGCCGGCGTTTTCCTCCCTACGGCCCCGGCGGCGCGGAGACGACTTCGATCCAGTCGAGGAAGAGGTTGCGGTCCTCGGCGCCCTTGAAGAAGTCGTTCGCGAACGAGATCCGGACGGCGTGCTTGCCCTTCTTGATGTCGAGGGGAGGCGAATTCGTCTCGGCCCAGTCGGCGCCCGACGGGCCCTGGGCGGCGGCGCGGCCGTCGAGGGTCAGGGCGTAGGCGGCGCTTTCCTTGCGGGCCGTCGTGCCGCGGATCCGGAAGCGGATCCTGTAGCGGCCGTCCTCGGGCAGCGAGACCTTCCATTCCGCCCAGGATTTCCCGAGCATCGCGACGGCCTTTCCGCCCGAGGCGGAGGGGTCGTCCTGGACGGCGATGATTTTTCGGTCGGCGGAGGAGAGGCGGACGTCGGCGGATTCGGCCTCGGCCTTCGCCTGGAAGGGGGCCTGCGGCTTGGGCGCTGTCGGGGGCTTCGCCGGGGGCTCGGGCGGCGCCTTCGCGACGGCGAGCGGGCCGGAGAACTTCACGCCCGGCCCGTCGCCTTCCCCGATGCGGACCTCGAGGGTGTGGTTCCCGGCCGGAAGCCCGGGGATCCTCACGCCGAACTCGATCGCTCTCCGCGCCGGAAGGGACGGCGTGCGGCTCCGGACGGTTTCGCCGCCGACCTTCGCCTCGACGGTCGTCGCGGGCAGCGCCTCCCGGCCGGCGTTCTCGACGGAGATCTTCAGAAGGAAGGGTTCCTTCTCGGCGATGGCTTCGGGCTCGGTCCTAAAGCCGCGGATGGCGACGAGGCGGAAGGCGGAGATCCTCGGATCCACGACGGTGATCGGGACCGAGGCGACGTTGTTCTCGGGGGTCGGGTCCTTGAACCCGAGGTCGCCCTCGAAGACGGCCTTCCACTCCTGCCGCCCGGCGGTCCGGACGGGGACGTCCTTCCGGAAATCGAACGAGCGGCCGGGGGGCAGCGGGGGGATTCGGACCTCGGAGAGCCGCTCCCGGCCCTCGAAGAAGGCGATCGTCGCGTCGCCGCTTTCGCCGGTGCCGCGGTTCGTGACGCGGCCGGAGAGGACCGTGGAGCCCCCGAGCCGCACCTCGTTTCGCTCGGAGGAGAACGCCTCGATGGCGAGATCGGGGCAGGGCGGGATCCGGACCTCGACGGGCAGTTCCACCGCGTTGTCGAGTTCGCTCGCCTCCTCGAAGCGGTTCCGGGGGTCGATCCGGACGGAGAGCGACGAGCGGCCGGCCCTGGGGAACCGGACGGTTTCCCGGATGCGGGCCGTTCGCCCGGCGCCCAGGAGTTGGAGGGATTGGCGGCCCGCGGATTTTCCGTCGACGAGGAATTCGATCTCGACCCCGCGCGCGTTTCCCGTTCCCGCGTTCGCGAATTCGACGTCCACGACGGCGTCGGTTCCAGGCGACGGCTGGGGGGGATCGAGGCGGACCGCGAGGATCCGGAAATCGGCGCGCGGCGGGGCGGGCGGCGCGGGCGGGAGGATGATGGGGGGCGCGGGCGGGGGCGCGAAGGGCAGCGG
>CAYHQZ010000416.1:0-2106 GCA_964358555.1 uncultured Planctomycetia bacterium
CGGCGTGTTCCGCCAGAACCAGTACGTCCCCGAGTGCGTCATGGACCGCAATGACCTGGAGCGCGAGCGCGGGATCACGATCCTGGCGAAGAACTGCGCTCTCGAGTGGAAGGGCGTGAAGATCAACATCATCGACACGCCGGGGCACGCGGATTTCGGCGGCGAGGTGGAGCGGGTTCTCCGGATGGCCGAAGGGGTATTGCTGCTCGTGGATGCCGCGGACGGGCCGATGCCCCAGACGCGCTTCGTCCTGCGCAAAGCCCTCGGCCACCGCCTCCGCCCCATTGTCGTCGTGAACAAGGTGGACCGGCCCGATGCGCGCCCGGCGGAGGTCGTCAAGGAAGTGGAGGACCTCTTCCTCGACCTCGGCGCGGAGCACGATCTTCTCGACTTCCCGGTCCTCTTCGCCTCGGGGCGGGAAGGCTGGGCCACCCGAACCCTGGACGAGCCGCGGCGGAATCTCGCCCCCCTCTTCGATGAAATCCTCGCGCACGTCCCGCCCCCGGAGGGCGAACCCGGCGCACCGGGGCGGATTCAGGTCGCCAACCTCGACCACTCCGACTACCTCGGCCGGATCCTGATCGGGCGCCTCCGGGACGGATCGCTTGAGAAGGGCGCGGCGGCCTGGAGACTCGGCCGCGACGGCTCGCGCACGACGGGAAAGATCGAGGCCCTCTTCACCTACACGGGGATCGGCCGGCAGGAGACCGACGCGGCGGAGGCCGGGGACATCGTCGCGATCGCAGGCTTCGAGGAAGCCCAGATCGGGGACACGATCGCGCTGCGGGAGGATGTCGTGCCCCTCCCCCCTACCCCGATCGACGAGCCGACGCTGACGATGCTCTTCCGGGTGAACGACTCCCCCTTCGCAGGCCAGGAAGGCGCCTATGTCACGGCCCGCAACCTCCGGGAGCGGCTCGAGAAGGAGGCGCGGATCAACGTGGCGATGCGCCTCCACGAAACCGAGACGACGGACGCGTTCCGCGTGGACGGACGCGGGCTTCTGCACCTCTCCGTCCTCATCGAGACGATGCGCCGGGAAGGCTACGAGCTCCAGGTCGGCGCGCCGAAGGTGATCGAGCGGATGGGTCCGGACGGCCGCGAGGAGCCCATCGAGACCCTCACCGTGGACGTCCCCGAGACGCTGCTCGGCAAGGTGATGTCGCTGCTCGGCAACCGCCGGGGGACGCTCTTGCACATGAACCAGAAGGGGAACACCGTCCACATGGAGTTCCACGCCCCTTCGCGCGGCCTCATCGGGCTGCGGCAGCGCCTGCTCACGGCGACGCGCGGCGAGGCGGTGTTGCACCACACCTTCCTGAAATACGCCCCCTGGCAGGGCCCGATCGCGAGGCGCCAGACCGGCGCCCAGGTCAGCGCCGAGACCGGCCGCGTCACCGGCTACGCCCTCCAGAACCTCCGCGACCGCGGCCCCTTCTTCGTCGAGCCCGGCGAGATGGTCTACGAGGGCCAGATCGCCGGCGAGCACGTCAACGAGCGCGACATCTCGGTGAACCCCTGCAAGGCGAAGCACCTGACGAACATCCGATCGAGCACGAAGGAGATCATCGAGAAGCTCGACCATCCCATAAAGATGTCCCTCGAGGAGGCCCTGGAGTACATCGAGGACGACGAACTGGTCGAGGTCACCCCGAAGTCCATCCGGATCCGCAAGCAGATCCGGAACGAGAAGTTGCGGCTCCGGCGGCAGCGCGACCTCGACGACAAGGAAGAGAAGTCGACCGCGGACACCAAGGCGGCCGAGACGAAGGCCGCGGACGCGAAGGCCGCCGAGACGAAAACCTCGGACATCAAGGCCGCCGCGGCGAGGGCCGCCGGGACGAAGCCGTAGCCGTAAGCCGTAGCGGCGCCGACCCCCTCACCCGGCGCTTCGCGCCACCCGATTCCGTCGCGTCCGGCCGCCGCGCCCCCCCCATCGCTTCGCCGATGCCCGCCCTCCGTCGCGTCCCGGCCGCCGCGCCCCCCAGCGCTTCGCCGATGCCCGCCCTCCGTCGCGTCCCCGCCACCTTGCGTGGCCGGACCCGGAAAATTTAGACGGGAGCGAAGCGCTTACACAAACCACCTCCCCCCCACCAACCCGTCCGC
>CAYHQZ010000417.1:0-2094 GCA_964358555.1 uncultured Planctomycetia bacterium
GAAACTGCTCCCCCTTCTGGCGCTGCTCCATGCTCTCGGCGATCTGGGCTTCCTCATGGCGCTTCGACAAGGACTGATACAGCGCGCGAGTACTTTCATAGTCGCGGGAGAGCTCCGTATACTCCTGCTCCCGGCGCGGCACGTTTTCGACCCGCGCTTGATAGATCGCGATGGCCTCTCGGAGCCGCTTTTCCTCTCCCTTGAGAATCTTGCCCTCGGATTCCACCTCGCTGACCGCCTCCTTCAGCCGGAGCAGATACGGGGAAGCCGGGACCGCGGGCGAGGTGGCGGGTTTCTCCTCCGCTTTGGCATCGCCCGACTTGGTGTCGGCAACCTGGCGCTCGAGCTCGGCGATCTCCGCCTTCACCCGAACGACATCCGGGTATTTCTCACTGAATTGGGCGCGAAGTGTCGTCAGCTCCTGCTTCAACCTGGCCAGCCGGGCTTCCGGGGTCTCGGGCCCGCCTCCGAGTGCGCCCGGCGCGGCATACGCCGGGGGGACGAGGGTTTGGGCCTCCGCCAACTGGCTGGCCAGGGCCTGTCGCCGCTCCCCGGCGCGGGTCTGATTGTCAGCATTCAGCCGGAGCTGCATGTGGAGGCGCTCGAGGGCCGCGAGGTTCGTCTCCATCTGCTGGGGGAGTTCTCCCAGGTAGCGGCGCTTGAACTGGCTCACCCGCTGCTCCTGGTCGTCCAATCGTTTCTTGGTTTCCTCGAGCTGCGCCCTGAGGAACTCCGCGGTGCCGGCCGCCTGCCGCTCCCGCACCTTCAGATTTTCCTCGATGTAAAAGGAGGCCAGCGTATTGGTGACGAGGGCGACGGTCGGCGGCTCACTCCCCTGGTAGCTGATCGTGAACGCGACCGTGGCCTGGCGCGGGCCTCGAACGTCGACTTGCTTGAGTTCCAGCTTGATGTCGCCCCGCATGCGCTCGATGACTTCCTCGAAGGGGACCCGTTTTCTGAAATCGGGGTAGAGCCCGAAGCGGGTAATCAGGCCTTCGAGCCGCGAGCGGCTCAGGATCTCCTGGCTGATCGTATGCAGGCGGGTCTCGAGGGCGCTGGTGACGGTCGACTGGACGAAGGTCTCGGGCACCTGCTGGCGCTCGACCAAGACGGTGGCGGTGGATCGGTAGACGTTCGGGAGGAACGTGATCAAGCTGATCGCAACCGAGAGTGGAGCGGCGAACGCCAGGATCGCAAGCCACTTCCTCCGGCTCCACACCGCGAACAACAGATCCAGCCCGGATCCCTTCCGCGCTTCCTCCGGCATGCGTGTCGCGCTCCCCTAGGGCACCAGGACGATGTCGCCGTTCCGGAGGTAGAAGTTTTCCTGCCCATCTCCGCCGGGGTTGAGGATCCTCTCGAGCAGGCTCTCGCGGCTCGAGATGACCTTGTTGTAGTTGAAGGGAATCCGCCTCACCGTGTTCCCCTCGGGGCGAAGAATGACGATCCGCCCCCGGGCTGCGAAGGGCGTGAACCCTCCCGCAAGGGCGAGAGCATCGAGGACTGTCGCCCAGCTCTTAAGCTCGTACCGAGCCGGTCGAGCGACCTCGCCGACCACTGATATCTTGAAGCTCCGCACCTCGGACACGATCACGGAGACCTCGGGGTTCGGCATGTAGTCCGCCAGCTTCTGCGTCAGGACGTCACGAAGCTCGAGCGCGGTGAGGCCCGCGGCCTGGACGTCATTCAGGAGCGGAAGGGAAATTTTCCCATCCGGCCGGACGGGAACGCTGCGGCTCATCGCCTCGTTCTTCCAGACGGAGATCTGGAGCAGATCCTCCGGGCCGATCCGGTAGTCGCCGAGGGCCGAAACGTGGTTGTCCCCATTGCCGGCCGGCTTGGCCGGTTCCTCGGCGAAGGCCGTGCTGGAGGCCAGGAGCAAAGCCAACAGGGAGATAAAGAACCGGCGAGGTTTCATGGCGAACCCCTTAGCTCGGGCTCGAGCCCGACTTGCTTGATCTTGTAGAGCAGCGCGCGGTAGCTGATCTTCAGGAGTTTGGCCGCCTTGACCCGGTTCCAGCGCGTCTCGGCGAGCACCTTGGCCATGGCCTCGCGCTCGGCCGCCATCGCCGCTCCCCGGGCAATGTCCTTCAG
>CAYHQZ010000418.1:0-2089 GCA_964358555.1 uncultured Planctomycetia bacterium
CGGCCTGCTGCGCCATCTGAAACACGGCTTCCGGCGGCGCCCCGGAGCGGTATTGAATTCCCATCCAGCCGCCGGCCAGCGGCGCTCCGCCATCGCCCGTCTCCCCCGGAGACTCCTCCCCGGGAGTGGCCGAACCTTCCGGCTTGGCATCCGGTTCCAGTTCCCGCTTCTTCTGGAGAAACAGATTGGCCGTGTGGCGAATCTCATCCAGCGTCGTCTTCAACGGGCCGAAGGTCGGCGTGGCATCGGTGAACTTCTCTTCGCACGTCTGGGTAATCGAATCCACCAGCGCGATGCAGGCGTCGAGATCTCCGACCATCCCAACATAGTAGGCCTTCGGCGTTCCCTCGAACCCCTTGTCGAAAACCTCCGGAGCGATCTTGCCGTCGGCCAGCCTGGCGGCCCGGGTCTCGGACTTGTTATTGTCCTTGCCGGCCTCTTCCTCGGTCGGGACCGCACGGGAGTCCTTGTACTGGAACCAGTTGTGCCCCTGCCTGGTCAACCCGACCTCGCGCAGGGGCTGGTCAAGACACGAGCCGACCCATTCCAGCGGAGAAGCCCGCATCTCGGCATCGCCCTCTTCGATTGCCGGGTATAAGGTGTCCCAGAAGCCCTCCAGTATTCCCTTGATCAGCTCAAGGCCCTGCCGTAAGCCGGGGAAGCCCTCCTTGCGAATGAGCGCTTCGGTAAGCCAGGCGGCCAACTGGAGATCCTTCGACTTGGCCGCAATCGCCTCGTTGGCCAGCTTCAGAACCATGCCCCAGTCGGCCACCTTGCGCTCGCTGACCCAATCTCCCTGTGGAACGTCGGCCTCCTCGCGCCGGGCTTCCTTGATCTTGGGGTAAAGCGGGTCGTAGCGGAGATCGGCCCCGCTTGGGTTGTCGCCCGGGATCGGATTCAGGATGTCTTCGCGAAGAGGCATAGGCTTCAGGCTGCGCTTTCCGTCTCCTCCGGCTCAACGGATTGCGGCTGGGTGAACTCGATCTTACGGACTTCCAGGAATGGGATCTCCTCGTCGTCCATCAGGAACATCTTCTGCCCGAACGGCACCGCCGCGTCTTCGGCCTCCTCCCACACCGTGAGGCGGCCTAAACGGACATTGTCGTCGGCGTGCCGGAAAGAGAACGGGCACAAAACGGGCAGAAGCACCTCGCCAAGCTCGGTCATCTTGAAGGCCGGCCCGGTCCGCACCAGGGCCGGAGTCCAGATCGTGTCGCGCAACCGCTTGGGAGGCGGAATTTCAATCGACTCCACGTGCTGGAAGGGAATCCAGAGATAGGACCCGGCTGCGTAGACCTCCAACCGTGCGCCGACCCTCGGATCGGCGTCCTCCAGCGTTTCAAATGGTTCGCCGTTCAGCGTGCCGGCAACCGCTTGGGCCGCCCCGGCGGGAAAATCTTTCTTTTGGAACGTGTCCTGCCTGACAACCTCGGCATGCAAGGCGGCGCGGTACAGCAAGGCCCCCATGTCGGCCTGCTTGTTTCCTTCCGCCAGGATGGCCAGTTGCTTTTCAGCGCGATCGTATTCGCCGGCGAAACACAGCAGCTCGAACAGGAAAGTGCGGCGCCGAACGTCGGTGGGATCGCTCCGCAACTCGGCGTTCAGCGCCTGCACTGCCTGGTTCAGCTTGCCGGCCTGAAACAGTTCTCGGGCCGTCATCGGATTGGGATGCTTCCTGTCTCTTAGATCTGCTTCATCAACTTCAGATCGTAACCGGCCTTGACCGGCCCGGCCAGCGTACCGTCGGGCTGCTGCTCGCGGTACTCGTACTCGACCTTGGAGTAGTTCAGCGAGATCTGGTCCATCGGAATCTCGTCCCCCGACGACGAGCCGCCGGTCTGGTAGGAGCTGACCAGAAGATCGGAGAACTTGTACTTCAGGAACTCCTGCTGGTCCTTGCCGGCCTTGCGGCAGGTCAGCGTGGCTTCCCCAATGTGGTCGCCAGTCGCGCAGGCCAGCAGCAGCTTCGGGCTGGCCTTGTTGGTCTTCATGACAAAGTGGAAGTCCTGCATGGAGACTTTGCCGCCGCCGCCACCACCACCGCCGGCGTGCGTGCCGGTCTGCGTTTCACCCCAGGAGAACGAGAGAA
>CAYHQZ010000419.1:0-2062 GCA_964358555.1 uncultured Planctomycetia bacterium
AGGTCGCCGAGTACTTCCGCGACGCGGTCCTCGAGATCGTGGACCCGAACGTCCTCAAGCAGGTGATCGACGAGCTCGACGCGATGGGCTTCAAGAAGCTCGGCCCCGACGTCAAGGGCGAGGTCTTCGAGTACCTGCTCACCCACCTCGGCCAGTCGGCCCTGAACGGCCAGTTCCGCACCCCGCGCCAGATCCGCGCCTTCATGGTGCGGATGGTGGACCCGGACCTCGGCGACACGATCTACGACCCCGCCTGCGGCACGGCCGGCTTTCTCATTGACGTGGTCGACCACATCCTGGCCCGCTACAGCGAGAAGCCCCAGGAAGTCCCGATTTACGGCGAGGACTGGCTGGAGAAGCGAGGCCAGACGCTCGAGGAGACGAAGAAGGAGATCCCGAACCTCCAGACCTACCGCAAGGGCCCGGGCGAGCGGATCCCCGACTGGGACCGGCTCGAGGCGTCCATCTACGGCACCGACGTCTCGCGGCAGATGATGCGCATCTCGATGATGAACCTCGTCCTCCACGGGATTCGCCGGGCCCGCCTCAAGCGCGCGAACGTGCTCTCCGAGATGAGCGGCCTCACCGAAGACGATCTCGCCCGGCGCTACAAGGTCATCCTGTCGAACCCGCCCTTCGCCGGACAGATCCCCAAGGAGTCGATCCGCTCCGACCTGCCGACGCAGTCCAAGAAGAGCGAGCTGCTGTTCCTGGCGCTCATGATGCGGTCGCTCGCGCCCGGCGGACGTTGCGCCGTGGTCGTCCCCGAAGGGGCGCTCTTCGGCTCGACTCGCGCGCACCAGGAGTTGCGCGAGAAGCTCGTGCGGGCGTTCGAGCTCCTCGCGGTGATTTCGCTCCCCGCGGGCGTCTTCAAACCGTACGCGGGAGTCAAGACCTCGGTCCTCGTCTTCCGCCGGCCGGCGAGCGGGCCCGAAGAGAGCGAGGCGGCGACGCGGTGCGCGTGGTTCTACGAGGTGCGGAACGACGGCTACGACCCCGACAAGATCCAGGGCGGCGGCCGCCCCGAGACGCCGGAGAAGAACGACATCCCCGGCCTGCTGGCTGCTTGGGCCGAGTACAGGGCCTCGCGCTTCGAGAAGCCGCCGGGCGTCGAGGCCGGCGCCGTGCTTGCGGCGGGGAGCGAGGAACCCCGCTGCTGGTGGGCGCCCTTCGAGACGATCGCGTCGAACGACTTCAACCTCGCAGCGTCGCGGTACAAGCCGCGAGTGAATGAGGCGGTGCCACAGGAGGAGCCGAAGGAGTTGATTCGAGAGGTGCTGGCGATCGAAGGCGAGATCACGACGGGGCTCGAGAAGCTCCTCGGGGAGATCGAATCGTGACCCGCAAGCCGGTCCGCCGGAAAGTTGCCCCAGCGCTCGCGCGGACCACCTCGCCGGCCACGCCGGTTTCCTCCGGCGCCGAGCCGTACCACGGCCTCGTCGGTGGCATCGCGGAGCTCCTGGAGGCGGCCCGCAGGACATCGGCCCGCGCCGTCAACGCCGTGATGACCGCCACCTACTGGGAGATCGGGCGGCGGATCGTCGAGTACGAGCAGGGCGGCAAGGCGCGAGCGCAGTATGGAGAAGCCCTGCTGAAGCAGTTGGCCGCCGACTTGACCTTTCACTTCGGACGCGGCTTCGCCTGGCGAAATCTCTTTCAGATGCGAGCTTTCTACTTGGCGTACCCTCCCGACAAATTGCAGACGGTGTCTGCAATTTCTCCCGCCGGGCAGGATGCGGACAAAGACGCGACGCCGCCGCGTATTTTTGGTGTGGAATCCTCGAGAGATTCCATCCCTCCGATTGTCTCGACACCGTCGACAGAATCCGGCGAGCAGTTTCGCCAGACGGTGTCCGGCAAATTGCAGACGCCGTCTGCAGAATCTCCTCTCGCCGGCATAGCCCGCTGTTTCCCTCTCCCCTGGTCCGCCTACGTCCGGCTGCTCGCGGTCAAGAACGAACACGCGCGCCGCTTCTACGAGACCGAGGCTCTGCGCGGTGGCTGGTCCGTGCGCCAGCTCGACCGGCAGATCAACGCGCAGTTCTACGAGCGCACGGCGCTC
>CAYHQZ010000420.1:0-2054 GCA_964358555.1 uncultured Planctomycetia bacterium
TTTTTTCGGCTCCAGGAATACAGGTATCGGCGCCGCTTCTGGTTCGGGGGCGGAAATCGAGAGGTATGATGGGCGCCGAGGAACCATGAAACTCTTCGCCACGATCGAGGACGAAATCCGGGAGCTCCGGCGGGAGCGCAACGCCGTCCTCCTCGCCCACAACTACCAGCCCCCCGAAATCCAGGACATCGCGGACTTCGTCGGGGACTCGCTGGGGCTCTCGCAGCGGGCGGCGGCATCGGACGCCGACGTCATCGTCTTCTGCGGCGTCCACTTCATGGCGGAAACGGCCGCCATCCTCTGCCCGGAGAAGACCGTCCTCATCCCGGATCTCGACGCCGGCTGCTCGCTCGCCGCCATGGTCTCCCCCGAGGCCGTCCGGGCCTGGAAGGCCGCGCATCCGGGGGGGATCGTCGTCTCCTACGTGAACACGACGGCCGCGGTCAAGGCGGAGACGGACGTCTGCTGCACCTCGTCCAACGCCGTCGAGGTCGTCGAGTCCCTCCCGGCCGGCGCCGACATCCTCTTTCTTCCGGACTTCTTCCTCGGAACCTGGGTGAAGGCCCGGACGGGCCGGCCCATCACGCTCTGGCCCGGGTCCTGCCACGTCCATGCCCGGATCGACGCCGAATCCGTCGCGCGGATGAAGCGGGAGCACCCGGGCGCGGAGCTCTTGCTGCATCCGGAGTGCGGCTGCCTCACGAAATCGATGGACCTCGCGGACCGGATCCTCTCGACGGAGGGGATGCTCCGCTACGCCCGCGAGTCGAAGGCCCGCTGCCTCATCATCGCGACGGAAACGGGGATCCTGCACCGGATGCGGAAGGAAAACCCGGACAAGGAGATCCTCGCGGCCATGCCGTCGGCCGAGTGCGAATACATGAAACTGCACACCCTCGAAAAGGTCGCCGAGTCCCTGCGCCGCCTCCAGTTCCACGTCACCGTCCCGCCGGAAATCGCCAACCGCGCCCGAAGGCCCATCGAACGGATGATCGAAATCCGGCCAAAGTCCAAGGTCTAAAGTCTGCCTTGGAAATCGGCCCGGCCGGATTGCGAAACGTGTAGGGGCGGACCTATGTGTCCGCCCGATGCGGCGGGGGCGAACACGCAGGTTCGCCCCTACATGGTTCCATTTTCATCCGCCCGGGTGGACAAGACGTCCAGGGAGACTAAGGTCAACGGAATGGGAGTTCCGTAACGTCCCGCAACAGGAACGACCTTAGACTTTAGACCATCGACTCGAGGCCTTTCCGCCCCGCGGCCCCAGTCACTTCTTTTTTACCCATATCTGGATCTTCCGCCCCTCGTGCCCCTTTTTCCCCGGCGTCGCGAGCTCCTTCTCGAGGACGTAGCCCGCCGCGCGGATCTTCGCGGGCGCCAGCGGTCTCGCTTTGAGATCGTCCTCGTCCAGCAGGACGGCGCCCACCTCGCGGCGAATGGCCGGACCCAAATCGTCCTTGAAGAAATACACGATCGTCCCCTCCGAATAGAACACGGGGCGCGAGTTGTTGGCGAGAATCCTGGTTCCGGGACCGAGGCGATCCAGAATCCACAGCCCCGCGTCCCGCTCGAGGCCCTTGTCCAGGCGCTGGAACTCCACGGCCCGGCCGAAGAGGACGGCGCAGCCCGCCAGGGGCAGGAGGATGCCGGCCCGCAGGGCCGGCGCGCGCGCCTCCAGGAAGGCGGACGCGGCGAATATCCCCCTCGCCGCCAGCGCGAGCGCCGCCGGGAACATGGCGGACGTGTGCCGCTGGCTGAAATAGCCGTAGGAGAGGAGCAGGAGCTGGGCGATGGCGAGGTAGCCGCACAGGACCCACCACTGCATCTCCTCGGCGCGCCGCTCCCCCGCGAGCGCCGCCCCGCGAATCCTTCGGGCGATTCCGATTCCGAGCCCCAGGAGGAAGAAGGGCCAGATGGGGTGCCAGAGGGAGCGGAGCAGGAGGAAGAACGAAAGATCCCGGGACTCGTCTCCGCCTTCCTCTCCGGCGGCGGCCAGGGCCTGCGCGCTCGGGGGCGCTTTCGCGGGGGGCGGGGGCGGCGCTTTCGCGGGGAGC
>CAYHQZ010000421.1:0-2047 GCA_964358555.1 uncultured Planctomycetia bacterium
AGGAGGACGCGGACCCCCGGGCCGCATCGGGACACGAGCGCCTTTCGTAGGGGCACGGCATGCCGTGCCCCTACAGCGATCCCGCCCAATGGCTGCCATCCATGCAATCCAGGAATACGAAAGACCGCGCCGCCGCCGGGGCGGGCGATTCCCAAGGAAGACCTTAGACCTTGGACCTTGGACTTTAGACCCGCACCCGCGTTCATTCCTTCAGCCCCCCCGCCGCCAGGCCCTTCGTGTAGAAGCGCTGGCAGGACGCGAACACGATGAGCGCGGGCAGCATCACGACGAGGGCGGCGGCCATCGTGAGCGGCGCGTTGGGGCCGCCGTAGACGTCGTCGAACTTCCGAAGCCCCACGGGCAGCGTCAGCATCGTCTCGCTCTGCGTCACGATGAGCGGCCAGAGGAACGCCTGCCAAGTGGTGAGGAAGGTGAAGATGGCGAGCGTCGCGATGGCCGGGGTGGAGAGCGGCAGGACGACGTGGCGGTAGATCCCCCACGACGAGCAGCCGTCGATCCTCGCCGCGTCCTCGAGGTCGCGCGGGATCGCGAGGAAGAACTGCCGAAGCAAAAACGTCCCGTAGGCCGAGAAGGCCGCCGGCAGGATGAGCGCAAGATACGTGTCGAACCACCCGAAGAGCGAAATCATGAGATACGACGGAATCATCGTGACGTGGTAGGGGACCATGAGCGTCGCGAGGTAGCCGAGGAAGAATCCGTCGCGGAACGCGAAGCGCAGCCGCGCGAAGGCGAACGCGGCGAGCGACGAGGTGAAGACCTGCAGCAGCGTCACGGACAGCGCGACGAGGAGGCTGTTCACATACATCCGCCCGAAGGGCATCCGCTCGAGCGCGACTCGGAAGTTCTCGCCCATCCGGGCGAGGCAGGCGGAAAGCCTGGAAACCGAGCGCAGGCGGACCTCGAGGGAGCGGATGGCGCCCGGGTCCAATACGTCCGGGGCGCCGGGCTCGGGGACGAGCCGGAGCGCCGCGCGCCCGATGACCCCCGCGGGGGGCAGCGACGATTCCGAGAGGATCAGCTTGAGGCGCCGATCCCGGAGGAGCCGAAGCGGCCGCGAGGATATCCACGACCCGCGCGTCCCTTCCAGGCGAAAGGTTGCCTCGGCCCCCGAGGCGTCGCCCCGGAGCCACATCGTGACGTCGAGGAGACGGCGCGCGGGAACGGGCGGATCGTAGGCGAACCGGATCACGACCTCGCCTTGCGCCTTCGAGAGATCCACCGCGAGGCCCTCGGCGTCGTCCGGCCGCGCTCGCGCCTTGGGCGCGAGCCGCTCGGAGGGCGCCCCCGACACCTCGCCGAGCCGATCCGTCGCGAACCGCCCGAGCGGGATTTCCGCGCAGTCCCAGTCCCGCGCGTAGGCACGCTCGAAGACGACCCGGCCGGG
This sequence comes from uncultured Planctomycetia bacterium, assembly GCA_964358555.1. Lineage (GTDB taxonomy): Bacteria > Planctomycetota > CAYHQZ01 > CAYHQZ01 > CAYHQZ01 > CAYHQZ01. The sequence goes on from CAYHQZ010000421.1 coordinate 1,406, forward strand.
GGATCCCGGCCAGTCCACGCGGACGAGCCCCGGGTTTAAGCGGTAGTCGTCCTCGCTCCGGAAGGCCGTCACGACCATCCAAAGGAAAGGCACGAGCATCACCCCCGACAGGACCGCGAGGACGACGCGGGCCGCGATGCGGCCGAACCGGCGGCGGGCAATCGCGGCGGAATTCGTCACGAGTAGGCCCCCCGCTTCTGCTGGAACCGGAAGTTGAGGATCGTCGCCCCGAGGACCAGCAGGAACAGAAGCCACGCCGCCGCGCAGGCCGATCCGAAGCGGTAGGACTCGTAGGCCTCGCGGTAGATGAGATAGGACAGCGTCGTCGTCGAGCCCATCGGCCCGCCCCCCGTCATGAGGAACGCCGCCTGGAAGCCGCCCTGGAAGCCGTGGATGACCCCCATCGTGAAAAGGAAGAACGACGCCGGGACCAGGTGCGGCAGCGTCACGTGCCTAAACTTCCGGACCGCCCCCGCCCCGTCCACGTCGGAGGCCTCGTAGAGGTCCTTCGGGACCCCCTGCAGCGCCGCGAGGTAGACGATCATCGGCCCCCCCCCCGCCCCGGTGCAAAGCCCCCAGAACACCAACCCCCGCGTACCCCCCCACCGCTAGCGCCCCCCCCCCCCCCGCGCGCGCCCCCCC
>CAYHQZ010000422.1:0-2039 GCA_964358555.1 uncultured Planctomycetia bacterium
TGTGGGTATTGAGGCTGAAGCCGCGGATTTGGAGGTCCGCCTCCATGAGATCGTGGAACTGGCCCATGACATCCTCCGTGAAAAGGAACTGGGAAGAAACGGATCCTTTCGACACGGAGGGAATGTACAGGGGATTCGTGCGCGGGACTACAGGGGGGAATTAGTCAGTGCGTGGGCGCGTCCATATCCGTATCCGCCGCGAAGCGGTTTCGTTCAATGACCGTTATGTTACCCCAGAACGCCCCGCCCCCCCCCCTCCCCTTCCGGGAAATCCGGCCTTCCCGCTTGCGCATCCCCTCCCGCGAAGTATAATGCCGCAAAAGCAATGGGTTTGAAATTCCGCCTCTTCAGCAGAATTCGTGGGTGAACTTCGGCTCGGGAAGATCCCCAAGCACATGATACAAAGCGACTTCGATCACTTCGTAGCTCCGGAAGCCGTAGGCTTTTCTCATGGTCAATTTCGCCTTGTTGTTGAAGCCCTCGACGACTCCGTTGGAGATGGCCCCCTTGGCCCGAAACCAGTTCATCAGAAGCGTCCGATGATGGCGAAGCATCCGCGCCTTCTCCTTGAGCGGCTCGATTCTGGAGCGCATCACCTGGTTGCACCAGCGGTCCAGGAAGAGGCCGGCCCAGTGGGGGGAGAGGTAGTCCCAGAAGAGCTGGAAGTTCTCCTTGAGCAGGTAGGCGCGCACCGTCTTGAGATTGAGGCGCAGGAGATCCAACAGCTTCCCTCCCTGCTTTTCGGTGAGGTTTTCCGGCCGCTTCAGGATGCACCAGCGGCTGTGCTTGAGGATCGGCTCGCCCCCCTTGGCCTTGAGGGCCCGGGCCTCCCCGGCCCGGACCTCGTCGAGCGCCTTGCCCAAGTGGCTCATGATGTGGAACCGGTCCAGGATATTGAGCGCCCCGGCGGCCTTCTTGGCGATCACGCGCAGGTACGGCTTCCACATGTCGCTGCAGACGAAATTCAGAAGCGCGCTTCGCTCCTTCCCGAACCACTGGAAGAACCGCAGGAACGTCTTCACCTTGCGATCCTTGCCGATCCACAACAGACGCCGGCGGTGTTCGTCGATCTGGTAGACCAGCGTCAGGTACTTGTGCCCGTACTGCCAGGCGATTTCGTCCACGCCGATCGCCGTGACGTCTTCGAGATCCACGCGTTTTCGCCCCCAGTCCACGGCCATCTTGACGCAGCGAAAGACATTGTCCCACGTGGTCAGGAAAGCCTCTGCCGTCCCCTTCCAGGAGAGCCGCCGGGCCCACTTGGCCAGAAACCACATGTAGGTCGTCGTGAGGTGATTCTTCCCCTCGGCCCAGGGGACCGCCTCCACCACGACACCGCACTTTGGGCAGTCGACGCGCCGCATCGCGTAGCAGAAGAAGAACTGAAACCCCCAAAGCGGGACGAACTCGAACAGGCGGGGGGTGGCGGCGGCATCGTAGCCCGGTCGCTTTCGGGCGCATCCGGAACAGGTCGCTTGTCCATTGGCCCGGGGGGCGACGTCTACCACCAAGGCTTCCTGCCCTTCCACCTTCACGAACTGCGCTTTCCCGTACACAAAAGATTGGTGCTTCTGGACTCGATTCAGGATAGTCTGAATCTGCATTCCGCTCCCTCCTCGTTTGATGGAATCTCACAATCCCATTCTCACGAGGTTGTGGGCGGAATGCACTTTGTATCTCGACCCCCATCCCCTCTTTCGATCACCGCCATCCCCTGCGGCCAGGCGGCATACACACTGAAAGGGCTAAAAACCATAGAAAATCACCCACGAATTCTGCGGAAGACCCGGAAATATAAACAGCTTGCCGTTCATGGAATTATTCTCAACGAGATATCCGGCTCGTCGGCGGTTGTAGGTATGTAGTACTGGGCGCCTTGGCGAACCATGCACATCCTTCTTGGAACGGTTTACAGGAACCGCGCGGGATCGAAGGGGTCGCCAGTGCTGGCCTTGCCGAGAATCGATTCGGCCGCCAGACGGCCCACCGCGTAGCTCGTCGTCACGCCGTGGCCGCCGAGGGCCGCCGCCCAGAAGAAG
>CAYHQZ010000423.1:0-2027 GCA_964358555.1 uncultured Planctomycetia bacterium
ACGCCATGAATTCGTCTACATGCCGTGGACCGCGCGGAGACCGGGAGCAGCGGGCCGCCCCCGACCGCTTCACCCTACGGGCGAACCAGCGTCCCCGTCAGCTCGCGGACGGCCCGGACGCCGAGGCGGGCGCATTCGGCGGCCATCTCGTCCCGAATCCGCCGGGCCGACAAGGGATTGCGGAAGAGGATCGTGCCGATCCCGACGGCCGCGGCGCCGGCGACCATGAATTCCAGGGCGTCCCGGCCCGTCGAGACGCCTCCCATCCCGAGAACGGGCTTGCCGCGAGGGCGGGCGACGTTCGAAAGCGCGTGGACGAACCACAGCGCCACGGGCTTCACCGCCGGCCCCGACAACCCTCCGCCGCCTGCGCCGAGGACGCAACGCCTGCCCTCGAGATCGACGCTCAAGCCCCGGAGCGTGTTGATCGCCGAGAGCGCGTCCGCCCCCGCGTCCAGCGCGGCAACGGCGAACGGGACGGGATCGGCGACGTTCGGCGTCATCTTCGCGACGATCGGCAGGCGGGTCGCGCGGCGGGCGCTCGCGACCGCGGCCTCGATCGCGCGGACGTCCTGGCCGAAGGCGTGGCCCCCCTTCTTTACGTTGGGGCAGGAAAGGTTCAGTTCGATCGCGGCAACGACGCCGGCCTCCGAGACCCGCCCGGCCGCCTCGCCGTATTCCTCGGGCGTCTCCCCCGCGACGCTCGCGAGGATGGGGCAGCCAAAGCCTTTCAAGCCGGGCAGGATCTCGCGGACGAAGACATCGAGGCCGGGGTTTTCGAGGCCGATGGAGTTTAACAGGCCCGCCGGCGTCTCGGCGAGGCGCGGGACCGCGTTGCCCGCGCGGGGATTGGGGGTCACGGTTTTCAGGATCAGCGCGCCGAGGTCGCGGGCATCGAAACCTTCGACGGCCTCCAACTCGCGGCCCCATCCGGCCGTTCCGGAAACGGCGACGAGGGGATTGGCGAGACGGATCCCGCAAAACTCGACCGAAAGATCCGGCAGCGGATGCGCGCTCAAGGCTTGCCCCCCCATTCGACGTCGGCGCCCCGGAACGCCGGCCCGTCGACGCAGACCTTGCGCTGTCCGGTCGCGCCGTTCGGGCCCTTCACCGGGACGACGCAGGAGACGCAGATCCCGATCCCGCAGCCCATGACCTCCTCGAGCAGATGCCAGTCGGGAATCCCGCGAGACGCGCAGACCCCGGCAACGGCGCGCATCATGGGCCACGGCCCGCAGGCGAATACGTGCGGGTTCGCCGGGCGATCCGCATCGAGGAAGGCCTCGAGAAGCCCCGTGACGAGGCCGGAAAACCGGCCGTCCCCGCCTTTCTCGTCGGCGACGAAGGAGCGGACGCCCTCGGCTTCGAAGTCGGGCGCGTCGCAGTCGAGGACGAGCGAGCCGAGCCTTCGCGCCGGGCCTTTCCCGAGCGCCACCGGCGGCTCGTCCCGAACGCCGAGCAGCAGGACCGTCCGGATCCCGGCGCGAGCGAATTCGGAGCCCGCGAACAAGAGCGGTGCCGCGCCGATCCCGCCCGCGACGAGGACGGCCGTTCCGCCGGGCGGCGGCGGCGGAAGCGGCCGGCCGACGGGACCGAGGACCTCGACGTCGTCCCCCGGCCCGAGGGCCGCGAGCGTCCGGCTCGTGGGGCCCTTGATCTCGGCAAGAATCTCGAATGCGGCGCGGGGCTGGCCGGGGCGCCAGGGCCGGCCCTCCGGGCCGAGGATCCGGTGGATCCCGAACGGGCGCTTGAGCAGGATCGGCCGGCCCTCGGGGGAAAACCCCGGCGCGATACCTGCGAGGGCGGCGGGCAGGAGCGTCACAATCTGGCCGGGGGCGGCCCGCTCCGCGAGGGCGGGCGCAGCGATGGCGATCCGGCAGAAGCGGCCGGAACGCTCCACACGAGCGACCGGCGCGCGAATCGAGAGGGCCTTCGTCAATCCGAGCGGATTGTAGCGCATACAATGCCCCTCCGATGCGCGAGTTCACGGTCGGGATCGGCGGGGCGGCCGGCGACGGGCAGGCCTC
>CAYHQZ010000424.1:0-1992 GCA_964358555.1 uncultured Planctomycetia bacterium
TTCAGGTCTACGAGTACAGCGGCCTCACCGGCGTCGTGGATGCGGTCGCGTCGGCAACGGGCGCGGTTTCGCCCGCGGGTTCCGGCAACGTCGTTACGGCGGCCGCGAAGGCTCTGCTCGTAGCGGGCCTCGCGAGCCAGGCCGGAACGCTGTTTTCCGCCTGGACGAATTCGTTCGTCGAGCAGGCGAATTTTACTGGCGGCGCCGGCGGGGCCCTGACGCGGTTCGGAGGCGCCGATCGGACCGTAACCGCCCCCGGCACCTATTCGACGCAGGCCGTAGCGGGCGCCAACGGCTGGCGCGGGCAAATCGTGGCGTTCGTGGCGGACACCTCTTCTCCACCCATTCCAGGAGGACAAACCATGGCAGTGCAATACGTGCAGGACGGCAAGTCCATCGACTACACCCCGACGGCCGACGTGGCCCCGGGCGACGTCGTGGTCCAGGGCGAACTCGTGGGCGTTGCGAAACGCCCGATTCCCGCGAACACCCTCGGCGCTCTTTCCGTCATCGGGGTGTTCGACTTCCCGAAGGCGACGGGCGCCAGCACCGCCATCGCGGTGGGCTCGAAGGTCTACTGGAACGCGACCACGAAGCTCGCCTCCACGGCCGATGGCGGCGGCGCCAACAAGCTCATCGGGAAAACCACGAAGGCCGCGGCCGACGCGGACGCGACGGTCACCGTTCGCCTGAGCCAGTAGCGGGGAGAAACGATGCCCCATCTCCTGGAACTTGGCTCCGCCTGGCTCGAGACCGAGCGGACGGCGCACCTTTCCCGCCCTGTGGTTTACGCCCGGGGTGCGGAAACGGTCGTCGTCTCGGCCTCCGTCGGGCGGACCATTTTTCGTATCGAGAACGCCTATGGCGTCCAGGAGCGCCACGAGGCGCGGGATTACCTCATCCTCGCCTCGGCCCTTTTCCTTGGAGGCGCGCTGGAACTGCCCAAGGCCGGGGACCGGATCCGCGAGGAGGACGGCGGGAAGGTCTTCGTCTACGAGGTCATGGCGCCCGGCGGGGAACCCTGCTGGCGGTATTCGGACCCGTATCGGCGGACGCTCCGGATCCACACGAAGCACGTCGGAACGGAGGTGAACCCATGACCGAGATGTTTCCGAAGTGCATCCTGGGCGCGACGTTTCTCGCCGCCGTGCCGGTCGGCGGCGATCCGGGGCTGTGGGCGCAGTGGGGATTGGCCGGCATCGTCGTCGGCTACACGCTCTGGCGAGACCACCTACGCGAGCGGCGGATGAGCGAGGCGATGGAGAAGCATCAGACCTGGGTCCAGATGACGCTCATCGGGACGCTCGAGCGAAACACCCGCGCCATCGAGCGGCTCATGGCCGGAAATGCCGGGGGCGGGCCAAGGCCGGGCGGTAGCCGCCCGCTCGAGGAGGTGGACCTTGGCTGAAATCCTCCAGGTGGCCGACGCCGTCGTGGCGGCGCTCAACGCCGGCGGTTTCTCGATGCCGATGCAGGCCAAGCGCGAATACCTGCCTCGGTTCGACCTGCCCGAGATGAATGCGCTGCACGTCACTGTCGTGCCGAGGGGACTGGAAATCCAGGCCGCCTCTCGCACGGCCGCCGCCTACGACTACAAAATCGACGTCGCCGTCCAGAAGCGGTTTTCCACGGGCGATGCGGCCGAGCTCGATCCGCTGCTCTCCCTCGTGGACGAAATCGCCTCGTTCTTCCAGATGAAGCGGCTGGAAGGATATCCCCCGGCCGCGTGGGTGAAGACGGAACACCCGGCGCTGTTCGCGCAAGAGCACATGGAAGTGCTCCGGCAGTTCACGAGCTTGGTCACATTCACCTTCCGGGTGGTGAGGTAACCCATGGTTCAGATGCGAGCCCGAACGACCTCGAACCCGCAGCGCGTTATTGCCGCCGTGCGGAAGGGCACGGTCACAAGCTTGGGCCACGCAGGCGCCTATTTGCGCGGCATCGCCAAGCGAAGCATCAAGGTGTCGCCCCACCCCGCCCCCCCGGGCCATC
>CAYHQZ010000425.1:0-1980 GCA_964358555.1 uncultured Planctomycetia bacterium
GAGCAGCCGCTCGACGGCCCGGCGGACGAGCGCCGACTTGCTCTCGGCCCGCTTCCGCGCGGCCTCCTCGATGCGCCCGCCCAGAGTCTCCAGCACCTTGAAAGTCAGTGTCCGCATGGCCCCTCCGATGGGTAATACCAATCTGTCATGATGGTATTCCCTTCCCCATCCGTCGTCAAGGGCCACGACCCGCGCGGCCGGGGCGTCCTCCATCTTGTCGTGATGGGTTGCCTCGCCCTGCCGGCGGCCGTAGGATTCCTCTACCTGGAATCCGGCCTTGAGGAAGAAATCCATGCTCTTCGGAATCGGCCCGCTATGTTTTGAAACAGGCCGCCATCCATCTCACATGCCGGACTTGTTCGTAGCGAATCACAACCGAGGAATCCTCTCGGGGAGCGTTTGAAGTGAGCCATCGTCGAAATTCGCGTCTGTTCTCATCCTGGCTTCCTACCCGAAAAGGGAACCGTCGAATGTCTCCCGCCGCAAAGAGCCGGCTCTTCCTGTCGCTATCCCTCGCGTTCATGTTCCTGCCGTTCGGTTTGCTCGCCCTCGCTGCGGAGCAGCAGGGCACGTACGCCGTTGCCGCCGGCGCGGACGACGCGAAGGAGCGCGCCTCCGACGGCCAGATGACTTTGGACGGCACGACGCTTCGCCCGGGCACCGGGAACACGGTTGGCCTGCGCTTCGCCAATGTGACCATCCCGCAGGGCGCGACGGTGACCTCCGCGAAGGTCCGGATGTACGTGATCGCCGACGGCAACCGCGATCTCGCCGTCACCTACAAGGCGGAAGCCGCGGATTCCTCTGCCGCCTTCGGGACGACCGCTGGAGACCTGACCAACCGCGCGAAGACCACGGCCTCCGTGGCCGACGTCCCCGCCGCCTGGGCGAACGGCGCCTGGGCTGAAAGCCCCGACATCAAGACCGTCGTCCAGGAGGTCGTCAGCCGCACCGGCTGGGCCAGCGGGAACGCCATCTCCATCTTTCTCCTCGAAAACCCCTCCGCTTCCTACCGAACCATCGCCTCCCAGGAAAACGGAGGCAACACCCCCGCCCAGCTCGTCGTGACCTATGACGTCGCTGTCCCTCCACCGCCCGCCGCGACCGAGGTGGTCCTCTCCGATCACGCCGTAGGCCAGGTGCCTGACGCCTTCACGGGCAAGGGCAGCGAGTCGGGCGTGTCCCTCTTCAGATTCAAGCTCGCTCCCAACGGCGAAGCGAAGGCCACCGGCCTCTCCTTCGGCCTCTCGGCCCAGGGCCTCGTCAGCACCGACTGGACGGGCCTCTCCCTCGTGGAGGACGCGAACGCGAACGGCCTCGCGGACACAGGCGAGATAACCCGCTACCCGGGCATCCTCTCCTCCGACCAGACCTCCATCACGGTCTCCTCGGAAATCCTGCTACCCGCCGAAAAATCCTTCGTCCTCATCGGCACCTTCAACTACCTGCCCAAGGGCGCCAGCGTCGCCCTCTCGCTCGAGGCCGCGGGGGTAATTGCTTGCGATCCCTCCGGCGCCTCCATCACGTCGAGCGGAACCGCCACGGCCGCCCAGCACGTCGAGGACGTCGCCGTCGGCACCTATTACGTGAGCGCCGCGCGGGGCGCCGACGCCTCCAGCGGGACGAGCGCGAACCCCTGGAAGACGCTCTCCAAGGCCGCCGCCTCCGTTCCGCCCGGCTCCAAGGTCATCGCCGAGGCGGGAACCTACGCCGAGCGTGTAGCTATCTCCACGCTTGGCACCGCTACGAACCGGATCGTCTTCGAGGCAGACAGATCCCAGGGCGCGGTCGTCGTGGATGCCGCCGGAAAATCGAACGGCTTCTACGTTTCGTCCCCGAGCGGGTACATCTCGATTGTCGGCTTCCATGTAAAGAACGCCAACGTCGAGGGAATCAAGGTCCTGTCCTGCCCCAGCGTGGAGATTCGGGATTGCGAAATTTCCTCCTGCACGAAGGGGATTTACCTGGATGACGCCTCGA
>CAYHQZ010000426.1:0-1966 GCA_964358555.1 uncultured Planctomycetia bacterium
CATCTGGCGGGTTTTTCCGGGGAACGGCTCCTGGACGTGGGCCCGGGCTACAATCACTCCGGACCGGCCGCCGTGCGACATTTCCGGCGGGTCTCGATGCGGAATCAGGAGGGAAGACCATGGTTTTCAGGAAAATAAAGGCTTCCATACGAAATAAAAGGATCAATGAAAAAATCCTGAGTGAAGTGGGACGCGCTTTGGAACTGAACCGGGGGAGCGACGGCACGATACGCCTTCCCGCGCAATACGGGAGGAATCTCCCCGAAAGGGTGATAGAGATATTCTTCGCCAGATTGTATTACAAACCGGGTCTGAAGGTCTTGGATGTCGGCTGCTCCAATGCCATGGAGAGCCATCTCCGGATGGTCCGCAATCTTGAGCCGCCCCGGAACATCGTTGGAATCGATATTTCCGTCCCCTCGGAAAGGACGCGCCGATGTTACGACCGATTCCTCCACAAAAGCATCGTTTCGAGCCGGATCGAGACGGGATCGTTCGATCTCATCTGGTGTATCTCCGCCCTGGAACATTTCGGCATGGACAATTCCTCCTATACCGACCAGTTCATCCTGTCGGAAGACATGGACGTGCAGGCCGTAAAGGAGATGGTCAGGATACTCGCCCAGGGAGGGCGGCTCCTGGTCACCGTCCCCTATGGGAAATACGAGAACCATACCTGGTTCCGGAACTACGACGGCGATCACCTGCGAAACTTGCTGGTCCCGATGGAGTGCCGTGCCGACATTCAGACATCTTATTATCGCCATACCCATGGGACCGGCTGGCGCGTCGCAACCGTGGAGGAACTGGAGCACATCGGTTACTACGACCAGTCAAACAGCGGCGCCGCGGGGTTGGCCGTAATCACGGCAACCAAACGATAGGGTACCGGAGAAATCCCGTGCGGATGGTTTTCGACGCGTCGGTGCTGGAGATGCCGTTCACGGGAATCGCGAAAACGTCGCTGCTCCTATACCGGGAGTGTCTCGTCCAACGGCCCGGGTTGACCGTCACGGGAGTGCACCGGAAGGCCGTCGCCGGAGAAGTGCCCGCCGGGGTTGCGTTGACCCGGGGGGGCAGACTCTTCTCCGCGGACCTTTGGCGAAGCCATTACCTGCCGCGGCAGGTGAAGCGGCAGAGGGCCACCGTGGTGCACTTCCCCTGGAGCGGCGGCGTACCGGCCGGCTTGAGCGACTGCTGCGTCGTCACGACGATTCACGACGTCCTCCCTCTCGAAATGCCGGGCGGCTTCAAGACCCCCCGTGACGAGGAGCGGTACCGGCAGGACCGGCAGCGGGATATCGACCGCTCCCACGTCCTCTTCACGGATTCGGAATATTCGAAGCGGCAGCTGCAATGCCATTTCGCTCTCCAAAGCGAGCCGATCGTGAACTATTTCGGCCCGACCCTCGAGGGGGACGGGAAGGGTGTTCCGCCCGGTGACGCGGCCGCCCTCCCCTACCTCCTCTACCTCGGCGGCTATGATCGGCGGAAGGGGATCCTGGAACTTCTGGAGGTTTATCTGGAACTGCGCCGCCAGGGGAAAATCCGTTGCCGGCTGCTGTTGGCCGGGAAGTCCCACTACTTCTCGGAGGAACTGCGGAGACTCATCACCTTCGGAAAAGAGAGCGGACACGTCCGGGAGCTGGGGTATGTTTCAGACCGGGAGCTGGTCACGCTGCTGCAGGGCGCGCTTGCCCTGGTCTACCCTTCGCGCTACGAAGGATTCGGGCTCCCGCCGCTGGAGGCGATGCATGTCGGCTGCCCGGTGATCACGACATCCCGCACTTCCATCCCCGAGGTCTGCGGCGACGCCGCGCTGTACATCGACCCCGGCGCCGGCGCGGAATTCGGCGAGGCCCTCATGGCGGTGGAGAACGATGCGGCTCTCCGGGCCAGGCTGCGCGAGGCGGGATTCCATCCGGCGCGGAAGTTCACGTGGGAAAAGGCTGCGTCGAAATTCCTT
>CAYHQZ010000427.1:0-1923 GCA_964358555.1 uncultured Planctomycetia bacterium
TGGCCCGTCATCATCGGGAGGACCCTATTGGTACCTCAACAAGATTGAGGGTCTTCGGGCTATCGAGTGGGTGGCTTTCCGGCCCCCGGGGCTGACGTGCTCGACCTCAGATGGGTGGAAGCATGCAAGTCAGGATCTTGAGACGCAAGTATTCCTCATCGCGTAGGCCGTACGCACGTCGCTGGATCACGCGGACCTTGTTGTTCAGCCCCTCGACGAATCCGAGGGCCACCTTGTTCTCGGGCTTGCAGTAGGCGGCGATCCCGTCCCAATGGCGCTCGATCATCTCGGCAAACTTCTCGTAGGGCTTGAGCCGTTGCCACCTGAGCGAGCTGCGCCAGTTCTCGAAGAAGCGCCGCGCCCAGCCCTCGCGCTGGTAGTCCCACAGTTGACCGAAGGACTCTTTGAGCAGGTCGGCGGTGTTGAGCCTCTGGTTCGCGGCCAGCAGGGTCTTGAGCGCCCGGCGTCCGTTGAGCGTCAGATTCTCCCGGTGGGAGAGCAAGGTGTACTTCTGTCCCTTGATGAAGCGGCGCTCCCGGCCGGAGAGTCGCGCGTACTCGCTCTTGCGAACCTGGTCGAGGGCCTCACCGAGGTGGCGCAGGACGTGGAATTTGTCGAACAAGATGCTCGCCTGCGGCGCATGCCTCGCCGTCGAGTTGCGGAACGGTTTCCACAGGTCCATCACCGCCAGGCGAATACGCCCGCGCTTCTTGGGTCCCAGCCACCCGAAGAACTCGTCCATGCTCTGCTCGGAGCGGTCCTTGCCCCCGAACCAGATCGGCCGCTTGCGGACCAGATCACTGACCGTGATGCGGTAGGTGTGTCCTCTCTTGATCGAGAGCTCGTCCAGGCCGATCACCAGCGGCCCTGGACTCCCCACCCGCCGCAGCTGTTCGCGCATGTACTGCTGCTCGAGTTCCTTGACGGTCTGCCAGTCGAGGTGCAGCTCTTGGGCGATGTCCTTGATGGTCGAGGCCCGACACCGACGCCCGACGTAGAAGGCAAACCGCCGGGTGTAGAACGGCAGCTCGGCCAGGAAGCCCAGCTTCTCCTGCTTCACCTTCCGGCAACGGCCGCAGTCGACCCGCCGGAGCTCGAGGTCCAGAAACACCCGCGTGTCGCCGCAGGACAGATCGCGGACGCGGCGGATCTTCCGGTCGTAAAACCCCCGCCGAACTCGCCCGCAGGCGCCACACGCCGTTTTTTTGAGCGCCGGGAAAGCGCGATGACGCGCGCCTTGGGATCCCCGAACACCCCGGTGACCGTGCAGCCAGGGCGAAACCCGGTGAAACGGTATGCATCTCGGAGCTGGCGACGACGTCGGTTCTTGCGCATCCGCGCATTATGGCCAAGTTCCAAGTCAGCTCAAGATCGTTCGCGACCGCATTTGACGCGGCTCGCGGAGGGATCCGCCCCCATTTTCTACCCACTCACTTCCACGAAGAGCCTTCTTCAGGAGCGCGATCTGGCCGGCGTGATAGCTGTACGAGGCCCCGGGCACGGGCTCCTTCTCCGGAAAGACGGCGCAGCGCCGCCGCCGCCCAGGCCGCCACGTGCAGCAGGCATTCCCCTCGAAGGCCCGTCCCGGCCTGGTCATGGATCCTCTCGCACTCGCTCCCTCCTTCGTGCCTGTGCCTCCTCGCCGGGGCCGCCGGCCTCGGGGGCGCGTGCGGCGCGACGGCCGGCATGATAAGTCTCCCCGCGCTCCCCCCGTGGCATTCCAGCGGGGCCCATCGGCCCATCGGCCGCGCCCGCCCGGAGGACCGGGAACCATGATCGTCATCGATCCGAACACCGGACAGCGGATCCGCGACTACGCCGAGCACTCGCCGCCCGAGGCGGCGGTCCTGCTGGAGCGCGCCGTCCGTGCCTTCGAGGCGTGGCGGGAGACCCCGCTCCTGGAGCGCGCGCGCCTGCTGCACG
>CAYHQZ010000428.1:0-1914 GCA_964358555.1 uncultured Planctomycetia bacterium
CGGCCGCGTCGCGGGGGCCATGCTCGATCGCAACGGCCTGCGGCCGTCGCGCTACTGGGTGACGAAGGACGGGCTCGTGATCCTGGCCTCCGAGGCCGGCGTCGTCTCCGTTCCGCCCGAGCGGATCGAGAGAAAGGGCCGCCTCGAGCCCGGCCGGATGCTGCTCGTGGACACGCTTCGGGGCCGGATCCGGCACGACGACGAAGTGAAGCGCGAGGTCGCGCTCGCGCATCCCTACCGGGAATGGATTTCGCGGTTCCGCGTGCACCTGCGGGCGCTCGAGCCCGACCCGCCCGAGCCCGCCTCCTCGCCGGACGTTCTCGTGGAGCGCCAGCGGATCTTCGGCTACACGCGGGAGGACCTCCGGATGCTGCTCGCGCCGATGGCCTCGCGTGGGGACGACCCCGTGGGATCGATGGGGACCGACACGCCGCTGGCCGTCCTCTCGGAGAGGCCGCGCGTCCTGTTCGACTACTTCCACCAGCTCTTCGCGCAGGTTACCAACCCCCCGCTGGACGCGATCCGGGAGGAGTGCGTCACGTCCGTCTCGACGGGGATCGGGCCCGAGGGATTCCTCCTCGAGCCGATTCCGGGGGCGTGCCGGCAGATCCTCGCCGACAGCCCGGTCCTTTCGAACGAGGACCTCTCGCGCCTCAAGGCCCTCGCCGGGCCCCGCTTCATCGTGAAGGTGTTGCACGCGCTCTTCCCGGCCGCCGAGGGCGCCGCGGGGCTCGAGCGTGCGCTGGAGGGACTCTTCCGCGAGGCGAGCCGGGCGGTCGCGGAGGATGTGGACGTCCTCATCCTGTCCGACCGCGGCGCGAACCGGGAACACGTTCCGATCCCGAGCCTCCTCGCAACCGCGAGCCTGCACCACCACCTGATCCGGCAGGGCGAGCGGACGAGGGTCGGCCTCGTCGTCGAGAGCGGGGAGGCGCGCGAGGTCCACCACGTCTGCCTGCTGCAGGGCTACGGGGCCGGGGCCGTGAATCCGTGGCTCGCCCTCGATACGGTGGACGACCTCGCCCGCCGGAACGCCCTGCCCGCCGGCGTCGATCCGGCGAAGGCCTCCCGGAACTACCGGAAGGCCCTTACGAAGGGCGTCCTGAAGGTCATCTCGCGGATGGGAATCTCGACGGTCCACTCCTATCGCGGGGCCCAGATCTTCGAATGCGTCGGGCTCGGCCGCGACGTGATCGACCGCTTCTTCACGGGGACGACCTCCCGGATCGGGGGGATCGGCCTCTCGGAGATCGCGCGGGAGGCGGTCTTGCGCCACCGGATCGCCGTCCCCGACCGGCCCGAGGCGGAGCCGACGCTCGAGAGCGGCGGGCAGTTCCACTGGCGCCGCGACGGCGAGTTCCACCTCATGAACCCGGCCTCGATCTCCGCGCTCCAGCGCGCGGTCCGGACGAACGATCCCGCTGTCTATCGCGAGTACGCCGCCATCGTGAACGACGTATCGACGAGCCTCTGCACGCTGCGGGGGCTTTTGCGCTTCCGGCCCGGGACGGCCGTCCCGCTCGAGGAGGTCGAGCCCGCCTCGGAGATCGTGAAGCGGTTCGTCACCGGGGCGATGTCCTACGGGTCCATCAGCCGGGAGGCCCATGAGACGCTCGCCATCGCGATGAACCGGCTCGGCGGGAAATCCAACTCCGGCGAGGGAGGGGAGGATCCGGAGCGCGACCTCGTCTCCGAGCACGGCGACGCGCGCGGCTCGGCGGTGCGGCAGGTCGCCTCCGGGCGGTTCGGCGTGTCGAGCGCGTACCTCTCGAGCGCGCGGGAGCTGCAGATCAAGATCGCCCAGGGGGCCAAGCCCGGCGAGGGGGGGCAGCTGCCCGCCCACAAGGTCTACCCCTGGATCGCGAAGACCCGCCACGCGACGCCCTACGTGGGGCTCATCTCGCCGCCCCCGCA
>CAYHQZ010000429.1:0-1912 GCA_964358555.1 uncultured Planctomycetia bacterium
GCCGCGCAAGGGCCCGGCGCCCGCGGACGATTCCGCGGAATCGGCCGCCGCGCTGGAATTCGCCGGGACCCTCGAATCCGCCCTCGGGCGCGCGGAGGCCCTCCCGTTCTACGCGCGGATCGCCCTCGACTTCCCGGCCACGCCCGCCGCCGAGCGCGCCGTCGCGATCCTCGACACCCACCGGGCCGAGCGCGCGGACGACGCGCGGGCCCACGCCCGGCGCGAGACGGCGAGGGCGAGGGACCTGCTCGAGGCGGGAAGGTTTCCCGAGGCGGAGGCCGTCGCCGGCCGGGTGGATCCGCTGGCTGACGAGGCGGGGAAGGCGCTCGCCATCCGGCGGAAGGCCGCGGCCGACTCCCGCGCGCTGCTTTCGCGCGCGGAGGCGCTGGCCTTCACGGGCTCGCGGACCGAGGCCGAGGCGGCGCTACGGGCCGCGCTCGCCCTCGCCCTCGAGCCCGAGCGCGCCAACGCCCGGCGCCTGCTCGCCGGGATGGCCGCCTGGGGCCCGGAGAAGCGCACGGGGCTGCCCGACGCGCTGCGCCCCCGAGTGCGCGCCTTCTTCCGGCTGCTCAAGGGCGGCCACTTCTCCGTCGCCGAGGGCATGCTCCGGGACTGGAACCGGGACCTCGCATTGGCCCCCTACGGCGAATACGCCGAGTTCCTCCAGGCCCGCCTGTCCGAGGTCCGCGCGCTGCAGGCCGAGGCCCTCGAAACCCTGCGCGCGGGAACCGGGCCGCGCTTCATCCGCGTGAACGGCCGGCTCGGAAAGGTCGTTCGGGTCCAGGGCGAGGCCGCGATCCTGCAGTTCGGCCGGCGGGAGCAGCGGCCCGTCCGGCCGGCGGATCTCGACGCCCAGGACCTGCTCGGGATCCTCGCCCTCGATCCGACGAAGCCTCAGACCGCCCTTCTCGAAACCGTCCTCTTCGCGATGGACGGCGCCTGCGAGGCGGCCGAGGCCCGGCTGGAGCGCGGGGGCGGCGAGCTGGAGCCCCGGGTCCGCGAATGGTACCGCGAGACCCTCCGGATCCTCCGGGAAGACGCCCGCCCGTAGGATTTCCCAACAGTCAGCGTTGGTTTTCCCAACACTCCGGCGGTTTCCATCGCCCCGCTCCGGCGGGCTTCCCTTGGGGAAGCCGGTGGGCGGCACGTTTGGCCCCCCGTTTGCGATAACAAGGGCAATCGGGTCCGAAAGGGTCCGAGGTCGGAAAGGAGCGTTTCCTTTCCGAAGGGCCGGGGAGTCCACCCAAACGGTGCCTTTCCCCCACAACTCCCCGCGCTCGTGCGCGCTCCCGAGGGAACGCGAACGAGCGTAACAGGCCCTGAAGTCCTTAGAATGAAGGAACGATGAGCGGCCTCGGGCGTGCGATTCTTGCGCCTCTGTGCCTGTTTTTCGTCGCGGCGGCCGCGGACGAGCCGAAGGACGCGAAGGCGCCCGACTGGCGGGAGCGGATCCAGAAGAAGCTCTCCCAGCCCATCTCGTTCGAATTCGCCGACACGCCGGCCGAGGAGACCCTTTCGTTCTTCCAGGGCATCCTCGGCGAGACGATCATCGTGGACCCGGCGGCGGCCGATCTGGCGAAGAGGCCCGTCCGGATGTCCGTTCAGGGCGTCCCGACGGGCAAGGCGCTCTCCGACCTCCTCTCGCAGGCCGGCCTGCGCGTTTCCCTGAAGGACGAGGCCCTCCTCGTCGAGGCCATCCCGGGCGGGAAGGCGGAGGCGGTGCCCCCGCCGCCCGCCGGAAAAACACCCGCCCCCGCCGGAGAGCCCGGCGCGGCTCCGACGAACCGCATTAGCGGTTAGTCGGATCGCTTCCTCCTGGCCCACCACGCGCAGGCGCAGGCGGTCTTCCATCTGGACGAGTTTGGCCACCTCGCCTTCGAGCATTTTGGAAACGGGGATTCCGGTCCACTTC
>CAYHQZ010000430.1:0-1911 GCA_964358555.1 uncultured Planctomycetia bacterium
GATCTACAACGACATTCTCGCAGGCAACTACATCAGCGCCGGGCGCCTGGCCAACGGCCTCGACACCCTGGTGCGCGACCAGATCCCGACCCGGCTCTACAACACCATCACCATCGGCTCGTAACGAAAGGAGAAAACCATGCATTCGATTGATGCGAACGACCTGCGGGACGAGTTGGAATCCTTCGAAGCGGACAAGGCGACGAACGTGGAAAAGCTGCAGATCGCCCAGACGGCGCTGTTCTTCGCCATCCAGACGCTCGAGGACGTGGCGGACAAGACCGACGATAACCACGCGCGGGCCTATCTCGTCGACCAGTTGAAAACCCACGCGGGCGCCAACCACGGGTTCCTCTGCCGCGATTTCAACATCGACGAGTGGATCGAGCGGCTGGAACGCGGGGACGAAGAAGACGAGGACGAGGAAGAGGGATAGCACGGGCGCCTCACAGTCCGACCGCCCCGGCGCGCGCACGCGTTGCCGGGGTTGGGTCGCTTGATGGCCAGGCCTTGATGAACGAGATGGGCTTTCGCAGTTCCTTGGCGATCAGGATTTCCGCCTGGACGCCGACGGACTCCTTCCAGCCGGGAAGCATCAGCACCCAGACTTCGGAACAGATCGCGATGATTGTCCGGTCGAACGTTCTCCAGAACGGCCACGCCGACGGCAGCCCCAGGGCGGCGAGCGCGTGGCTGTAGACGATCGGCGAGAAGACCGAGACGCCGTTTCGGAGCATGTCCGCGGTCTTTTGGGAAACGGCCCGATAGCGGGCCTCGCGGATGGCGGGTTCCGGATGGGTGTACGGGCTGGCGATATAAATCACGATGCGCCTCACACGAATTTTTCATCCGGGGTCCGGACGGGCATCTCGGCCTTGCCGGTGCGCTCTAGGATCGCGGCCTTCCCCGTGAACATCTGCCAGCGATCCACGATCACGTCCGCATAGAGCGTGTCGAGCTCCATCAGGAAACAGCGCCGGCCGGTTTTTTCCGCGGCGATGAGCGTGCTCCCGGATCCGCCGAAGAGGTCAAGTACGTTCTCGCCCGGACGCGAGGAATACGTCATCGCGCGGACGGCGAGTTCAACAGGCTTTTGAGTCAAATGGCACATTGCCTGCGGGTTCACCTTCTTCACAACCCAGACGTCGGTCGCGTTATTGATTTCTGGGTTGAAGTAGTGCGCAGCTCCTTCGCGCCAGCAGTAGAAGCACCACTCGTGGTTTCCCATAAAATCCTTCCGCGTAAGGACCGGGTGCTCTTTCACCCAGATGACAGCCTGGGAGAAATAGAGGCCGACCGCCTTCAAGACCGGCGGGTAGTTCGCGCAGTTCGCGTAGCCGCCCCAGATGTAGGCCGCGCGCCCGGGTTCGAGGACGCGAGCGATGTTCCCAAACCAGGCCGCCAGCATTTTTTCGAACGCCTCGTCGGACATGAAGTCGTTCTCTAGCGGGCGGTCCTTCGGCCGGAGTTTCGCCGTCGTCTTGTGCGCCTTGGCGAATTCCCGAGACAAATCGAACCCCTGGTGGTGCGTGAGCTGCCCGCCCCGCCGCGCCTCCGGCGCCGAGAACGACGAGAGGCCGGCGGCGATGGCGTTGTTGCTCCTCGGCTCGACCTTCACGTTGTAGGGCGGATCGGTGTTCACGAGTTGGATCCGCGCGCCATCCAGCAGCCGGTCCACGTCCTCGGGCTTGCTCGAGTCGCCGCAGAGCAGCCGGTGGTCGCCCAGCACCCACAAATCGCCCGGGCGGGTGATGGCCGCGTCGGGCGGTTCTGGAACGGCATCCGGATCGGTCAGCCCCTCGTTGCCATGGATGCCCGCGCCGAGAATCTTCTCCAGCTCATCCGATCCGAAGCCCAGCATCTCGAGGTCGAAATCCGCCGCCTGCAGGTCCTTCAACTCGATCGGCAGGA
>CAYHQZ010000431.1:0-1909 GCA_964358555.1 uncultured Planctomycetia bacterium
GAAGGGCGGAATCGACGTGGCCGAACGTATCCGCGCTGCGGTCCTGGAATCCGTTTTTGAAGTGGGCGCCGACCGCGTCAAGAATTCGGTCAGCATCGGAATTGCATGTTATCCCGAGCACGGCCGCACGCTGGACGCCATCACCGCGCGCGCTGATCAGGCCATGTACCAGGCCAAGAAGCTCGGCCGGAACCGGGTCGAGTGTTACAATGTCGCCGCGATGGATGCCGCTTCCACCTGACCTGATTCCCGGTCCCGCGGCGCCGGGCCCCGCGAAGACTGCGTCGCAACCCCAGCAAGAGTTCATACAGCGCGCCCGTAGCTCAACTGGATAGAGTATCGGGCTTCGAACCCGAGGGTTGCAGGTTCGAGTCCTGCCGGGCGTACGCTTTCCACCGATGATCGACGCGACGTCGGGCGTATACGGGTTTGACCCGGGGCGGTTCCTCCCCGCCTCCCGGCCCCCGCGGATTCTCTGCGTGCGTCTCTCCGCGCTGGGGGACGTCGTAAACGCCCTTCCGGCGGCCGCGGCCATCCGGGCTGCGTTCCCCGGGGCGTTCATCGGCTGGCTCGTCGAGACGGGTTCGGCCGCTCTCCCGGCGATGCACCCGGGCGTCGATCGGGTGTTCGTCCTCGATCGGAAGCGCGCATTCGGCGCGATCGCGGCGCCCTGGCGGATGCCCGGGGCGGCCGGGGCGCTGCTCCGGCTCTTCCGCGGGATCCGCCGCGAAGGCTTCGACGCCGCGCTCGATTTCCAGGGAAACTTCCGCAGCGCGCTGGCGACGTTCCTCTGCGGCGCCGTCGCGCGGATTGGATTTTCGTCTCCGCGGGCGCGGGAGGGATCGTGGCTTTCCTACGGCGTCCGCGTCGAGCCGAAGCCGGGGCTGCACCGCCTCGAGCAGAACCTGGCGCTGCTCTCCGGGCTGGGGCTGCCGCCGGCAACGCAACCGCGTTTCGATGCCCTTCGGATCCCCGGGCCGGAGCGAGAAGCCGCCCGGCTCGGGCTTGCCGCCGCCGCGCCGGGCGCCCGCGGGATCGCGTTCATGCACCCGGGGGCCTCCGCGTTCGGGGATTTCAAGCGCTGGGACCCCGAGCGGTTCGGCCGGACCGCCGCCGGGATCCGCGAGCGCCTGGGGCTTTCGGTCCTGGTGACACGGGGGCCCGGGGAGGAGCCGCTCGCCGCAGCGGTCGCGGCCGCCAGCGGCGGCGCGGCGATCGTCGCGCCGGAGACCCCGAGCCTCGAGCGCCTCGCGGCGCTGCTCTCCGAGGGCTCGCTGTTCGTTGGAGGGGATACGGGACCGACCCATCTCGCCGCCGCGCTCGGCGTGCCGACGGTTGCCGTCTTCGGGCCGAAGGATCCGAAGATCTACGCCCCGCGGGGGGTGCGGGTCGAAGTCGTCCGGAAGGACGTCCCCTGTGCTCCTTGCCGGAAGCGCGCTTGCGATCATCTGACGTGCCTTCGGGCGCTGGAGCCTGGGTCCGTCATCGAGGCCTGCGTGCGCCTCGCCTCGCAGGTATCGTCGCCCCCGGCTCCGCCCCCGGCCGGATAGGATGGGCCGCCCCATGGGCACCCTCGCGCGCCTGGCGTTCCGCTTCGTCGCCCGCCGCTGGATTTCGTTCGGCCTCGTCGGGGTCTTCCTCGCGGCCGGCATGACGGTCCTCATCACGTTCTCGTCCGTCCTGAAGGGTCTCGGCGGCCACCTGCGCGACGCCATCCGGGAGACGGACGCCGAGGTCACCCTTCGCCCGGTCGCGGGCCGGCTCGCGGCGGGCGGGATGGACGCGGTCCTTGCGCGCGTCCGTTCGGTGGAGGGCGTCGCGTCCGCCGGCCCCGAGGTATCGTTCCCCGTCCTCGTCGAGCGCCGCGAGATCCGGACCGGGCATGGGGGGCGGACCGTCGGATGGGCGG
>CAYHQZ010000432.1:0-1892 GCA_964358555.1 uncultured Planctomycetia bacterium
GCTCACGACAAAGCTCGCGACAAAGCTTGGTTGCGGCCGAGAGGCCGCCTTGGGGGATCGAGTGGTGGGTGGTCGCGTCAACGGGCGAGAGCGAAGGGGACGGTGTAGTTCACGACGACGTGTGCGAAATAGTTCGTGCCGCGCCGTCCTCCTTCGTGGGCTTTCTCGTACACGATCTCGATCTGGACTACGGCGTGAATGGAAAGCAGCAGTTCCTCGCGGGAAGATAATGAAAGCGCAAGTCACAGAGCGGGCTTCGCCCACAACCCAGAAGAATTTGAACGGAAGATCGCCCAGCAGCAGAGCGAGGCGCACGCTGCAGGGCAGGCAAAGGGAGCGAAGATCGGGCCTTCCCTTTGCTTCCTTTGAGCCGAAGTCTCGGATCCCCGACTTATTCGGGGCGGCCTTGGTGTTCAAGTCTTCTTGTTTTCCATCGCTGTTGCGAACGGTTAAGGCGCTAGCCGTTCTGCTCGGCTGCCT
Organism: uncultured Planctomycetia bacterium; assembly: GCA_964358555.1. Classification (GTDB taxonomy): domain Bacteria; phylum Planctomycetota; class CAYHQZ01; order CAYHQZ01; family CAYHQZ01; genus CAYHQZ01. The sequence continues at coordinate 481 of CAYHQZ010000432.1, forward strand.
GCTGGCCGGTTGCGCGTCCGCGCCCGAGCCGGTGGAGATCAACACGATCGTCTCCTCGGACAAGGCGGATTTCGCGGCGCGCGTCGTGGGACGGGAAGGGCTCGTGTTCTGGACGCCGTCCCGGTCGGACGTCGCCAAGGCGCTGCCCGGCATCATGGTTTTTCTGCGGGGGGAGGCGCCTTCCCTGGCCGGGCAATTCGGCCAGTATCGGCGTCAGTTCATGGGAATCATTGTCGATGGCCGGAAACGGATCTACTGCAGCTTCTTGCGCCTCGACGGCCGAGAGGCCGACGGGCGAGCCCTGCCGGCCGGATCGAAAGGAGACGGGCCGGCGGCCTTTCGATTGGAGTACGACATCGAGTCGGGCGAATGTGGGGAGTTGCAGGTAAGCGGGGAGTGAGGGAAGCGGAAATATTATGTTTGACAAACATAATGTTCGTGAAGCATAGAAGAGGTATACCTTCCCCATGACAGGACGTCTTCTCAACAGGGCGGATGAACAGAAGAGGCTGCGGCGGGCGATGAACGCTCCCGGGGGTGCCTTGGCGGTCATTTACGGCCGCCGGCGCTGCGGCAAGTCCACGCTCCTTCAACACGCGATCTCGGGCCAGGACGTGTACTACCTGGCCGACCAGAAAGAGCCTGCGCTGCAGATCCGGGACCTGGCCGCGGAGGCCGACAAGACCGTGCCGCATTTTTCCTCTGCCGGCTATGCCACGTGGGATTCCTTATTGCTGAACCTCAACGAGCGCCTCGACCGGCGGATCTCGCTGTGCCTCGACGAGTTTCCCTACCTTGCCCAACTGTCTCCGGCGTTGCCCAGTATCCTGCAGAAGTATATCGATCGGCCCGGGACCAAGAACTTGAACCTGGTCCTATGCGGTTCATCGCAGCGGATGATGCACGGGCTGGTCCTGGACAGAACCGCGCCCCTCTACGGACGAGCGCTCGAGATTCTGAAGATTGAACCCCTGAAGGCGGGATGGATCCGCGACGGCATGGGGCTCAAGGGGGACAAGGCGGTCGAGGCCTATTCTGTCTGGGGGGGCGTGCCGCGCTACTGGGAACTGGCGTCGCCGTTCGACGGGTTGGAGGAGGCGATTCGTGAACTGGTGTTGGATCGAAACGGTGTTCTCCACGAGGAGCCGATGGGACTGCTCCTGGACGACATGCGGAGTGCTGTTCAGCCCTATTCCCTGCTGTCCGTCATAGGCCAGGGCTGTCACCGGCTGTCGGAGATAGCCGGGCGCCTGGGTAAGCCCGCCACGAGCCTGGTGCGGCCCTTGGTCCAGCTCGTGGATCTTGGTTATGTGCGACGGGAAACGCCATTCGGCGAAGATGGAAGATCAACCCGGAAGACGCTCTACAAGATCGGGGATCCGTTTCTGTTGTTCCACTTCAGATTCGTGCAG
>CAYHQZ010000433.1:0-1889 GCA_964358555.1 uncultured Planctomycetia bacterium
ACATGTCGAGCCGACGATCATCCGGATGCCGGCGCAGACCGAGATCGTCAAGGCCGAGACCTTTGCCCCGATTCTGTACGTGCTCGAGTACGACCGGTTCGAGGACGCCCTCGCGTGCTACGACCGCATCCTCGCGACCCGCCCGGAGATCGCCGCGGCTTGGAACAATCGCGGGGCCGCACTCCTCCGGCTCGGGCGGTTCGAGGGGGCGCTCGTCGCGTTCGACGAGGCCCTCGCCCTCGACCCCGGTTTCGCGGACGCCGCCGCGAACCGCCGCTCGGTACTGACCCGCCTCGGCCGCGACGAGCCGGTGCCTGCGCCCCTCGCCGTCCCCGCCGACGTGTCTCTGTCCCCGATCCTGCGCGCCCGCGTCCTGGCGAACCTCGGGCTCCCCGCGATCGAGGCCTGGCGGTCCGCCCGCGGGGAGGGTGCGAACGACCTCGTCGCTCTCGGGACCGCCCTGCTCGACGAGGGGAAGCCAGAGGCGGCGAAGGCGGCGTTCGGGAAGGCCCGCGCGCTGGGCGCGGGTCCCGTGGCGGGGCTCGGCCGGCTCCTCGCCCTCCAGGTGATCGCGAACCCGGACGCGCCCGCGGAGGCGACGCGCCTGCTCGCGGCGCACCCGGACGCAACTCGCGTCGTCGCGGCCGTCGCTCGCGTGCGGGAGGCGTCCGGGGACTTGGCGGGTGCCGTGTCCGTCCTCGCGGACCATACCGCGTCCCATCCGGACTTCGCGTGGTTCTGGAACTGGAAGGGTCTGCTCGAGCTTGAGCTCGGCCGGTGGGCGGACGCCCGCATGTCGTTCGAGGCGGCGACCGCCTCGGACCCCGACGACCCGGAGGCGTGGACGAACCTCGCGGCGGCGATCCACAAGGAGGGCGACGACGAAGGCGCGCTCGCGGCCTGCGAACGGGCCCTCGCCCTCGACCCCGGGAGCGCGGCCGCGGCGAACAACGTCGGCGTGATCCTGGCGGCCCTCCATCGTTCGCGGGAGGCGGACGAGGCGTTCCGCCGGGCCGGGAAGCTCGTTCGCGAACCCCTCATCCTCCTCAACCGGGCGAAGTGCGCGGAGGCCGCCGGCCGTCTCCGCCCCGCGCTCGCGCTCTGCGACTCCGTCCTCGAGGTCAATCCGGGAAGCCGGGAGGCGGTCGCCGTGCGGCGCCGGATCCTCGGCCGGCTCGGGGCGAAGGCACGCGCCGGACCGCGCCCGCAGGGGCGGACCCCCCCGCCAAAGTCCGCCGGGCGCAAGAGCTCCAGCAGACGGCGAGGCCCTCGGAGGCCCAAGTCCGCGCGGTGAACTGTCCCTTCAAAACCTGATCGGGAGCGCGCGGAGCCCCAGGCCCTCCGGCAGGTAGCTCCGCAGGCGCCCGTACGACTCGAACTCCGCCGCCAAGCGGTCCGCATCCTCGCGTCGCATCCCGCCGCGAAGGAGCGCCGTCCGGAACGCACGGACGCCGCCGCGCCGCTTCACCTTGAAGCGCACGAACACGAGCCCGAGCCGCAGAAGGAGGATCGGGACCATCGCCGCGAGCGCCACTGGGAGGGTTAGGTCACTCCTCGTCTTCGTCGTCGTCATCGGATTCCTTCTCGCCGATCTGGACGTTGATCCCCTTCCCCGCGCCGCCGCGGCCGCCCATCGCCTGGCCGATCATGCCGCCGAGGTTCATCGCGCTCATGTACTGCTTCGTCAGCGCGTACGCCTGCTCGTCCGTCATCCCGCTGTCCTTCAGGCTCTTGTAGAAGCCCGCGACCGCCTGCCCCAGCTTCACGGACTGCTCCTTCCCGTAGAGCACGTCCGCGAGGCTGTTCAGGAGGGCGGGGACCTTCTCCGCGACCACGCTGAGGATCTCCTTCACCTCTTCCGCGTCCGTTTCCTTCTTCTCCTTCTTCTT
>CAYHQZ010000434.1:0-1883 GCA_964358555.1 uncultured Planctomycetia bacterium
GGGGCGGGGCAGGTCGGCGGCGCCGGCCCCGCCGGGGGCGGGGGGCTGCGGCGCCGCCTGGGCGGCGAGGGCGAGTTTTCCGCGCGTCGTGAGCGGGAGCGCCGGCAGGAAAACGACGGCCGACGGTTGCATCCAGGCCGGCAGGCGGGATCGCAGGTGCGCCTGCAGCGGCTCGATCGCGCGGCCCGCCCCGGGCCGGGCCGCCACGTAGGCGACGAGCGTCGGATCGCTGGATCGCGACGCCCGCGCGACGACGGCGCATGCGGCGACGTCCGGGTGCTCCGAGAGGACGCTTTCGACCTCGCTAGGCTCGATCCGGTAGCCCCGGATCTTCGTCTGCCGGTCGAGCCGGCCGAGGAATTCGATCGTCCCGTCGGCGCAAAACCGCGCGAGGTCTCCCGTTCGGTAAAGCCTTGCTCCCGGGCGCGGATCGAAGGGATCGGGGACGAACCGCCCGGCCGTCCGTGTCGGGTCGTTCCGGTAGCCCCGGGCGAGGCCGTCGCCGGCTGTGCACAACTCGCCTGTCGTTCCCGGCGGCACGGGCTCGAGGTTCGCGTCCAGGATGTAGACGCGGGTGTTCGAGACGGGCAATCCGATCGGGACGAGGTCGCGGACGTCGTCGCCCGGGCGCATCGCGTGGAAGGTCGTGATGACTGTGTTCTCGGTCGGGCCGTAGGCGTTGACGAGAACGGCGCCCGTCGCGAGCCGTTCGAGCGCGCGCCGGGCTGTCGCGGCCGAAAGCGTCTCGCCCCCGGTGAGCACGCAGCGAGGGAGGGAGAGCGCCGGCAATCCGGCGTCCACCATCTCGCGGAACAACCCCGTGGCCATGCACAGGACCGTGACGCCGTGCGCGCGGACGTTCTCCTCGATGGAGGCGGCGGACGGCGGCTCCGGCGGCAGCAGGACGAGCCGGGCGCCATTTAAGAGCGCCCCCCAGACATGGAACGCCGATGCGTCGAACGTCAGCGGGGCCGTCACGAGGATCGCGTCCGAGGGATGGAAATCGATGACGTTCGTGTTCCGGACGAGCCGGACGAGGCCGCGGTGGAGGACCTCGACGCCCTTGGGGCGGCCGGTGGATCCGGAGGTGTAGATGAGGCACGCCAAGGCCTCGGGGGACGTCTTCCGATCGAGGGGCGAGTCGTCGCCGTCCGGGCCGGAAGACGCTCCGCCCAACGAGACGACCGGGAGGCCGATTCCCGCCGGGGCCGCGGACCCCGGGCCCGCGACGAGCGCGATGGCGCCCGAATCCGCCAGCAGGTAGGCCAGCCGCTCGGGCGGGTCGTCCAGGTCCACCGGGACGTAGGCCGCGCCGGCCTTCAGGATTCCCAAGAGCCCCGTCACCATCGAAAGCGATCGGGTCTGCGAGATCGCGACGGTCGTTCCCGGCCCCGCGCCGAGCGCGCGGAGGCGCCGCGCCAGGCGGTTCGATTCGCGCTCGAGCTCCCCGTAGGTCAGGGACGCGTCGCCTTGCCGCACCGCCTCCGCGCCGGGCGCGCGCGCGGCCCATTCGGAAAACAGCGCCGGCACGTCGGATCCGCGCGGATAGTCCGTCTCCGTCCGGTTCCACTCGACGAGGACCCTTTGTCGCTCGTCCGGCGGCATCAGGGGAAGCCTGCCCACCGGCTGGTCCGGGTTTTCCAGCGCCGCCTCGAGAAACGTCCGGAGACGCTCCGCCATCCGTTCCGCTGTCTTCTCCTCGAAGAGGGATTTCCGGACCTGGAGTTCGCCTTGGAATCCTGCGCCCTCTTCCTGGAGCGTGACCGAGAGATCCGTCTTGGCCGTGCCGCTGTCTAGCTTGAATCCGCGGGCGCGAAGGTCCGGCCCCGGCTCGGCGTCGGTGATGGCGGGGTCCAGGGAAAACGTGGCCTGGTAGACGGGTG
>CAYHQZ010000435.1:0-1878 GCA_964358555.1 uncultured Planctomycetia bacterium
GACGACCCGGTAAGGCATCGGAGAGGTCATGAAAAACTTCCTCCGAGGCGTGGTTCAATGCCAGAGGCCGCTCCCATGGCTTTTTATATACAGCAAACATTTAGCAACCCGCGAGGAATATTCAACTCACTATCTCTACTGTCTTAATTTAGCCCCTTCCGGCGGCGCGGCAACCGCCGTATAATGCCGTCCTACCCCCTCCAGACCCCCGTAAGGAGGGTCCATGGGGTACGCCGCCCAATCGCTCAAGTGGCCGATCCTGTCGAACCTGATGGTGGCTCCCGCCGACCTGCGATCCAGCGTCTCCGGCCCGGTCTTTTTCTTCCGGCGATACCGCTCCTGCTTTTCCCATATCCAGCAAGCGGAGGCCGCCCGGATCTACCTGGAGGGGCAACTCAGCGACCTGCCCCGCAAGACCGCCGAGCCCATCGCGATCGACCACGACGTGGACCGACAGCGGATCCAGTATTTCGTCGGAATCGGGCGATGGAAGGACGAGGCGGTGCGGGCCGAGCTTCGAAGACACGTGGTCCAGGAGATCGGCGATCCGGAGGGGATCCTGATTCTCGATCCGAGCTCGTTCCCCAAGAAGGGAACCGAGTCGGTTGGCGTGAAGCGCCAATGGTGCGGCCGACTGGGCAAGGTGGAAAATTCCCAGTTGGGGGTCTTCATCGGCTACGTGGGGCTGGGGAGCGCCGCGTTGGTCGATGCGGAGTTGTACTTGCCGCGCGAATGGACGCGGGACCCGAAGCGGCGGAAGAAGTGCCGCGTGCCCAAGGACGTGCGGTTTCGGACAACCGCCCACATCGCCGACGAACGGCTGAAGATCCTTTCTCCGCAGTTTCCGCATGCGTGGGTCACGGGGGATGCGGAATTCGGCCGCGCCGCGTGGTTCCGTCGGCGGCTGACCCGGCGCGTCGAACGGTATGTCTTGGAAGTGCCCTCCAACACGCTGATACGGCCTCTGGAAGGTCGTTTGCCCAAAGGCCGCCGGAAGCATCCGTTTCAGCAGGCCCTGGCGTGGGCGAAGGCTCGTCCGGACTCGGCCTGGACACGGGTGCGGGTGGCCGACGGAGAGCAAGGCCCCCTGGAGGTTGACGCGCTCAGCGTCCCGGTCCAAGCGAAACTCCGAACACGGATCGGTCCGCAGGAGCGGCTGCTGGTCACCCGCAGCGTCGGGGCGACGACGGAATGGAAATGCTGGCTCTCGAACGCCGATCCCTCGATTCCGATCGAAACGCTGGTCCGGGTCGCGGGCCAGCGCCATCGAATCGAAGAATGCTTCCAGCGCGGCAAGGGCGAAGCGGGACTTGACCATTACGAGGTCCGCTCCTGGATCGGGTGGAACCATCACATCACCCTGAGCCTTTTGGCGCTCTGGTACCTGACGCTCACCCAGCGCCGATTGGGGGAAAAAAACATCCGGCGTCACGGTCCAGCGCGTGGCCGAAATCGTGCGGCGACGGCTTCGGCTTGAGCGCCCGACCTTCCGGCTCCTGGCCTCCAGGACCACCCGCATCCTGCGGCGCACCGAATCGGCTCGCCTCTATCACTGGTCCGCGCTGGGCGAGGTGGCCCCTCCGCGTCCCTTGACAATGCTCAAGCGGTCCCTGAGTATTCTCCACGACGATCGCCGCGCCGCCATCCGAGCGCCATAGTTAAGACAGTAGAGATAGGCACGACCGGCGGCCCGCGCAAGGGGATTTCGGCCCCGCCGGGTCCGGCTCATCGCCGGGAAGGGGTCACCCGGAGCAGGCGGCGGGCGCGGGACGCCTCCGGGCGGGCCCCCAGGAACACCGCGCCGAGGGTCCGCCGGTCCTCCCCCTCCCGCGCCCCCGCCCCTCCGCACCCGGGATCTCCCCCACGTCGAGGACCTTC
>CAYHQZ010000436.1:0-1877 GCA_964358555.1 uncultured Planctomycetia bacterium
GGTTCTTCCGGTTAATGCGTAGTTTTTCGTGACGAAGTGTGGAATGGATTGCCACATCTGGACTTGTGAAGAGTTTCAGATGGAGGGCAACCCATGTCCACGACCCTATTGTACCAAGCGTTTGGGATGAAGGGGTACGAGTATCAGAGGACGAACTACTGGCTTGGAGGGGTGGTCTTTGAGGCAGTCCCTGGGCCTGACCGAATGCGGTGTCCGAGATGCGGAAGTACCGACGTGACGGGGCAAGGGAAGGTCTTGAGGCTCTTGCATAGCGTGCCCATTGGCCAGAAGCAGACCTGGATCAGTGTGGAGGTGCCCCGCGTGGGGTGTTCCTCCTGCGACACGATCCGCCAAATCTCGCTGGGATTCGCCGATCCCCGGGTTCAGCATACGAGGATGTTCGCGCGCTATGCCTTGGAATTGTCCCACCACATGACGATCCAGGACGTGGCCAACCATTTGGGGGTGAGCTGGGATGTGATCAAGGAGATCCAGCGCGAATACCTCCAACGCCGGTTCCGAAAGCCCCGCTTGAGGGGATTGCGCCGGATCGCCATCGACGAGATTTCAGTCGGACACGGTCATCGCTATCTGACGGTGGTGCTGGATCTCGAAAGCGGAGCCGTCGTTTTCGTGGGGGAAGGCAAGGGAGTAGAAGCTCTGGGGCCCTTCTGGAGGCGTCTACGGCCCTCCCGGGCGCACATTCAGGCCGTGGCCATGGACATGTCGGCCGCCTACATCAAGGCCGTGACCGACAATCTCCCGGAAGCACAAATCGTCTTCGATCACTTCCATGTCATCAAGCTCTTCAACGAGAAGCTCTCGGAAATCCGCCGGGACCTGTACCACGAGGTCACGACCCGGCAGCAAAAGAAGGTTTTGAAAGGGGCGCGGTGGCTGCTGCTGAAGAACCCGGAGAATCTCGACCAGAAGAGGGACGAGAAGAAGCGCCTCCAAGAAGCCCTCAAGCTCAATGAGCCGCTTGCGCTGGCCTACTACCTCAAGGAAGACCTGAGGCAACTATGGAACCAATCCGGCAAGCGCCGGGCGGGGGTGTTCCTCACCGACTGGTGTCGGCGCGCGAAGGCCTCCGGGATGAAGCCCCTGATCGACTTCGCAAAGCTACTGAAAACGCATCGTCGTGGCATCCTGGCCTGGTACGACTTCGAGATCTCGACCGGGCCGCTGGAGGGCACGAACAACAAGATCAAGACGATGCAGCGGCAAGCCTACGGGTTCAGGGACCGTGAGTTCTTCAAGCTTAAGATATACGCGATCCACGAGGCCCGGTATGAACTGGTCGGATAGCGATGGAACTACGCAATTTCCGGAAGAGCCATAAATCAGACGGTCTGACTTATCTTTTTTCCCATACGGCTTGGGGGATGAGGAGGGTGACCCCGCTTTGGCGGGGGTGCAGGCGGCGGAGGATCCGGCGCTCGTCGCGGCGGAAGCGGGCGTAGTCGATCGGCGGCGCCTCCTCCGGCCGGAGGGAGCACCTGGGGCAGTCCCCGGGGAAGACGACCCCGCCGGCGGCATCCACGATCGGCACGCCGTTCAGGCGGCAGGGAAGGGGGCGGTGCTCGTAGAGGCGGCACGCGCCGTCCGGGGCCAGCAGCGGGCACTCCACCGGGCCGAGCGCGTCGCAGAGGTCGTCGATCTCGCGCGGCGTCCGGCCGTCCAGGTCCGGACGGGTCTCCCCCAGACGTTCCAGGATCGCGCCGGCACGGGCCTCGATGTCCCGCCGCGCGGCGGCGTCCAGGCCGGCCAGACCCTCGCGAAGGAGACCGGCGTCGGCGAGGGAGACGTCGAACAGTCCCCGGCAGCAGTCGCTGCATCCGCGGGCGCAGACCACCTTGCCGGGATGCCGCGCCTGG
>CAYHQZ010000437.1:0-1861 GCA_964358555.1 uncultured Planctomycetia bacterium
CTGGACCAGGTCCGCCGGGAGGGGACCGTTTATGGTCGATGACGTAAGCATCAACAAGGCCGCCATCCTCGAACGGTGCGTGGCCCGCGTCCGCGAAGAGTACGCCGGGGACGAGGCCAATCTCTTCCGGGACCAGACCCGGCAGGACGCCATCATCCTGAATCTGCAGCGTGCCTGCGAGGCCGCGATCGACCTGGCCATGCATCGTGTTCGTGTGCATCGCCTCGGCGTGCCGCAGGAAAGCCGGGATGCCTTCTCGATGCTCGCGGGGGCGGGCCGCCTCGACCCGGTCCTGGCCGCCAAGATGGCCAGGATGGTCGGTTTCCGCAACGTCGCCGTCCACGACTACCAGGCGCTCAACCTCCGCATCGTCCAGGCCATCGTCACCGAACACCTCGACGACTTCCTCGCCTTTGCCCGGTGGGCGCTCCAGGGAGAGGGCTGAAGGAGCGGGGCTACATCCCGCCAGGAGTCGTGATCAAGTCGGCGGTCATCTCGGAGCGAGCGGGTCGCCGGCCTGGCGTTCACGATATTTTGATCGGGGCGTCGGTAAAGCAACTTGAGAATAATTTCAAATGAGCCTATAATGGGTATCAAATGACGCCATGGGTCGGAGGCGGATCATGATCTCAGCCAGGAAGATTGCCGATGTAATGGGCCTTAAAAGGCCGGTCCGTACGCTGCACGAGCTGACCGAGATCGTCTCCCGCGGGCTTCCCAAATCGGCCTTGCGGCATTGCGTGGTGCGTGTCGTGAGCAGCCCCAAGGAACAGCGCGAGGTCATGTGCCGAATTGTTCCCGCAGCCACCTACAAGCGCCGGGAACAAAACCTCAAGCCGGAGGAGAGCGAGAAGACCGAACGTCTCGCACGCGTCATCGCCACTGCGGAGCACGTTTGGGGCGACGCGGAGGAGGCCAAGAGGTTCCTGGCGAGGCCGCACCCCGAGTTGAACGGTAAGACCCCGTTGGAGGCTTCCCATGCCGAGCTGGGGGCGCGCCAGGTAGAAGAACTTCTGTGGAAGCTCTTCTATGGCCTCCCGGCGTAAGGGGCCGCTCCGCGCCTGGCGCATCGCCGACATTCGTCATCCGATTTACAACGGAACGGGTGCGCTGCTGTACGGCGCGCGCTGGAGTTCCCCGGGGCACGCCGCCATCTACGCCTCCGCTTCCTATGCATGCGCCATGCTGGAGCGGTTGGCCCATGCCGGGACCGGCAGCATTCCGAAGAACCAGCGTTGGATCGCCATCGACATCCCCGCGATCGACATCGAGGAGATAACGGCCTCGGATGTCCCGGGATGGGATCTCCCGGATTTTTCGGCAAGCCGCGCCTACGGCGACAAATGGCTTCTGGAAAAGCGGACAGCCGTCCTCGTCGTCCCTTCCGTTGTCGCAAGGGGAGATTGCAACGTGCTCATTCATCCCGCGCATGCGGATTTCCGTAAAATCACGTACACCCGGGCCGAGCCTGTCATCTGGGACCGGAGATTATTCCAGCCGAGAGGTCACAAACCACTTTCAAAACGAAGGGCGATTAAAAAGTTTAAGAACGTCCCTGGAGGTTAAGTTTCCGGGGTTATTACGGGGAGCACAATATACCTTGCCGTCAGATCGCCGCATACCGTACTGAATCTTTGTGAAAATAGCCCCCCCCATGGAACCCCGGGAAGAAGAAATCGGCCTCGGGAAACATATCGCGATCCTGCTCAAGGAATGCTCGATCCTGGTGCCGGAGAAACTGGTCCAGACGCGCGTGGCCGGACAGTGGAATCCGACGGCCCGCCTGTGATACGCTATAATGCCATGTGGAAAGGCAAATCTTGTCAGGTTAAACAGGTAATGCCTATTGTGGCTGAAGAAT
>CAYHQZ010000438.1:0-1856 GCA_964358555.1 uncultured Planctomycetia bacterium
ATCCTGTCGGAAGCCCTGAGGGAAAACTGGGAACATTTTCTCCCGCTGGAACATGTCATTCTCTATACCCGCGAATCCCTGCTGGCCTTTTTTGGCGAATTCGGATTTCATTTGAGGAAGGTCGGCAGCTTCGGGGGAAACGCTCCGGCTCATCGGGTTCCGAATCCCTACAAGAACGCTTTCGACATTCTGGCGAAACGGACCGACAATGGATCGACCCAGATTGCCTGTTTTACTTCGGGAAGCGGGGTTTGAACCGGAAACGCGATACTCCGTTCAAAGGATTGGACATGACGAATCTTGATGGAAAAGTCGCCGTGGTGACGGGCGCCGGAAGCGGCATCGGGGCGGCGATTGCCGGGAGGCTGTTCCGCCAGGGGGCGAGCCTTGAGCTTGTCGCCAGGACCGGGGGGAACGTGAAGAAGGTCGCGGAGAACCTCGACGCGGGATCGGCGAGAGTACGGTGGAACGTGTGCGACGTGCGGGATGAATCGGAAGTCCGGAGGGTCGGAGAGACGATCCTGCAGAGGACGGGTAAGATCGACATCCTCGTTACCTGCGCCGCGGCCCCGGCGGCCGCGGGGAAGACGGAGGAGCTCGGATACCGGGAGTGGCGGTCGGTTCTCGACACGGACCTGGACGGGGTGTTCCTGTGCTGCAAAGCGTTCGGAGCCGGGATGGTGGAAAAACGGTACGGCCGGATCGTGAACCTTACCAGTTTCCACAACGTCGCAACCTATCCGAACCGTGCCGCCTACAACGCTGCGAAATCCGGAGTGGAGGGACTGACGCGGGCGCTGGCGGTGGAATGGGGATGTTACGGGGTTACGGTCAACTGCGTCGCCCCCGGCCCCATACGCACGCCGAGGACGTCGTGGTTCCTGTCCCAGAGCCCCGACGTGGAGGCCGGCATGACCGGGCGGACCCCCAACGCGCGCATCGGGGAACCGGAAGACGTGGCGTCCCTGGTCGCCTACCTGGTTTCCGAGGAGGCAAGGCACATCAACGGGCAGCAGATCGTCATCGACGGCGGCTGGACGAAATGCGCATGGTGGGGAAGGCATGAGAAAAAGTACTGACGCCGGAATCCGCGTGGACCTGGCGGGCAAGGTCGCCCTCGTCGTCGGCGGCACGGGGTCCATCGGCGAAGAGATATCGATCGGCCTCCTGGAGTCGGGCGCCAGGGTGGTCGTCGCCGGCCGCGCGGGGAAGACCGCTTCGCCCCGGCTCGCCGGGCTGATCCGGAAAGGCGGCAACCTGTCCTTTCTGCGGATGGATGCGTCGTCCGAGGGAAGCGTGAAACGGGCCGCGAAGACGTTTTTCGGCGCGCACGGGCGCATCGACATCCTCGTGCTGGCCCAGGGCAGGCAGAAGAGGAAACCGTTTCTCGAGCTCTCGGGGAGGGAGTGGAACGAGGTGCTCGGCGCGAACCTGAACGGGACGTTCCTCGTCTGCAGGCATTTCCTAGCGGCCATGACGAGGGCCGGATCCGGAAAGGTCGTCGGCATCACCTCCCTTGCTGCCGAATTCGGGATCAGGAACATCTCTGCCTACGCCGCCGGCAAGGGCGGGATGGCCCAGTTCCTCAAGTCCGTTTCGGTCGAGCTGGCGGAGCACGGCGTCCAGGTGAACATGGTCGCGCCGGGCAGGATCCGGACACGGATGACGGAGGACCTCATGGGGAGAAAGGCCCTTAGGGATTCCAACCTGCAACGCATCCCGATGGGGCGGTTCGGCGCGCCGGCCGACATCCGGGGTGCGGTGCTGTTCCTGGCTTCCGACGCCGCCGGCTACATGACGGGGCAGACGATCGTGGTCGACGGCGGCTGGTCGGCGAGCCTGGGAAATCCGAAAGA
>CAYHQZ010000439.1:0-1850 GCA_964358555.1 uncultured Planctomycetia bacterium
CAGTCCCAGCGCTTCAGCCTCACGAAGGGCCCGATCTTCACGCAGGTCCTCCTCGCGGACGAAGTGAACCGGACGCCCCCGAAGACCCAGTCGGCGCTCCTCCAGGCGATGCAGGAGCGCCACGTCACGCTCGACGGCCAGCACCACTCCCTCGGAGGCTTCTTCATGGTCCTGGCGACCCAGAACCCGATCGAGCAGGAGGGGACCTATCCTTTGCCCGAGGCCCAGCTCGACCGCTTCCTCTTCAAGATCCTCGTCGGCTACCCGGACCGCGAAGCAGAGCGGGAAATTGTGCGCCTGCACGGCGCCCGCGGGGGCATGCCCGACCTGGAGGCCGCCGGCGCGAAGGCCGTCGTCGAGGCGGGGACCATCGAGGCGATGCGCGCGGCCGTCTCGGCGCTTCCCGTCGCCGACCCCGTGGCCGACTACATCGTCGACATCGTGCGCGCGACACGGACGCACGCCGCGATCCAGTTCGGCGCCTCTCCGCGCGCCTCGAGCATGCTTACCCTCGCGTCCCGCGCGGTGGCGGCCCTCCAGGGCCGCGACTACGTGATACCCGACGACGTCAAAGCCCTGGCGCTGCCCGCCCTGCGCCACCGCCTCGTCCTCGCCCCCGGCTCCGAAATCGAGGGGATCACGACGGAGGACGTCGTCCGGCAGGTTCTCGAAAGCATCCCCGCCCCCCGCTGATGACCCCGACCTTCCGCGCCGTCCTCGTCTTCCTCGCGGGGCTGCCGCTCTCCGTGGTGCCCGCGCTCGCGGGGGCGTGGCTGTGGCCGGCGTGGCTCGCGTTCGTCGCGGTCTTCGCAATCTCGCTGCTCCTCGACGCCCTCCTCGGCCTCTCGAGGCGGCGCATCCGGGTCCGGTCGGAAGCCCCCGACACGATGTTCCTCGGCGAGACGGAGACGCTGTTCGTCGAGGTTTCCGCGGGACCCGAGGATCCCGAGGCCCTGATCGAGGCGGTCGCGGACCTAGGCGAGCACCTCGCGCCCGCGCCCGTCCGGACGGCGCGGATCGAAGGCGGCCGGCCCGCCCGGTTCGAATTCCCCCTGAAGCCCGGCCGGCGGGGAATCCGGCGCGCGGAAACCGTGTGGCTGCGGTGGACCGGCCCCCTCGGACTCGTCCGCCGAACGGCGCGGATCCACCTGGGCCGCGAATTCGCCGTGGTCTTAAACCTCCGGGCGGTCCGGGGCGCGGCGCTGCGGTTCTTCACGTCGCGCGAGTTTCTCGGGGGCCGGCGCAGCCAGCGATACCGGGGCACGGGATCCGAGTTCGAGTCCCTCCGCGAATACACCCCCGGCCTCGACCCGCGGGCCATCCACTGGAAGGCCTCCGCGCGCCACGCCCATCTCATCTGCCAGGAGTTCCGGGCCGAGCGGGACCGGCGGATCGTCCTCGCCTTCGACACGGGGCGCCTGATGGACGAGCCCATGGACGGGATCCCGAAGCTGGACCACGCAATCCACGCAGGACTGCTGCTCGGCTACGCGGGACTGCGCTCCGGGGACCGGGTCGGCCTGTTCGCGTTCGACGATCGGGTCCGGGCCTACGGGGAGCCGGAGTCCGGGGTCTCGGCCTTCCCCCGCCTGCAGCGGCTCTGCGCGGGGCTCTCCGGCGCACCCGTCGAGACGAATTTCACCCTCGGCCTCGCGGAGCTCTCGGTCCGCCTCCAGCGCCGGTCGCTCGTGGTCCTCCTGACGGACTTCATCGACACGATCACCGCCCAGCTGATGCTCGAGTCCCTCGGGCGCCTATCGCCGCGCCACCTTGTCCTGATCGTGACGCTCCGCGACCCAACCCTCGCCGCCCTCCCCGGCGGCCCGCCGACGCGGCTCTCCCGCCTCGAC
>CAYHQZ010000440.1:0-1843 GCA_964358555.1 uncultured Planctomycetia bacterium
CGTGGGCCCCCTGGGGTTGTCCCCTTTGCTGCTCCCGCCGCCGGTGACCCCCCCCCCTTCACCCTATCAACCCGCCCCGGTTCAGACCCGGCGCGACGATCCCCTCCCCTGCCGAATCGGGTACACTCGGGCCATGCGGAAACGGCCCGTCCTCGAGGCGATCTTCTTCGACATCGACGACACCCTCTATTCGACGACCGAATTCGCCCGGGCGGCCCGCGAGGCCTCCGTGGACGCGATGCGCGCCGCGGGCCTCCGGCTCTCCCGCGAGGCCTGCCTCCGCGAGCTCAAGGAGGTCATCGAGGAGTTCTCCTCGAACCATCCTCATCATTTCGAGAAGCTCCTCCTGCGCGTTCCGCGCGGCGTCTGGAGGGGCACGAATCCCGCCGTCATCGTCGCGGCGGGCATCGTCGCCTATCACGACACGAAATTCCGCCAGCTCCGCCCCTACAACGACGTCGAGGAGGTTCTCCGGGCCCTCTCGAAGACCTCGGTCACCCTCGGCATCGTCACGGACGGGCTCGAGGTCAAGCAGGCCGAGAAGCTCGTGCGGCTGCGTCTCCTGCCCTACTTCGATTCCCAGGCCTTCCTAATCTCCGACCAGGTCGGCATTTCAAAGCCCAACCCCAAGCTCTACTGGAAGGCCTGCGATCTCGTGCGGGTTCCGCCGGCCCGCGCCATGATGATCGGGGACAATCCCCGGATGGACATCGACCCCGCGAATCATGTGGGCATGACCACCGTCCTCGTCCAAAGGGCCGGAAGCAAGCACGAGTCCGATCGGGGCCGGACCCGGCCCGATCACCGGATCCGGAATTTCTGGGATCTCCTGGAACTGCTCGAGCGCGATTACGGCATTCCCGTGCGGGGCTGACGGGCCGAAGCGGACGCGACGGCCTCGAGAAAGGCGCGGACCTTGCCCATGTCCTTGCGGCCGGGACGGCTTTCCACGCCGGACGAGACATCCACGCCCCAGGGATTCGCGACCCGGATGGCCAAGGCTGCATTGTCCGGATCGAGGCCGCCGGCGAGGACGAAGGGGCGTCCGAAACTTCTTCCCCGGAGGATCCGCCAGGGCAGGGTTTCGCCGGTCCCGCCGGGGCCGCGCGGGGAGCGGGCGTCGAAGAGGTAGGCGTCGGCCGGGTACGCGCGGACGCGACAAAGATCGGCGGCGGCACGGACCCGGAAGGCCTTGAGGACCTTCCAGGCGGAGAGCAATCGTGCGACGGCCGGCGGCTCGTCGCCGTGGAGCTGGCAGGCCGAAAGACCCGCCATCCGGGCGACGGCGGCGATTGCGGATGCGTCCTCGTCGACGAACACCCCCACGGCGGCCACCCAGGGCGGCAGGGCCCGGACGATCTCGCGGGCACGCCTCGGCGTCACGAATCGGGGGCTTTTCGGCCAGAACACGATCCCGATCGCGTCGGCGCCCGCCTCCGCGATTCGCCGGGCGTCCGACGGCGACGTGACGCCGCAGATTTTCACGCGGACGCGCGCGGGCATCGGGAAGCCCCTACGGGGCCCCTTTTCCCGGAGGCTTCGCGAGTTTGAGATCGGCGAACCGGCTCTTTCCGAGGATGTTGACGACCGTCAGGTTGACGGACTCGCGCCGATCCGCCAGGGCCTTCTCGAGGATGCCCCGGAACGCGGCGGGACCGTCCACGGGCCGGCCGTCGGCGGCGACGATGAATTCGAACGTCCGGATCCGGGCGATGGCCGCGGGGGATCCCGGCTCGATCTTCGAGACAATCACGCCCTTTCCGGGATCCGCGTGGAAATACCACGAAACCTCGTAGGTAACTGCCTTCACGGTCAGGCCGATGTCCTTGTTCTGGTATTTCGG
>CAYHQZ010000441.1:0-1840 GCA_964358555.1 uncultured Planctomycetia bacterium
GAACGGAAGTGTTCTTCGCTGTGCCGTAACGTTTCCTCCGCCCGCTTGCGTTCGGTGATGTCCTGCACGGTCCCCACCATGCGGACCGGGTTATTGGCTTCGTCGAAGAAGACCTCTCCTTCCGCGTGTACATAGCGCTCGGCGCCATCCGGGCGGACGATCCGGTGGTCGATACTGTATGGTTTTTCCCCACGGAAGGCCTCCTGCAAGGAGGCCTGGACTAACCCTCGGTCCTCGGGGTGCATGAATCGCAGGCTGGCTTCCAGCGTGGGTGCGAGTTTCTCCCGGTGGACGCCAAAGATGCGGCACATCTCGTCGGACCACCATGCCCGGTCGTTGACAATGTCCCATTCCCAGTTTCCCACGTGGGCAATCCGCTGCGCCTCCGCGAGGCCAGCTTCGCTTTCGCGAAGGGCCTCCTCCGCCCGCTGGCGCTCGGCGCGCGTCCACAATCCCTGAATGCCGTAACCGAGATCGTTAGCGAGCTCGGTGAGGAGTTTGACTTCCTCCACGTCGAAGGAGTCGACCGTCGCGGAATAGAGCATTAATGCACCGACACATCGGCCCTCCACGCTGAGAGGAAGCGCGATGGAGGAGTTGTAACCGCGGCGCACGGCTTCCTCGCGCCAGGGAGCAAAAAGCGGGTCCTCGCGGAGGTTCCGGGCCATCTGAGGCTGCCCGGCTCGAATGGCGACGCCGGTGGGACCGCGGCCACGCTCGCTGTCGTCCCAGGTGATCTTGACCGTCTCCAGGTACCCTTCCTCGCTGCCCGCGGAGGCGACGGGCCGCACGTTCTTGGCCTCGTCCTGCTCGGCGTAGCCGACCCAGGCCATCCGGTAGCCGCCCTCCTCCACCAGGATTTCGCAGACCTCCTGCAGCAGTTGCGATTCTTCCGTGGCGCGAACCATCGCTTGGTTGCACTCGCTCAGCGTGCGGAGCGCCCGGTTCAGACGACGTAATTCCTCTTCCGCACGCTTGCGCTCGGTGATGTCGCGGATGGCGCTCGAAACCAGCACGCCCGTCTCGGTTTCCAAGGGACTGAGACTAATCTCCACGGGGAACTCCGTCCCGTCTTTGCGCGATCCGTACAGCTCCAATCCCGCCCCCATCGGCCTTGCGTGGGGATCGGCAAAGAAGCCGGTGCGGTGTCCCGGATGCCGGCTCCGGAAGCGCTCGGGAACCAAAGTCTCGACGCGCTGCCCCAATAACTCTTCCCGCTTGTACCCAAATAACTTCTCCGTCTGCGCGTTGACGAGGACAATCTTGCCCTCCTTGTCGACGATGACCACCGCATCGGGCGCCGACTCCAAAAGCGCCCGGAACTTCTTCTCTTCCCGCTCCAGCACGCGCGTCAGGACGTGCCGGCGATGGAACATGAGAAGGCCGCCGAGGAGGAGTACTAAAAGGCCCGCTGCCAGCCCCTCGACGATCGCTCGGTGACGAAACTCTTCCAAGGCTTCTTCACGGTCGATCTTGCGAAGCAGCCCCCAGCCGGTGAGCGGGATGTGCTGCGTTGCCGTCAGCACGGGAACGTCCCGGTAGTCGGTGGACTCCACAGAAGTCGCGCGTCCTTCCAATGCCGCGCGCGCAGGGAGGGGAGCTGTGGCAAAGGAGAATCGGAAGGTCGGGGAACCCGCCGGGACGTTGCGTAGCGGGGAGAAGAAGACGATATCATTGCCATCGCGGCGCACCAGAACCGTTTCGGCAGTCCGCGTCGGAACGCTGTCTCGCGTCAGAATCGGAAACAGCGTTTGCGACGCATCCATCACCAGGAGCGCAACCCCCAGCAGCCTGTCCGGGGGCAGGCCCGCCTCGGCCGTACCCGGCCCGGAAAACACCG
>CAYHQZ010000442.1:0-1496 GCA_964358555.1 uncultured Planctomycetia bacterium
CTCTTCGCCATCCTCGACATGTGCCGCGCGGAGGGGATGAAGCGCGTCTTCGTCCACGCCTTCCTCGACGGCCGCGACACCCCGCCGACGAGCGGCCTCGAGTACGTGCGGAGCCTCGAGCGGAAAATCGAATCCCTCGGGTTCGGCGCCATCGCGACGGTCATGGGGCGGTTCTACGCGATGGATCGAGACAAGCGCTGGGACCGCGTGGAAGTGGCCTGGCGCGCGATCGCGCTCGGCGAGGGCCGCCTGTCCGATTCCGCGACCGGCCTGCTGGAGGCCTGCTACGCAAGCGAGGAGACCGACGAGTTCGTGATTCCGACCGTGATCCGGCGCAACCCGCCGTATCCCGGGATGACTTCGAACGACGCGATCTTCTTCTACAACTTCCGGGCGGACCGCGCCCGCGAGATCTCCCGGTCCTTCGTCCTGAAAGGCGCCGCCTTCGACGGCTTCGCGCGGCCGAAGGAGATCCTTCCGTATTTCGCCGCGATGGCCCCCTACGAGGAGGACCTGCCCATCCCCGCCGCGATCAAGAGCGAGCCGCTGCGCGAGATGGTGGGGGAGATCGTCGCGCGCTCGGGCAAGCGGCAATTGCGGATCGCCGAGACCGAGAAATACGCCCACGTCACCTTCTTCTTCAACGGCGGCGAGGAGAAGACCTACGAGGGCGAGGATCGGGTCCTCGTGCCCTCCCCGAAGGTCGCGACCTACGATCTGAAGCCCGAGATGAGCGCCCTCGAGGTGACGGCCGAGGCCGTGAAGCGGATCGAGTCGGGCCGCTATGACCTCATCGTGCTCAACTTCGCGAACGCCGACATGGTCGGCCACACCGGGATCTGGGAGGCCTCCCTGAAGGCCGTCCGGGTCGTGGACGATTGCGTCGGGCGGATCGTGGAGGCGACGCGCCGGGCGGGAGGCGCGGCCCTCGTTACGGCCGACCACGGCAACGCGGAGAAGATGGTCGACCTCCGGACCCTCGACCCCTTCACCGCGCACACGGTGAACCCGGTCCATCTCATCCTCGCCGACGACGCCCGGCTCGGCGCGAAGATGCGCCCCGGCCGCCTTTCCGACCTCGGCCCGACCGTCCTCGATCTTATGGGCCTGAAATCCCCGGGCGCGATGTCGGGCCGAAGCCTCGTCGAGGGATAGGGAAGGCTGAAACGCCGGGGTTCCCCCTCCGCCCCGGCTCGGGTAAGGTCGTGGGCAGGAGAAAGCCCATGCCCATCGACAACGTCCTCTCGCGGATCGGAAACACGCCGCTGCTGCGATTGCAGAAGGTCGTCCCGGCCGGTGCCGCCACGGTTCTGGCGAAATGCGAGCAGATGAACCCCGGCGGGTCGGTGAAGGACCGGATCGCGCTTTCGATGGTGGAGGCGGCCGAGCGGGACGGGAAGCTGAAGCCGGGGGGGCTGCTCGTGGAGCCGACGTCGGGCAACACCGGGGTGGGGCTGGCGCTGGTGGCCGCCGTGAAGGGATACCGGCTGATCGTG
>CAYHQZ010000442.1:1506-1827 GCA_964358555.1 uncultured Planctomycetia bacterium
GCAGTTCGAGAACCCCGCGAACCCCGACATCCACCGCCGGACGACCGGCCCCGAGATCGTGCGCGACGCGGGAGGGAAGGTGGACGCCTTCGTCGCCGGCGTCGGGACGGGCGGGACGATCACGGGCGTGGGCGAGGTGCTGAAGCGGGCGAACCCGGCCGTCCGGATCATCGGCCTCGAGCCCGAGACGAGCGCGGTCCTTTCGGGCAGGCCCCCGGGCTCGCACAAGATCCAGGGGATCGGAGCGGGATTCGTGCCGGCCGTATTGCGCCGGGATCTGCTCGACGAGGTCCGGACGGTGTCCGACTCCGAGGCCTTCGA
>CAYHQZ010000443.1:0-1813 GCA_964358555.1 uncultured Planctomycetia bacterium
GTCGTCATGGAGCCGGGCATCATAGCGGTCGGAGGGAGCAATCGCCACCTCTCGCTGAGATGACTGGGGTGTCGACGAGGCGAGGGGTGCGGCCAGAGAGGGTTCCTGCACAGACGACCGCGGGGCCCCGACCCCTACGGTCGGCGGTCGTAGATGACATGAGCCACGCCCGGGGGGAAGACGTATACTTCCCCCCGGGAGATACGGTGTTCGGCCCCTTGGGAGCACCAAGGGGCTCGAGAGCACCAAGGTCCCTCGAAAGGGAGACGTGGCCCATGACTACTTTAGCCTCTTTGGAGCTCGCGGACAAGGACTGGAAGGTGGGGGTGTGGAGGAAGGAGGACGAGAAGCCGTCGGTGAGGACGCTTCGAGGGACGCAGGCGCGAAAGCTTGAGGTGCTGGAGAAGTGGCTGAAGGCGGAGAAGGAACGGGGAGAGCAGGTGGTGTGCATCTACGAGGCGGGGCGGTACGGGGTGTGGCTGGACCGGTGGCTGCGGGAGCGGGGGATGGAGAACCGGATCGTGGCGCCGCACACGCTGAAACGGCCGCCGGGACGGGAGCGGAAGACGGATCGTCTGGACGCCATCAAGCTGGTGAGCGAACTGCGGCGGTACGAAGGAGGGGATCAGCGGTGCTTCAGCGTGGTGCGGCCGCTGGCGCTGGAGGACGAGGGGCGACGGGAACTGACCCGGGAACGGGACGAGATCGTTCGGGAATGCACGCGACACTCGAACCGGCTGGGATCGAAGCTGCGGCTGTACGGGATCGACCTGACAGTGGCGCCGCGAACCCGGAAGTGGTGGGAAGCGGAACTGGCGCAAAGCGGAGAATGGAAGACGGGAGACGGGAAGAAGGTGCCGGAGGAGGTGGTGAAGTACATGCGACGCGAGGTGGAGACGCTGAATCACTTCCAGAGGCGGCTCGCGGAGATCAACAAGGAGTTGAAGGTGCGACACGAACAGCGGCCGGAGGAGTCTCCCGAGCGCCGCCTGGCGAAGCTCAAGGCGATCGGCCTGATCACGGCGGAATCGCTGACGTCGGAGTTCGGGAGCTGGAATCGGTTCACCTCGGGGAGACGGATCGGATCGTTCGTGGGACTGACGCCGCAACCGCGGCTGAGCGGGAGCGGAGGTCAGATTCTCTCGATTGACAAGGCGGGGCGACCGTTCCTGCGGAAAACGCTGATCGAACTGGCGTGGATGTGGATCCGATGGCAACCCCAGAGCGCGCTGGCGCTGAAGTGGGGACCGCGACTGAGGATGAAAGGAAGGATCAAGCGGATGGCGATCGTGGCGTTGGCGCGTCAGCTTCTGGTGCGGCTATGGCTGTACGTGACGGCGGGCGTGGAAATTCCCGGAGCGAAGTACAAGGCGGCCTGAGCGAGGGCGTCGGTCAGAGAGAGAGGATCTGGGGATCGATGATCTGTCCAGGAACCGAGAGTGGGTCGAACTCCTTCGAACGGACCCGCGAGCCCGTTCCCGCCCCGGGGGCCTTTGAGGCCCCGATTCGTAGATTGGGCCGCGGCCTGGGGAACGCCACCGCATGGTCATCTTGTGCCGGGACCGATGAGTCCCTTCACGGATATAAGGACGGACCGGCGGCGCGAACCGTGCCGCTTCCGACCTATGCGTTCCCACGTTTGGATGGGGAAAGAGTGTCTGGAAAGGGAGAAGAAAAAACGAAAGACTGGCACCGGTTCACTTGACGGCGGGGCGTGGCTCATATAAGGGGCGGGAGCCGACCGGTCGCCTGAGTTCGAGAGGCCCCTTCGCGGCGGCTTGTTTCGGGCGCGACTTGATATGGTGAGCCCCAG
>CAYHQZ010000444.1:0-1812 GCA_964358555.1 uncultured Planctomycetia bacterium
CCCCGCCCCTTACCCCTTTGCAGCCGTCATCCGGGCCCGGTACTCGCTCGGGGTCATCGAGAACGCGCGCCGAAACTGGCGGGTGAAGAAGCTGGGCGTCCCGAATCCGACGAGGGAGGAGACCCGCTTCACCTCGTGGCGGGCGACCTCGAGGAACCGGGCGGCCCGGGACAGGCGGAACCGGAGCAGGTAGTCCTTGACCGAGCCGCCCATCTCCTCCTTGAAACGGTGGGCAAACCGCGACGGCGAGAGGTTCGCGACCTGCGCAAGCGACGCGACGGAGAGGGACTCGGGGAAATGCAACTGGATGTGCTCCAGGACCCTCCGGACCCGCTCGGAGAGGACGGACGGCCCGAACGTCCGGCTGTGATGGGCCGTCGCCCGCAGGATGGCCTCGCCGATCGCGTTCAGGGTGAGGAGGTGCGTGAAGGGGTTCTGCCTTCTCGCGTCCAAGATGCAGCGCAGGAACGTTCCCCGGATCTGGCGCGCCTCCGCCGCATCTCCGATGTGTACCTGCCGCAGCCCCCGCGCCGGGCGGGGCCAGCGCGAGACGTGCATGTGCCAGCCCACGCGCGGGATGAACCCGGCCCAGAAAAACTCCCAGCCGTCGCGCGCGGCGACCTCCGCCTCCCGGAAGAACCCCGGCTCGAAGAGCGAGAGATCGCCGTTGCGGATGGCGGCCGGCTCCTCCGGAGGCCCGAACCTCGCTTCGCCTTGGACCGTGAACAGAAGAATCCACCCCGCGGACCCCACAACCTCCGTCGGCAGCGCGCGCAAAACCCGCCCGGATCGCCCGCAGGAAAGGACGCCCGCCGGATCGAAGTCGTGCTCCCGCGGCGCCGGGCCCTGCGCTTTCCCCTTCTTCCGGGCGGCCATGGCCCGGGGATGATACCGCTACGGCCCGATCGTCAGGCTCGAGGACGCTTTCGCGTTGTTGTTCTCGAGCAGTTCGGGAACGGCGAAGCCGGCGTCCACGACGACCCCCACCCGCCAGGCGCCGGCCGGGACCGAGGCGGGCAGCGCGATCGTGGTCGTCGCCTGGTTCGTGGCGTTGTAGACGACCGAAGCCGAAATCGTCCGGCTGCCGATGAGCGTGTCGCCCGTCGGGATCGTCTGGTCCTTCGAAAGGTAGAAGTCCACCCGGAACGAGCCCGACGTCGCGAGCGGGCCCTGGTTCTTCACCTTGTCGGTGATTTTCAGCGTCCGGCCCGTGACGGAGGCGGAGAGCGAGGCGACGACAAGGTCGGCTTTCAGCGCCACCTTGGCGGACGGGCCGGCCATATTGTTCGACTCGTTCGATTCCGACTGGGCGTTCTTCGAATCCGCCACGGCGAAGACGTAGTAGTCGCCGGGCGAGAGAGAGGACGGCGCCGCGAACGAGGTTGTCGTGCCGTCGGTGGCCCCCACCTTGAGGACGGACGTCCGCGCACGGGTGCCGAGGAGGAGATCGGAGGGCGTGTTCAGGGCGTTGTCCGACGAGAGGTAGAACGCCACCGTCGTCGTCCCGGCCGTCGCAGCGGCGCCGCCGTTCAGGAGCGTGTTCTTCACGGCGATTTTCCCGGACGAAACCGACGCCGAGAACGCCGAGAAGAGGAGATCGGGCTTTAATGAGATCGGCGAGGAAGCGGCCGTCGTGTTGTTCGTCTCGTCCGTCTCCGGGACGACGCCCGTCGCGTCCACGATCACGCCGACGGTATAGGTCCCCGGTGCGATATCCGTCGCGGCCGTGTAGGCAATCGCGCCCGTGGACGTCGCGTCCTTGGCGAGGCCCGCCACCGTCCGGGTGCCGATGAGGAGGTCCGCCGTCGTCAC
>CAYHQZ010000445.1:0-1808 GCA_964358555.1 uncultured Planctomycetia bacterium
TGCTGCCCTCGAGCCGGCCGCCGTCCTTGAGGACGAGGGTGTCGGCGCGGGCGAAGGCGGCGCCGGCGAAAAGGGCCGCGAGGACGACGAGCGCGCGGCTTGTCATGGCTTCATGATGGCCGCCGGTGCCGGGAAAGATCAAGCCGTTTCCCGCGGGATCCCGCTTCCTTTTCCCGGGCTTCGGGCCAGAATCCAGCGCCCATGTCGCTTCGAGTCGCCCGCGCCGAGGCCATCGGGCTCCGGGCCCGGCCGGCCGTGTTGCCCCGGATGTCGTTCGCCTCGATGGAGGCGCGGCAGTGCCTGCTCGTGCGGGTCGAGTCCGCCGAGGGCGCCGTCGGCTGGGGCGAGTGCTGGGTGAACCATCCCTCGTGGGGGATCGAGGAGAGGCGCGTGACCCTCGCGCGCGCGTTCCTGTCGCGCCTCGTCGGATCCGATGTGGAGGAGCCCTACAAGGCGCTGGGCGCCCTCGCCCGGCCGCTCTTCGGGCCTTGCCGGCAGGCGGGGGTCCTCGGGGCCTTCTGGGCCGCCATCTCGGGCGTCGAGATGGCCCTCTGGGACCTTCTCGGCCGGACTCGCGGGGAGCCTGTCTGGCGGCTCTTGTCCGGCATGAAGGCGCCGAGCCGCCCGTCATTTCCCGCCTACGCGAGCGGGATCGACCCGCTCCGCGCCTCCGAGGTCGTCGCGGCGAAGAAGGCGGAGGGATTCCGGGCCTTCAAGGTCCGCGTCGGCATCGAGGGAGACGATGCCCGCGTGACCCTCGAGGCCGCACGTTCGGCCGCCGGCCCCGAAGCCTTCCTGATGGCGGACTTCAACGGCCGCATGTCCGTCGAAGACGCGATTGCATTCGCCGGCGCCCTGCGGGACCTGAATCTGGCCTGGATCGAGGAACCCGTCTGGGGCGACGACGTCGAGGGCCTGGCGAAGGTGAGGGCGGCGTCCCCGATTCCGATCGCCGCGGGGGAGAACCTGTTCGGCGAGGAAAATCAGCGCCGCGCGATCGAGCGCGGGAGCGTCTCCGTCCTCCAGCCGGACGTCTCGAAGACCGGGGGGCTGACGTCTGCGCGGCGGGTCTGCCTCGCCGCGGTGTCGGCCGGGATTGAATACTCCCCGCATTATTACTCCAACGCCGTGGGCCTCGCCGCGACGCTGCACATGCTGGCCTCCCTTCCGAAGCCGGCCTGGCTCGAACTCGACGCCAACGACAATCCGCTGCGCACGTCCCTGCTCGCCAGGCCCTTCCGGTTCGAGGACGGGGGCTTGTTCGTCCCCGACGGCCCGGGCCTCGGCGTCGAGCCGGATCCGGCGGCGATCGAGGCCTACCGGGTCGCCTGACCCGCCGCCCCGTCGGGCGGTTCCGCGACGACGAGGAGGTTCCGCCAGTCTCGGAAGAACTCCTCCTTCGGCACCAGGACGCGTCCCCGGAGAGGATCGCCGACCTCGACGAAGCCCCCGGCCGTCCCGAACACCACCACCCAGTGGTCGATGAAGAGGGCGTATCGGATCGTGGCCATCGCGGGACGGCGCAGGCGCTCGATGTCGGCGGGCCCGGCCCGGACGAGCCGGATCCGCCCCTTCGCGTCGCCGAGCCTTTTTGAAAGCCCTCGGCAGGCCGCGAACTCGTCGGTGCCGGTGAACGCGTTGGTCCAGCACAGGGCCGCCATCTGGCGCTCGGTCGCCGGGACGCCGAGCCCGTGGAGCATCGTGGCGGCGGCGGCGGCGCCGCAGGAGAAGCCCGTCGTCTGCCGGCACCCGCCCGCGGCGCCGCCCCGCCCCGGGCACGCGTCCGGGGTTACAAACGCCGTCCAGCC
>CAYHQZ010000446.1:0-1803 GCA_964358555.1 uncultured Planctomycetia bacterium
TATCGGAGCCCCCTATTGTTCATGGACCTCTTGCAGGCAACGGTTGTTGGCCGCGCATTGTTCCTGGGCGAAGGTGTCCCCGGGCCAGTGCAAGGGCGTATCTGGTTACCGCCTCCGAGCCGGTTGAGGGCCGGTAGGTGGCGGGGAAACGTCGTCGGCGCTGGTTTTTTACCCCCCAGCAGCTGAGACGGCAACAGGGCAAGCCGATAGGTACGTCGCATGCGGCGCGGGCAGGGGCGGCGGCGCCCGGCCAAAGATCGGGTAGGCGTATTCCGGGTCCGGATTCCGGAGGACGGCGATCACGAGGTTGTCAAAGCGGAGGCCGGCCTGGCGCTCCACAGTCCGGAGCGTGCTCGTGATGTTCTCGAAGGACCGGGCGCCGCGCTCGGTGCGACAGCCGCCGCAGATCTTGCGGATGATGACGCCGGGGCGGACCTCCCGCTCGGCGCGGGAGTTGGTCGCCTCGGCATCCGGGGTATCGAGGAAAGTGAAGAGTTGATCCTGGAGGCGATAAAGCCGGCCGGAGAGGGCGTCGTTGGCCTCGTTGTAGAAGGCCCGCCCCTCCTCGCGATCGAGGCGCACCAGCCGATGCAGGCGGTCCCGGAGGCGGTCCCGCCGCCGGGCGTAGTCAGTCATGGACATCCGGTCCTTCCGGCGGCGAAGGCGGAGGGCGTCCCGGAGCAGGCGCCTGACCTGCCGGGGAAAGCGGGCCGCAAGCCCCTTGTTGGTTTCCAGGATCTTGCGGACAGCCTTGAGGATGTGGAAGTAGCAGGTCTGCTTGTCCCCGATCAGGCTGTCATAGGCCAGGAAGCCGTCACAGTGAAGGATGCCGGTGAAGTGGAGGCCAATGACGTCCGCGGGGACCTCGTGCCCCCGGCGCTTGCGGATCAGGAAGAGGCTGGCCCGAAGGGTGACGAAGACCCAGAGCCATGCGTTGCGCCCGTTCATCCGCCAGCCGGTCTCGTCGATCCACTTGAGCAGGGCCGTGCGGATCTCGACGCGAATCAGCCCGACGGTGGGGTCGAGCCTGTCCGCAAGGCGGTGGCAGGCACGCACCAGGGCACCATGGGAGACACGGAGGCAGTAGAAGGCGAGCAGGAAGGCGGCGACATCCCGGAAGGGGACGCCCTGGCCGAAGCGGAGCTGAGCGGCATAGGCGATGAGCCTGGGGCCCAGGACCACGCGACTCGGGCCCAAGGGATCAGCGATCTGGTCGGGATGGCGCCCGGCGACCCACTTCCTGCATTGCGGGCACCAGCGGGCATCGTGGGTAAACTCCGTGACGTCGGGTGGCGGGGGCGGAGGGATGTCCACCATGTACTGTCGGACGACGCGGCGGCGGCTCTTGTGCAACGGGGCGTTGCAGTCCGGGCATCGCCCGCCCTCGGGCGGGGGAACGTTCACGCGGCGGTTGACCTGGCTGGGATCCGGCTCCGGGCGGAAGGCGCCCACGTGGCCTTCCTTCTGCCCGGAGTCTTTTGGGCGCTCCTTGGGTTCGCCCTTGGAGAAGGGAGAGGCCTGTCGCTTGCCGGCACGCTCAAGCTCTTCGACGCGGCGGATGAGGTTAGCAATATCCCTGTTGCGCCGCTCGAGTTCCCGCGAGAGGCGTTCGACTTCCTTCTTGAGCCTTTCGCAATTCGGGCATTCGCCGTCGGCCATGATGGCCATTTCTACCAGACTCGGGTCATGCGGTTATGAAGGAACCAAGGATTTTTCGTGATTTTTTCGTGGAGGCGGTAACCAGATACTGACCTTTCTTGATTCCCGGACATTCAAGCGGCACTCCATCGCGGTCCAAAAATG
>CAYHQZ010000447.1:0-1764 GCA_964358555.1 uncultured Planctomycetia bacterium
GATCGAGCCCCCGCCCGCTTCCGTAGAGTCTTTTCGAGGCGGCGACCGCGATCGGATCCTCCGGCCCGTCGCCGGCCTTCGCGCGAGAAACGGCCGGGGCGAGGGTTTCCCAGAGATCCGCCGCGAGCAGCGGTTCGGGCACCTCGAGGATCGAGAGGCCGAGGGCGAGCGGGCCCAGGGTCGGGCCGTAGCCCGCCTCGTCGAGGCCTAGGAGCAGCGGCACGGGGGTGCCTCGGGCCTACTTGGTTTTCTCGGCTTCGGTCCGGATCCATCGGAGGGCATCGAACGCGTCCGCCCATGCGGCTTCCGACGGGGGCACGAGGACGCCGTAGAGGCGTTCCGTTTCCGTCGCCGGCACCAGCCGCCAGGGGACACGTACCGCCGCCCCGCCCGATGGGGTGAGCTCGACGCCGAGATCGTCGGCGCCCGTGATCCGTCCCGAAGGCGCGCCGAGAAGGATCCCTTCGTAGGGCTTCGGACCCTGGCGCTGGAACCGGGCGAGAACCTCCTTGTGGAGGGCCTGGAGGCGCAGGAGGCGGGATCGGGCGTCGAGGAGGATCGCGCCGAAGTTCGCAACCGACTTGAATTCCTGGTCGAGCCGCTTGAGGCGATCCAGGGCGTCGGGGTGGTTGGCGGCCAGGGCGCTGCGGAGGGCGGAGGCGAAATCCTTCTGGAATTTCGTCGCGATCCTCTCCTCGACGTCCTTGAGGCGCTCCCGCGCCTTGTCCGCGAACGGGGCTCCCGCCTGGGCCTGGAGCAGGGGGATTCCGTTCGTGAGGATTCCCCTCGCCTGGATCAGGTCGAGCATCGTCGGGTTGTCCCGGAGGAGAAACTGCTTCACCGGGGATTCGAACTGCCCGTAGAGCCGTTCCGCGCCCTCGCGGGCCTTCTGGAGCCCCTCCTGGGCGAGGCGGTTCCATTTCGTTCCGGAGGCATGGACTTTCGCAATCTCCTCGAATCGCTGGCGCGCCGGCTCGAAGGCGCCCTTGGCGAGCAGGGCGTTGGCCGCGGCGATGGCCTGATCGGCCTGCTCGAGCGTCTTCGTCTTCTGCTCCCCCTTCTCGTAGCGCTCGAGCAGATCGAGCTGTGCCTGCGCGTCCGTCGCGGCGCGGGTGCCGCGGTAGGCCTGGATGATCTCGTCGAAATATTTCCGGGCGCCGGCGTAGTCCGTCGGGTATTGGTCCCGGTAGGCCATGCCGCGCTGGAAGGCCTCGAGGGCCTGGTTTTCGCGGGCCCTCGCCTGAATCATCGCCGC
Source organism: uncultured Planctomycetia bacterium (assembly GCA_964358555.1). Classification (GTDB taxonomy): domain Bacteria; phylum Planctomycetota; class CAYHQZ01; order CAYHQZ01; family CAYHQZ01; genus CAYHQZ01. The sequence goes on from CAYHQZ010000447.1 coordinate 1,256, forward strand.
AATGCGCTTTCCCCGCTGCTCCACGTCCTTGGCGTGGGACCCGCCGGGGAATCGCGCGAGGTATTCCCGGTAGGCCTCGTAGGCCTTCTCGTGGGAGCCCGCGTCCTCGAGATTCCGGGCGTCGCGGAAGGCGTTGTCATCGTCGCTGTTGGCAGCCGGTTCCACGACCGAGTCCTGGTTGTTCCGGATCAGGGAGGGGATTTTCAGGAGGAGGAAGAATCCGAGGACGATGAGGGCTGCCCAGAGGGCGCCTCGAACGATTTTGTCCCAGGCAATCGGCTCCGCGACGGCGGCTTTCCCGGACTCGGAGGAATCGCCGGCTTCCGAGCCTTCGCCGGGTTCGTCCTCGGCCCCGGCCGGGACGGGGGCTTTCGCAGGGACCGGCCGCGCCGGTCGGGAGGCGGGGCGGGGCGAGAGCGGGGCGGGCGCGGCCGGGGCGGCCGCGGCCTACGAGGGGATGGCCGGGAGCTATTAGCGCTGGGGCGCTTCCAGTGCGGGCGTTTTGAGCC
>CAYHQZ010000448.1:0-1761 GCA_964358555.1 uncultured Planctomycetia bacterium
TATGGGCATCCGGTCCATCTTTTGGAGACGTTTGTGGAGCGGGAGCGGTTTCGGGGCACGGTCTATCGTGCGGCGAATTGGACCGCGGTCGGCGAGACGGAAGGGCGGACGCGCAATGATCGTCACCATCAGATCTCCACGGCTCGAAAGGAAATCTTCGTCTATCCCCTTGTGCGGAACTTCCGCCAGCTTCTTTGCTCGGAGGAATGAGCCGCTTGTAGGAGGCGCGGCGGAGTGGAGCGCCGTCCTTCGATGTCCCTTTATTTCCAGGAGGAGTGCCCGGCATGAATGCCAAGCAGCAACAGAAGGCGAGTCACCTGCGGCAAGAGATGAACGCGCTCTGGACAAAGATGGGAAGTTGTCTTGACGAATTTCTGAAACGCGAGCCTCTGGTGAAGGGGACGCTGTATGAAAGGCGTCGCCGGTGTGGCCGGGAGGGATGCCGGTGTGGGAGCGGGCCGCCTCACGTCAGCCTGGCCTTTTCCTTGAGCGAAGCGGGCCAGACGACACACCGTTCGCTGAGAGGGATCGAGCCGGGGCGGCTGAGAGTCCCGGTGGAGAGCTACCGTCGTTTTCGGGAGTCTCGCGCCGAACTGACGAAGACGTGGAGCGAGTTCATCGAGTTGGTCGATGAGATGGAATCCTTGCGAAGGGTGGAATGGAACGCCCTCTTCAATGGCGCCAACCGCAGGACCCCGCCAGAGGATGATTGAGCCAATCCACCGCACCCCCCAGCAGCGAACGGCGGACAGGGCCCTCCTGCGAGAGCAATATCTTTCGGATTGTGGGCGGGTGTTCGACCGGATGATACCCGCCGAAGGAGCGCCCTTCGGGGAGACCTTCAGCGACATCGAAACAGCGATTGAAAGGGAATCCCGCAAGCTCGCCCAGACCCTTTGCGAACATCGCCTTTTGATGGACCCCCTGGCGGACCCGCAGCAGATTTTTCCGTGCCCGAGATGCGGCAAACGAATGCGGGTACTGCGTCTTGCGGAGGGCCGACGTTTGGACGCTACCTTTGGCCAAGTGCAAATGCGGCGGCCCTATTGTGTGTGCGACTCTTGCGGCTTCTGTTGTGCGCCGCTCGATTACGCCCTCGGGATTCCCATCCGAGGGCCGAGCGTTGGACGGAGAGAGTTGGTCTGCAATGCCGCCACCAAGGACCGGTCCTTCGAGAAAGCCTCCGCGACCCTCGCCCACCACAGCAAGATCGTCCTGTCGGACGAAGGCGTGCGGGGACTCGCCGAATCCGAGGGACGGAAACTGGTTGAAGCGCGCGCCCGGAGAGTCGAAGTTTGCTTCCACAGCCTGGGTCGCCAGCCGGAGCCGCCTTCCCCGCCGCCCCACTGCCTTGTCACCGTCGCCGACGGAGGCCGCGTGCAGACCCGGCACGTGGAGAACGGCAGCCGCTGGAAAGAGAACAAAATCGGGTGCGTCTATGATGCGCGGCCCCAGCCGGACCCCGCCGCCGCCACGGCGGAAACCTACCAGGGCGCCAAGGCACTCACCCAAACCTACGTCGCCACCATGGAGTCTTGGGAAGCCTTCGGCCGCATGCTTTTTACCGAAGCCTGCGCCCGGGGTTACATGAAGACCCCCCTCAAACTATTCATCTCCGACGCCGCCGAGTCCGTCCTCTCCCTACGCGAAGAGCACTTCTCCGACGCACACCCCATCAACGACTGGTATCACGCGGTCGAGCACCTTTCCGCTTGCAGCAAAGCCGCCTTCAGCGCCGGCACCGACGAAGCGGGAGAATGG
>CAYHQZ010000449.1:0-1737 GCA_964358555.1 uncultured Planctomycetia bacterium
AGGGTGTGGCCGGAACGCGTTGGCCGCTACGCGGCCAACGCAGAAGCGGCGTATAACCTCTCGTGCGCCCGGTTTGTGCGGTATCTGGTGAACTCGTCCCAGTCCCCGTTGACGTCCACCGCACGCAGTTCCAGCATGGCCTCCGCGCCCTCCACCACCCAACGCATGCCGGCCAGTTCCATGCGGTCCTTGACCAGATGGCGGCAGGCTCCCTCGACGACGCCACTGCCAATCGGGAGTCCCATGGCAAGGTACTGGTCGTACTTCATGTGACGACGATTCCGCGAGTAGTAGCGGATGACGCCTTCGATGGTCTTCCGCTTTGACTTCGAGAGCTTCGTGTTCAGGAGAGCGTCCTTCAGCTCGCGAAGGACCGTACTGAGCTTTCCTTCCAGAAGCAGACGGAGATTCTTGGTGACCCAGCCTTCTGCCGCAGGCGAGTTCTCTTCCCCGTGAAACACATGGGCCACCTTCCACAGGTACTCCAATGCATGCAGCAGGTCGAGAATGAGGATGATGCCCGGGAAGATCCTCTTCATGCGCTTCTGGAGAGACCGATCGCCATCCGCCAGCCCGACGAGCACTCGGTCCCCTTTCGGGTCACGCTCCTGGACTTGGCGGCGGGCTTCTTTGAGAGCCGCGTCCTTCCCGCCCAGAGTTGCGCGGACACGCTTGAACTTCGGATGCGGACGCTTTTTCTCGGAACTCGGCTTTTCGGGCTGGGTGGAGTCTCTTGCCTGATGAAGTTCCCCCACGATCTCTTCTGGCGTCCGCTCGTGTCGGTCAATCGTGTACACCGCAGTGACCGTCGCCTGCTTCTTCTTGCTCCGCTTCTCCCCTGCCGAGAGCCGTTTCTTCTGGGTCTGGGGCCCTTTCCCCTTCATCACGACGCCCTTCCCGTCCGCGGTCACGACACCGATCGAGCCCTCCTGATCCGGTTTCGGAGCAGCCTTTTGCTCGTAGTATGCCTGAACGTCGCCGGCGGCGTCCCGAACCAGTTCCTCCACCGAACTCTTGCTCAGTTTCAGTCCGAGGATCCCTTCCAAAATATCGAGCGCCTTGTCGAACGCACCCCGCGCTCCCAGACGTGTCGCCCAGTCCTCGAGCAAGTACGAGTAGCACCGCCGTGGCAAGTTCAGGACCGCGTCCAGAGGGCACACCCCCTCTCCCGCTCCGACGGCCCAGTAGTACGCACGCCGAATCGAGAGCTTGCCGAAGATCGAGAAGTACTCCGCCGTGCGCGAACCGTGGTACTTCAATTCCCGACCATCCGCCATCCGAATCTCGTCCCCCATCCGTCCGTCGCCGCGCTTCTCCAAGAAGGCGCCCAGGAGCAGAAGCCCCAGTTGCAGAAGCCTGCGGAAGATCCCCCGCTCCACCTCGTGAAGCTGTTCCGACTGTGCCGGGCCAAACACGTACTCCTTCAAATCGTTGAACTCCGCGTCGAGTCGCGCGAGAATCCCAACCTCTGGCGAAGCGAACATCTTGGGCCTCCTTTCGGGCACGGATTGTGGGGACACACAAGACCGTACCGGAGGAGGTCCAAGCTATCCAGAAAACGCAGACCGCTCTCTGACTCCGCTCGTCTCCATCCTTCGCCAAGGGCGCCGCGACGAATCGCGCTTCGACCGGATGTCAGCCGGTCGAACCGGCTTGCGACTCAACGCGATTCGGCCACACCCATTGTCTTTGCTCCCCGACACCACCCGCCGACCGTCCGGGGAGTACGCACAGGCC
>CAYHQZ010000450.1:0-1735 GCA_964358555.1 uncultured Planctomycetia bacterium
AACAGGTGAAATTGCTCTCCTACGAGGGCCGGATGGTGGACTTCCTCAGGAAGTTCGCCGGGGAGTCGATGCGGTACTTTGCCCGGTCCGGCGTGCTCGCGAGCGCCCAGGCCACCATCATGCAGCTGTGCGGCCTCGTGGCGGTGACGGCGATCATCGCGGCCGCGGCCTATCTCCCGGGAGCGCCGCCGGTGGGCGGGGTGATCCTGTTCTTGTTCATCGCCGTGGGGATCGTCACGCCGGCGAGCGCGACCGCGCGAGAGGTCGGGATCCTCACCGAGAGCCTCCCGGCCGTCCGCAGCGTCATGCGGTTCCTGGGCCTCGAGGAGAGGCTGCGGGAACGCGACGGGCGGGTGGAACGCGAGCAGTTGCTCGCCGACCGCCTCGTCTTCGAGCGAGTCTGCCTCGATTACGAGGGCCGGCCGGGAATCCTCCGGGATATCTCGCTGGAGATTCGAAGGGGGGAGTCCGTCGGGATCGCCGGCGGGTCGGGAGCGGGAAAGACCTCCCTCGTCAACCTGATCCCGCGGCTCTACGACCCCGTGTCCGGCCGCATTGTCATCGACGGGGTGGACCTCCGGGAGTTCCGGCTGTGGTTCCTGCGGGGCCGGATCGGGATGCTGAGCCAGGACGTCTTCGTCTTCAACGCCACAGTTCGCGAAAACATCATGATGGGGCGGCCCGACGCAACGGAAGCCGAAATGATCGAGGCTGCGAGGCTCGCGCACGCTCACGAATTCATCACGGCGCTGCCCCACGGGTACGACACCGTCCTGGGAGATCGGGGGGTGAAGCTCTCGGGAGGCCAGCGGCAGCGCATCAACATCGCCCAGGTGTTCTTGAAGAACCCCGAGATCCTGATTCTCGACGAGGCGACGAGCGCGCTCGACTCGGAATCCGAGGCGCTCGTCCAGGACGCCATCGAGCGCCTGAGCGCCGACCGGACGGTCATTCTGATCGCCCACCGGCTGTCCACCCTGCGGAAGGCCGATCGGATCATCGTGCTCGATAGCGGGCGGATTGTCGAGGAAGGCACGTGGGACGAGTTGCTCCGGCTGGACGGTGCCTTCGCGCGGATGTGGGAATTTCAGTTGGTGGGGGCGCCCCTGCCGGGTGGGTCGGGGTAGGGCCGTGCGTCCGGCTTCAGGGGTCATCGTGGAACGGGGCACGCCGATTGGTGACGCGATCCGGGTGATTGACGAGGGTCAGCTCGGCGTAGCGGTCGTCTGCGATGCGAGCCGCCGGCTCCTCGGCATCGTCACGGACGTGGATGTGCGCAAGGGGATCCTCCGGGGTGTGGACTTGAAGGAGCCGGTCGAGACCATCATGTGCGTGGACCCCACGCTGGCGACCTCGGAGACGAGCCGCGACGAGCTGGTGGCCCTGATGCACCGGAGCGGGCTCCGGCAGATCCCGATCGTGGACGTCGAGGGCCGGCTCCTGGGGGTCGAGATCCTGAAGGATCTCGTTAAGGGTCACACCCGCGACACGGAAGTGGTGATCATGGCGGGCGGCCGGGGCAGCCGGCTGCGCCCCCTGACGGACGCGCTGCCCAAGCCGATGCTCCCGGTGGGAGGCCGGCCGCTGCTGGAGACCCTGATCGAGCGGCTGCGGCAGGCGGGGCTGGTCCGCTTCCGGATCGCGCTGAGCTACAAAGGCGACGTGATCCGCGAGCACTTTGGCGGGGGGGAACGCTGGGGCGTGAAGATCGAGTACATCGACGAGGCCGAGCAGC
>CAYHQZ010000451.1:0-1728 GCA_964358555.1 uncultured Planctomycetia bacterium
GCAACGTTGCGGCTGGGCGTGGTCGCGGCGGAGCTCCAGAAGGACGAGACCGAGCGGGGGGGCCTGCGCGGCCGGAGGAATTCCGAGAAGAAGGCCGTCGACGAGCTGCGCGGCATCCGCAAGGCCATCGACGTGACCAAGGTCGAGGAGGCCAAGGCCCTGCGCGACGGGGACCTCTCCCGCGCGGCCGAGATAAAATACGGGACCCAGCCCCAGCTCGACCGGGACCTCGAGCGGGCGCAGACGGCGCTCGCGAGCGCCAACGGCGCGCGCCTGATCAAGGAGGAGGTCAACGAGGAGGACATCGCGTCCGTCGTGGCGCGCTGGACCGGGATTCCGGTCACGCGCATGCTCCAGAGCGAGACCGAGAAGCTCGCGAAGATGGAGGACGCGGTCCGCCAGCGCGTCGTGGGCCAGGACGAGGCGGGCAAGGCCGTGGCGGACGCGATCCGGCGGAGCCGGTCGGGGCTCGGCGACATCCGGCGCCCGATCGGGTCCTTCCTCTTCCTCGGGCCCACGGGCGTGGGGAAGACGGAGCTGGCCCGGGCGCTGGCCGAGTATCTATTCGGCGACGAGCGCGCGATCATCCGCGTGGACATGTCCGAGTTCATGGAGAAGCACACGGTGTCGAGATTGATCGGCGCTCCGCCCGGCTACGTCGGGTACGACGAGGCCGGGGGCCTGACCGAGCAGATCCGGCGCAAGCCCTACGCGGTCGTGCTCTTCGACGAGGTGGAGAAGGCCCACCCCGAGGTGCTCAACGTCCTCCTGCAAGTGCTGGACGACGGGCGGCTCACGGACGGCCACGGCCGGACGGTCAACTTCCGGAACACGGTTCTCATCATGACCTCGAACCTCGGCGGGGAGCATCTCGCGCACGCGACCCAGGCCGCGCTCGGGTTCGCCCTCGGCGGGCAGACGGAGAAGGAGGCCGAGGAGGAGCGGGCGGGCCGCGCGGAGGTGCTGAGAGAGGTGGACAAGTTCTTCCGGCCCGAGTTCATGAACCGGATCGACGAAGTCGTGATCTTCAACAGCCTTGGGCTCGAACACCTGCTCCGGATCGTGGACCTCCAGCTCGCGCTCCTGGCGAAGACCATGGGGATCCGGGGCCTCGCGCTCGAGGTCACGGCGGCCGCGAAGGAGCAGCTCACGAAGGACGGCTTCGACCGCGCCTTCGGCGCCCGGCCCCTGCGCCGCAAGATCCAGGAGGTCATCACGAACCCGCTCGCCCTCCGCCTACTGCAGGGCGAGTTCAAGGAGGGTGACCGCGCCCTCGTGGACCACCGCGATGGCGCTTACCTGATCACCCGGGGCACGTAGGCTCGGGCCCCCGGGGTTCCCGCGGACGCCGGATCCCCGCAGGGCGGGGTCCCTCCCCCGGCCCACCCTCCAGCCTTCCGCCGTGTGCTAGGATGCGGATTCCACTACACCGGGCGATGGAGGGAATGATGGAGCGGACGAAACCGAAGGGACACTGGTTTGGCTATCTCGGGCTGGCGATGGCGTTCGCCGTACCCGCCCTGGCCCTGCGCTTCGCGGGGTACGACCCCGGCCCCCTTCCGTCGGTCCTGATCTTCGGCGGCGCCGTCTGCGCCGCCGCCTTCCTGCTCGTGTGGGCCGCGGAGGCCGCCGAGAAGGACATCTCCTCCAGCCTCGCCGTGGCCCTCCTGGATCTGATCGCGGTCATGCCCGAGTACGCTGTCGACCTCTACTTCGCCTGGGCTGCCC
>CAYHQZ010000452.1:0-1704 GCA_964358555.1 uncultured Planctomycetia bacterium
CCCCCCCCCCCCCCCCCCCCCCCCCCCCCCCCCCCCCCCCCCCCCCCCGACCGGAACGCGGCCTAGCCCCCACCGCTCACCCCGCCTTCCCGCAGGACCCCGATGAAGCGCTCCGCCGTTGGCGACGGCCGCCGGTTCGCCCGGTGGATGATCCCGATCGGGCGGGCGAGGCCGGCGGGCGGCGGAAGGGGAATGGCGACGAGGAGCCGCTCGCGAACCTCGCGCTCGAACGCCGCCTCCGGCAGGATGCTCACGCCCTGGCCCGCGAGAATCGCCTGCTTGATCGTCTCGATGTTGTCGAACTCCATGTCCACCCGGACGCGGATCCGCCGGGCGCGAAGCCAGCGATCGACCGCCTTCCGGATGGGAAGGTCGCGATCGAAAGCGATGAAGGGAACGCCCTGGAGGTCTTCCGGCTGGAGCCGGCGGCGCCGCGCGAGAGGGGCGCACAAGAGGCTGGCGAGGGCCATCGGCTCGAGCCGGAGCGGCAGCACGCGAATCGTCCGGCTCTTCTTCGGATACGAGAGGATCCCGAGGTCGGCCTCGCCCGATTCCACCGCCTCCAGGACCCGGTCCGGCCGGAGGTAGTCCACCCGGATCCGAGTCTTCGGGAACATCGTCCGGAACGCCTGGAGGCGGCGGCCCATGTTCAAAAAGCCCGCGGAATAGATCGCGGCGACCCGGACGATGCCGGAGATCGGGACCCCGGGCCCCCGGACCCGGGCCGCGAGCCGCCGATGCTCATCCAGGATCCGGCGGCACCCCTGGACGTAGACCTCGCCCTCCGCCGTGAGGGCGACCGGACGCTTCGAGCGATCGAGCAGCGCGACGCCCAGCTCGTGCTCGAGGAGGTGGACGGCTTGGCTCGCGGCGGACTGGGACACCCCGTTCTCGCGGGCGCCTTGGGAGAAGGAGCGCAGCCTCGCGACGTCGCAAACGAGGCACAGGGTTTCCAGGTTCATAAGCAAGTCTTATCATATAAATAAATCTTGTTTCGTAAAATTGATATTGCGGGACCCCGTCGCGCGAAGAGAATCCCCCGCAACCCTGCCACGACACAAGGAGGCCTTCGCATGCCGTATGCCCGTGAAGTCATCGACCTGACCATCCGCAAGAACCCCAACGAGCCCGAATTCCACCAGGCGGTCCGGGAGGTCCTCGAGTCCCTCGCCCCGGTCGTCCGGCGCCACAAGAAGTACCACGAGCAGCGGATCCTGGAGCGCATGACCGAGCCCGAGCGGGTCCTCATGTTCCGGGTGCCCTGGCAGGACGACTTGGGCCAGATCCACGTGAACCGCGGCTACCGGATCCAGTTCTCGAGCGTCATCGGCCCCTACAAGGGCGGGTTGCGGCTCCATCCGAGCGTTAACCTCGGCATCCTCAAGTTCCTCGCCTTCGAGCAGGTCCTCAAAAACTCGCTCACCACGCTGCCCATGGGCGGCGGCAAGGGCGGCTCCGACTTCGACCCGAAGGGCAAGTCGGACTCCGAGGTCATGCGCTTCTGCCAGTCCTTCATGACGGAGCTGTGCCGCCACATCGGCCCCGACACCGACGTCCCCGCGGGCGATATCGGCGTGGGCGGCCGCGAGATCGGCTTCCTTTTCGGTCAGTACAAGCGGCTGCGCAACGAGTTCACGGGCGTGCTCACCGGCAAGGGCCTGAACTGGGGCGGCTCGCTCATCCGGCCGGAGGCGACGGGCTACG
>CAYHQZ010000453.1:0-1686 GCA_964358555.1 uncultured Planctomycetia bacterium
ACCATAGGAAGGACGCCTCCATGAGGGAGGACCTGGTGTGGGTGATGAGCGTGGCGCCGTTCGCGGCGAACGCCGAATTGGCGTTCGGGTGGTTTGTCGAGGGAGTTCCGGGCCGATCGGACGGGGAGAAGATCACCAACTCCGTGGCCTGGGCCCAGGACTACCAGGGCGGGAGATACCTGCCGGACATTCTCATTGGCGCGGCGCGTTACTTCCACCGCCGGGCGAACTACAGCGGGGCCATCGGCCTCGTTGACCGGTATCTGGAGCAGTACAAGGAGGCCGGCGACCGCCTGCTGATCCTGAAGGCGATGTGCCTGTCGCAGAGGAACGACGGCCAAGGAGCGCGGGCTGTGCTGGATCTGGTGGAGAAGGGATACGCGGATTCGGGGCTGGTCCCGCAGGTGGCCTTTCTGCGCGGCTGGACCTATCTGAACGAACAGAAGACTTCTGAAGCCAGGACGGCATTCGAGGAACTGGTGGCCAGGTACCCGAAAGACGCCTTCTCGGAGAAGGCGAAGCGGATATTGGAGAGCCTGAAGAAATAGGGGAACGTGAATGGGCCTCTTGCAGAAGTCGGGAGAGAGCCCGCGAAACACGGGAAACGACCCCGCAGCAGAGCAAGCACGCTGCGGGGCAAGCGCGGAACTCGGACTGCTTTCGCGCACTTTGGCGTGTTTAGCGGGGAGAGCGTCTTGGTCGCGCTCGAAAGGGCCGCCTTGAGGGAACCCCGAATGCTAAGGGGCATAATGGCCATGGCCCTGCTTGCGGCCGTGCCTGTCGGGCTTGCGGGCGAGCGGGAGCGACCGCAAAAGCCCAACATAGTCCTGATCGTGGTGGAGTCCCTGCGCCAGGATCATGTCGGGTGCTACGGGTACAAACGGGACACGACGCCCGCTCTGGACCGCCTGGCGCGGGAGGGGGCGCGGTTTGACCTGGCGATCGCCCCTTCGTCCTGGACCATGCCGAGCCTGGCCGGTCTCTTCACCTCGACGCCCGCCGCCGTGCATGGGGTGAGGACCGCCACGAACAGCCTTTCCGAGCAAGTGACGACGCTCACGGAAGAGCTCCGCCGAAACGGGTATCAGACCGCCGGAATCATGTCGAACCCGATGCTGCGCAAGGAATTCGGATTCGGGGCCGGCTTCGACTATTACGACGACTACACCATCCCCCTCGGTATCGAAGCCGATCCGCTTGGCGACGGGAAGGGCGCTGTGACTCCAAACGACGCGGTCACCGGCGATGCGGTGACACGGCTGACCATGAGTTGGCTCTCGGGCAAGCGGGACAAGGCGAAGCCGTTCTTCCTCTATGTGTTCTACTTTGACCCGCACTACGACTACATCCCTCCGCCACCCTATGACCGGATGTTCGCCGATCCGGACTACCATGGCGACCAGCAGGGGAGGGGGATACAAACACTCCGAACCGGCAGCAGCCGCCTTACCGGGGAAGACAAGAGGAACATCGTGGCGCTCTACGATGGGGAGATCAGATATACCGATGACCAGATCGCCAGGCTACTGGAGGAGTTGAAGGCAGAAGGCCTGCTTGACGACACCATCATCGTCGTGACGGCGGATCATGGCGAGGAGTTCTGGGAGCACGGCGGCATGGGGCATGGGCGCACCCTCTATGATGAAGTGATCCGGGTCCCGCTCATTGTCCGATGCCCTAAGCTTG
>CAYHQZ010000454.1:0-1685 GCA_964358555.1 uncultured Planctomycetia bacterium
GGGCTCGGCCCTACCTCCCGGTCTCCGCGCGGTCCACGGCCGGTAGACGAATTCATGGCGTTGGAGCCGCGCTCCGACAGGTCGGCGCGGTCCGACCCCCCGCCCCTCGCCCTTCTTGTTCTTCGGTTCCAGGAATACGAAGGTCGGCGTCGCCGCCGGCTAGAGGATTTCCCCGTAGAGACGCGAGACTCGCTCGGCCACGGCTTTCCGGGGAAAGGCTTCCCGGACGCGGCGGCCGAGCGCTTCCGTTTCGGCGCGCGCGAGGTCGGGGCGCTGGAGGCGCTCGAGGATGGCGGCCGCGAGGGGCTCGGGGGAGACGTCGCGGAGGACTGCCGCGGGGCAGGCTGGGGCGACGATCGCCCGGGGGCCCGGGCCGTCGGCGCAGACGATGCAGCGGAGAGCCGCGCCGGCTTCCAGGAAGATCCGCCCGAAGGGCTCCTCCCGGGCGGGATGCGCCACGAGGTTGCAGGCCGCGAGGAGGATGGGGACATCGTCCCGCTGGCCGAGGAACGACACCGTCCCCGCGAGGTCGGGCCGATCGGCCCGGGCCCGGAGGCCCGGCAACAGGTCCGGGTGGGCGCCGTGGGGATCCTGGCCGGCGAGAAGCAACCGGGCGGAGGGCAACGTCCGCCGGACGACGGCGAAGGCTTCCAGCAGTTCCGCGTGGCGCTTCCAGGGCACGAACTGGGCGGCGCACAGGACGAACGGCGCGTCCGGCGCAAGCCCCAGGGTTCGCCGGCTTTCGGCGCGGTCCGGGCGGGGGAAGGCGTCCGCGTCGATTCCGTTCGGGATCGCGCGCGCCTCGAAGCCGGCGTCGCGAAGCATCTGGGCCGCCTCCTCCGTGAGGCCGATGGCGATGCGCACGATCCGCCGCAGGATCCGGAGGATGAATCGCGGCGGGAGCCGGTCGCGCAGCTGCCAGACGAGCGGCCGGCGCGAAAGCCAAGCGGCCGGCGCGGCCTGCAGCGCCGCGAGCGTCGAGTTCGCGTGGATGAGCCGCGCGCCGCGCCGCTTAAGAATCGAGCGCAGCCGCAGCGTCAGCGGAAACACTCGGGCGATGTCGCGGGCCCTTCGGAACACCCCCGCCCGCCTCGGCCAGTGCGCGAGCGGGGCGCGCTCCACCGGAACTCCCGCCGCCGCCGCCGCGTCCGAAAGCGTCCCCGGTACCGGCAGCGCCAGCGCCGGATCGAACGCCGCCCCCCGGCGCAGATCCGCGGCAAGCTCCACGAGGCTCCGCTCCGCCCCGCCGAGAACGGCGGTGTGGTGGACGAAGAGAACGGGGAGGGGGGAGGGCATCGCGGGGCGTGGGGGGCTTAGGTCCAAAGTCTAAGGTCGAAAGTCGAAGGAACCGGAGGAGCGTACGCATCTTGGCTCCCGGGCTTCTGTGGTAGGATGCCCGCCCATGCGCAGCATCCTGACCTTTGCCGCCCTGATGGCCTTCCTCCCTCTCGCCTGCGGGCCTTCCGAGGAGGAGACGCAGGAGAAGCAGTTCCAGGCCGAGCTCCAGGGGCTCTCGTCCCCGGACCGCCAGAAGCGGATGGAGGCGGCGCGGGGGATGGTGGAGCATCGGGGGGACAAGCGGGCGGTGCGCTCGCTTTTGGTGGCGCTGGCCCACGAGGAGGACCCGGAGGTCCGCGAGGCGATCGTGGCCTCGCTGGGGGAGATTGGCGATCCGGAGGCGACGC
>CAYHQZ010000455.1:0-1652 GCA_964358555.1 uncultured Planctomycetia bacterium
TGTTATGGAAAGCTCTCAACGTGCGGAAACACCGAGGACTCGGTGATGGCGGGGAAAAGTGATCTTTATCGAACATCTCCGAAGATTGCGTGTTGGCCTTACGCCCCGCCCATCAACGCATCGAACAGTTCTGCTTGCTGTCCTCGATCTTCGATTTGCGTGATGGGCCGGAGGGCCCGCTCGGTAATGTTCCGACGACGGACGGTGGCGGGGATGGCCAGGATGCTCTGGTGGATCTCCGGAGCGAGGCGCAGCATGCCCATGACTTGGGTCACCATGGCGCGGGTGATGCCTTCGCGGCGGGCGATGTCGGCTTGGGTGGCAATCTTGCCGGCGTCAAGGAGGACCTGCCACTCGATGGTCTTGCGGAGGAGTTCCACTACCCGGGGTGTCTTTGGCTTCTTGGGCGGCTTGAGGTTGCCCCGCAGGGGCGGGACCGCGCTCACTACCTGGTCCGGCGGCACCCGTCACGCTTGCCCGCCGTAGTCCGCAGGACGAAGGCGGGTCAGGGCGCCGATCCGCCTTCGCCAAGGCTCCGGCGGACAGGTGTTGCCGTTTTCGAAGACCCCCTTGGGGCCGAGGGCGATTTCGACAGTTTGTTCGCGGTAGGTATCGGGGCCGCTTTGGCCGTGTAGTGCGATGTGGACAATACGGAAGTAGACCTCGGGTTCGGCGACGTCAGTCCGGTTAGTAGAGCGGAACATTTAGGGAGCCATGACCTTTCGATGCCCACGGAGGAGGTTTCCTCCGTGGGCGTTTGTTTTCGGCGGCCTGGGGCTTGGCCCGTTCTCTCGTGTTGTTCTCGTCCACGTGTGCTTGACGCGTAAGGCGTGGTGTGTAATATTATTGCCAATAGTGTGTATATTGGGAGGAGCGGACATGGGAACAGCCCACATGGCACGTGTCAACCTGATCGTCGACAAGACGAGCGTCGGGAAATTGCGCAAACTGCTCGGAACGCATAGCGACTCGGAAACGGTGCGTGCGGCCGTGGAGCATCGCCTGGCGTCCTTGCAGGCGCTAGGCGCCCTCCGTCGGCTTCAGGGGATCGGAAAGCTGGAGGATGTTTTCCGTCGAGATGTACGGGCCAAGAGTTGACCCTTGGCAGACGTCTTTCTATTCGACACCTCCGCCTATATCGCCTACATCCGCAGAAGGGAACACTCGGAAATGGTGGACCGGGCTACCGAAAGCGGTAGGGTCGTCCTGTCCTCTGTCGTGGCCATGGAACTCTATGCCGGGGCCAGATCCGCGGCGGAGAAGCGCCTGCTGGATCAATTCGTCGCATCCATGAAGATAATGTCGGCTTACGAAACCCCGAGGGAGGACGACTGGGCGCGGGGAGGCATCCTGGTGGAGCGATTCACGCGATTCCGTGGCCATGCCCACGTCCGTGATCACTTCCGGGACATTCTGGTGATTCTGGCCGCCGTAAACCGGGGTGCCGTCCTTGTATCAGCGAACACGCACATCGCAAATTGGGGGAAGATTTTGAAAAGGCAAGGGGAAACGCTGCGCTGGGTGATTTTGTGAGAGACTAAAAAACAGCTTTTGTTTCCAGCGATGGCACCGCGCAGAAAGTTCGATATGCATCCACCCTATTCCGTCGCTTCCGGCAGGTCGAGCAGGAAACGCCATGCCGGGACCACATC
>CAYHQZ010000456.1:0-1650 GCA_964358555.1 uncultured Planctomycetia bacterium
GGCGGATCGAGACGCTCGCCGACAGGCACCTTCGGAAGTTCCTCTGTCGCCTCGAGGACGAAACGGCTGCGATCCTCGAATTCCTCGAAGGGCGATCCCGCCTCGATGCCGCGGCCCTTTCGGGGCACGGCTCCCATTTCCTGAGGGATGCGGCGGACAGGCTCAACGAGGCGCTTCGGCTTGCTTCGATGCTGCGGAAAGAGGCTGCGACCACTCCGGCGTCGGGCGGGGACGCTAATGGAGACGCGGCGCCCGGTTCGGAGCAGGAAGATTCGTCGGAAGATGCCGCACCGGGGCCTGACGGCGCGGAGACGACTGACTTCACGATGGACGGAATCGACCGGGATGCCCCGGGCCGTGCCGATCGGGAAGGACGGGACCGCGAAAACCGGGAGAGATGCCTCCGCGTGGCCTACCTTTGCGCCGAGGCGGACCGGAAAGTCGACGACGCGGCCCGCGAGCTGTCGGCCTTCGATGCGGCCCTTGTCGCCTTCGCGGTGAGCCCTTTCCGCCTGGAGGCGCTGGCCGAGGTTGTGGAGCGTCTGGAGCGGTACGTGGAGGACTATATCGCCGAAGCGACGGAGCGGGCCCGGAAACTCCATCGAACGGCGAAGAAGCTCCTCGGGCGTGGCTTCGCGCAAACCCTTAACACAACCCGGGAGACCGTCGATCGGCGCCTCCGGGAGGACCCGTTTGCCGCGCCGTCCGCAGGGACTTGGCCCGATCCGCGGGCCGTCTGTCAGCGACTCGTCCCCTTTTTCGCCCCGGGAGGGCAGTACGACCTCCTGCTTGAGCGGGTCCATGCGGCGGCAAGGGATGTCGTCAAGCGTCTCCATGCCCATATCGCCGGCGTCCGGGCACGGAACATCCGGATCGAGACGCTTCGGGACCGCAGCCGGGAGATGGCCCGGATCGGGGGCGATGATGTTGCGGCTGCCAACCGCTGGGTCAACGCGCTTTTCGCCTCGGCGCACCTTGTCACCGACCTGCGCACGGGGACGCCCGACGACCGTGCACCGCTGCCCAGGCCCGCCAGGCGTTACCGGGCCGCCCACTTCGACCGGGGCGGCGCATACCTCTCCGCGAAAGAGGGGAGGCCTGGCCAGGTGCGGGCCCTGCACCGCGGACGGCTCTACGAACTTGGGCGGTTCGTTGAAGGGCGGATTCTGCGCAACGAGGCCGTAGCGCTTCTTTCCGGGGCGGACATCGAGGGGATCGACGACGCCCGGACCCTCATGGCGGCGGTCAAGGCCCACGAGCTGCGGGCCGGCAAGGATCGCCGGTATCTGTCGTATCGGATAAACCGGGACAAGAATGCCCGGGACGGGGAGAGGGCCAGCTTCGATTTCGCGGAAGGGGCGCTCGACGCGCCCGACCTTCAATTCCGGCGCGACGATGGAGGGGGAACATGACGGACGAGCGGACCGGCGCGGCGGCGGAGCTTTTGACCCTGGCCCTTGAAAAAAAAGGGGCGGAGCGGGTCCGGGCCGTGCTCAATGTACTCACCGAGTCCACCTTCTTCTACCGCGAGGACGACCCGGATCTCTTCCTCTTCCTGGTCCGCAACAAGAGCGGCTTTCGCCAGTTCGTGGAACATTTCTTCGGCTGGAGGCTCCACGTCGACAGGCACGTGGCGCGGCTCATCAAGGA
>CAYHQZ010000457.1:0-1634 GCA_964358555.1 uncultured Planctomycetia bacterium
GCCTTGAGCGCCTTCTTGTAGTCGGCGAGCGCCGTTTTCGCGTCCCCGGCCGCGGCCTGCGGCTCCTCCTTCGGGGGCTGCTTTTCCTCCGGCGGAGTTTTTCCGTCCTCGGCGTCCGCCGCGGTCGCGGGCGGCGCGGGCGAAAGGATCAGCGCGAGAATCGCGACGCTGCAGGCCCGGATGAAACGGGGGGTTCCGGCCGACCCGCAGAGTCTCTCCGCCATGTTCGCCTCCTTGAGGGATTGGATTCCAGGCGCCCCTTTTCCTAGGGTCCGGCCTTCTCGCCCTTGTCTTCCTTGCCGCCCTCCTCCTCGGCCGGCTCCTCGCCGCCCGCGGGGGCTTCGGAAGGCTTGGTAACCTCGGTCTTGGGATCGGCCACCTGGTCGAAATTTCCCTTCTGGCCGGCCGCGGAGCCGGGGAGCGGCGCCCGGGGCCCCGGCTTGAAGGCCGGGTCCTGGGGCAGCTGGGGCGGCGCCTCGACGGTCTTGCCGCCCTCGCGGACCATCGGCCGGAACGGCAGCTCGTCGCCGATGATCCATTTCTTGATGTCGATGATCTTCTGGTCGACCGCGTCCAGCGGCCGGCAGCCCGCCTTCTCCTTCACGATTTTCAGGGCCTCCTCGCCCGTATGCGTCGTGACCGACGGGGCGGGCAGGGGCTTGTCGGTGCCGGACTTGGCGAGGATGGGCTTAAAGCCGATGGCGAGGGTTCCGGCGATGTAGACGACCCCCTTGCCGTTCTTGTAGGCGTAGGAGGTGGAGTCGAGCTTGCTCGGCGCCCAGCCGTTGTTGATGTAGACGTTGTTGACGGCGTTGCCGGACGAGCCCGCCTCGAAGCGCGGGCCGGCCCACAGCCACCAGTCCTCCTGGACGTTGTTCCGGACGTCGGCGTTCGGGGCGTGGATGAGCGGCCCCCGGATCCACTGCTTCACGAGCCAGTTGTGGTGGTGGGAAATTTTGTCCGCGCCGTATTTGATGAAGGTGGACCGGGTGTTCGCCCCGAAGAAGCAATATTGGACCGTCGCGTTCTTCGTCCCGTAGGCGACGGACATCCCGTCGTCCACCGACCCCGTCGTCGAGACGTGGGCGAGCGTGATGCGCTCGCAGGGGGCCTTCAGCGAGATGTTGTCGCCACCGTTCCGCAGGCGGACGTTGCGGATGACGAGGTTCTGGCCGTTGACGAGCCAGTTCGAGTGCCAGAACGTCGCGCCGCCGCCGTCGACCGTGACGTTCTTGAAGGTCGTCGTCGCCCGGACGTTGTCGTAGTCGCCGGATTTCAGCTTCAGGATCGCGCCGTTCAGATCGCCGCGGCTCAAGGCGGACGAGATGGCGCCGACGCTGCCCT
This sequence comes from uncultured Planctomycetia bacterium, assembly GCA_964358555.1. Lineage (GTDB taxonomy): Bacteria > Planctomycetota > CAYHQZ01 > CAYHQZ01 > CAYHQZ01 > CAYHQZ01. The sequence continues at coordinate 1,345 of CAYHQZ010000457.1, forward strand.
CAACCTCGACGACCTGGCCCCCGCGGCCGCCCTTGTTCGCCCCGTAGCCCTCGTAGGGCTCGTCGTCGGCCTCTCCGGGGACCGGCAGCGGGAAGCCGTTCCCGTCGAGGACGTCTCCCGCGGCGATCGCCTTCGGCTCCTCCTTGGGGGGCGACTTCGCGTCCTCGGGAGGCTTCGCCCCGTCCTCCGGCGGCTTCTTGTCGCCGGGCGCAGGCGTCGGGGCGACCACGGGCGGCGCGCCCTGCGAGAACCAGGCGAAGAGGGCGTCGGGCTTCATCTTTCCCACGTCG
>CAYHQZ010000458.1:0-1615 GCA_964358555.1 uncultured Planctomycetia bacterium
ACGCTCTGGTTGTCGAGGCGAACGGGCAGGCCATCCTCCTCGGGCGGGTTCCAGGCGAGGGCGATAGATGTCTCGCCCGCTACCTTCGCGACAAGGTCCGTCGGGGCGGACGGGGCCACGACGTCCACGGTGGCCTTCACGCTCCCGACGCCTACATTCCAGGAGGCATCGGTCGCGTAGACCAGGACCTCGTTCTGAATGCCCTCGACGAGCTCCACCTGGGCGGTGAAGACGCCCTCGAAATCGACTGCGACGGATGTGCGCGCGCCGCCGTTCACGGAGTAGTCCACCTTGAGGGCGGAGGGGTCGGTGATGTCATCCGAGACCTGGCCCGAGAGGGTCGTGGTCCGGGCTCCTACGCGGGCGCCCGCGGCCGGGGCGGTGATCGTGATGCAGGGGAGGCACAGGTCGGCCACGAGCCCTGGATCATCGTGCCAGCCGAGGTCCACGGCATCGGCGTCGGCAACGTTGTCCGTTCGGGTAGTTCTGTCCGCGAGGCCCGCATCCGCGGCGCTCCGGCTGCCGACGTTCAAGCAGGGGCTGTCCGCCGCCTGGCCGGCGGCTACCTGCTGGAGGCGGAAGTTGCCGCCTGCCGCGTCCACAAAGAGCGGATCGGAGGAGATGGAAGCGGGGTCGGCTGTGCAGTTGCGATAGTTCGTGCCGTTGGACCAGACGTCGTTATTGGAAAGGGTCGCGCCCGTTCCGCCATCCTTGTAGATCCCCTCGGCGGTGTTCGAGACGAGGATAGAGTCCGAAAGAGTCCGCGTGCCGCCGGCGGTGAAGTAGGCGCCCTGGTTGTTGCCGCGGCTGGTGAGGTTCCGGATGGTCGCGGTCGTGGTGCCGCGGACCTTTAGCCCGGCGCCCGTGTTGCCGGACGCGAGGAGGTTTTCCGCGACGAGGCCGTCCACCTCGTTCACATCGAGGCCGATCGAGTTCGACTGGACCTTGACGTGGCGGATCGTCGTGGACTTCGAGCGGTCGAGGAAAAGTCCCTGGCCGCCGGAGCCGGAAACCGCGCAGTCGAGAATCTCGATCCCCTCGGCGTTCGCGGAAACCTTGATGCCGTTCGTGGAGGCGTTCTGAATCTTGAAGCCGCGGATCGTCACGTAGGCGGCCGTGCCGGAGAAGGAGAAGCCGCTGGACTTCCCCTGGGCCTCGATGATCACGTCCCCGTTCGTGCGGTCGCCCTCGAAGACGATCCGGCGAACCGTGGTGCCCGCGGAGGCGATGGTCACCATCTCCGGGTAAGTCCCGGCCTCGGTGATGACCTTGGACCCGGGCGGAACGGAGGCGGAGGCCTTGGAGAGCGTCTTCCATGGGTTCGCGCTCGTCCCGCTGGAGGCGTCGGCGCCTCGCGCGGCGCTCACGTAGTAGGTGCCGACGGCGACGTCCTCGACGTGCTGGGCGGCCGTGGCGGTTCCGCTCGATGTGATGGAGGCGCCGGAAGGATCGCGGGCAAGGATCCCCGCGGCCTCGAGCGTCAGCGCGACGCTGGCGCCCCTGGGCAGGTAGTTGAAGGTGCCGATGAGAACGAAGGGCTTCTCCGAGGGCAGCGGGATCTCCGAGGAGACCGTGATGGAGGTCTGGTCGGAGGAGAGGATGCCCGGGTAGCGGG
>CAYHQZ010000459.1:0-1613 GCA_964358555.1 uncultured Planctomycetia bacterium
TCCGGCGGATCTCGTTCAGCGGGTAGTTGTTCATGTCGATGACGTCGTCCAGGAAGCGGACGGACGTGTGGACCACGGCCTTGAGCTTCTCGTAGTCGATCCTCGTGCCGCCGTTCTCCCCCGAGATCATGTTGGCGAGGTTGATGGAGCCTAAATTGCAGCTTTCATACGGCAAAAGCGGCTGCTCTCCGCACTGCAGAACGTTGACATAGTGGCGGCAGGCGTTGCCTTCGATTTCATCAGGGAAATGGCCGATATAGAAATTGTGGAAGTCGTCGACCGTCCCGTTGTAGACATCCTCCGCGCCGTCGGGCACGACGGCGACCACCCGGTGGTTGTATGTCTGGGCAGCCCCTTTCAGCGCCTCGTACGTGGAGAATCCGAACTCCGTTCCGAGCCGCTTCGAGATCCCTTCCGCGGCGCAGCGCTCCTCCCACTCCTTCTTGAGCGGAATCCGGCCCTTCTCGAATTTCATGTCGATGAAGGATCGGATCTGTCGCCGTCTCGTTTCCTCCGACTTGACGGCGTAGGCGCCCCGAACGCCTTCGGCGATCTTTCTGCGGATGCCGGAATGACCGTTGTGCCAGGACAGGTAACACGACCTCGTGCAGAACGACTGCTCGCGCCGTCTCCATTCGACGGCGAATGCGGCGCCGCAGCGCTCGCACGTCCGCTCGACCATGACGGTGTTGTCATCGAGGAAGCAGCGGAGATCGGTCGCAGCCTGGCAATCCTCGATCTTCCTTAGCGCCTGCCCGTAGATCGCTTCCATGAACGCGTCCCGTTTCCCGTCCATGGCCGTTTTCACGGCCGCGCCATGCCTGGCGCGGAAGGTCTTGTCCAAGAAACGGAGCGTCGTCGCGGAACCGATTCGCGCCTTCGTTTTCTCGCCGCGCTTCGCGCCGACATGGTGTTTCAGACGCAATTCTTTCTGCTTGGCGGGATCGTTCATCCAATTCTTTTCGGGGAACCGCCGCATCGGGTTCTTTTCCCCTTCGCGGTCCTTCGAATGGTGCCTGTCGTGCTCTTCCTTCGTCATGACGGCGAGGTTGGCCGGGTCGTTGTTGAGGCCATCGTAGTCGCGGTGGTGCACGACGTGACGGTGCCAGTCGAGACCCTTGCCGGTCTGGCGGCGGAAATGGAAGTTGGCTACGAGCCGATGCTCGAGTTCCCATTTCGGCCGGCCGGTCGTGGAAACCCAGCAGTAGGGTTGAGAGCTGCCGCTGGAGTGCGGTAAGAGTTTTTCGAACGAGGAGGTTCGGCGGGTCATGATGCCGAGGCTGTCGCCGTGCACCAGGTCCTTGGTTTCCTTGACGCTGCCGTCGGAGAGGACGAACCGATGGTTCTCAGTGACTCGCAGGGAATTGCCGTCGTCCAGCAAGATTTTGAGGATTGGCTTCCCGCGGCCGGTGACCCTCGGGTTCCGCATCATCCGCACCGTCGGCCTGCCCCTGTCGTTGCGGCAGAAGACGGGCACGTCCTTCCCTTCCTCGGCGAGCTGCCGGATGGGTACGCCTCCGCGCCCATCGGCCACGCCGACGATCGTCTCGCCGGACAGGCACGGGTTCGTGCTCTCGATCGCGCCGAGCTTGGGTGTGGGGTTGTCCCGGTTG
>CAYHQZ010000460.1:0-1595 GCA_964358555.1 uncultured Planctomycetia bacterium
TCGTCCACGGATCCCTACCTTTCCCCGTTCCGGAAATACATGGGCTTCCGCTACGGCGCCGTTTTCCTGAACAACCTCTACAAGTCCCCCTTCACCGTGGACGGGCTCCCCCGCGGGGGCGCGCTCTACCTCCGCGTGACGAAGGGCCGCTACAACTGGTATTTCCTGATCACCACCGGCGACTACAAGACCGCCTTCTATTAACGAGCCCGCCATGCGCCACACCCGCCGCGGTTTTACCCTCATCGAAGTCCTGACCGCGATCACGATAGCGCTCTTGATCGTCGGCGCGGTCTCCGCCATCTTCTCCCAGGCGACGCGCATCTTCGCTTCCGCGCAGGGCCGGCTCCAGATCGACCAGCAGGCCCGCGCCGTCTTCGATCTGCTGGAGCGCGACCTCCAGGGCGCCGTGATCGTAAACACCGGCGCTGGCGATCGCTATTTCTACGGCAACGGGACGACGCTGCAGTTTTTGACCACGACGGGCTCGGCGGGCGCGGAGGATCACGCCGCCTACACGTACGACGTGGACTTGGTCGAGGTCCTCTACCATTTCGACGAAACGGGCAAGAAGCTCCACCGGATCGTCCGGATGGCGAACACGCAGACGCCCTCGGCCCTCTCCGCCATCGCCCCGATCCTCCCGGCGGCGGTCTCGGACGACTCGCTGCTCGTAGACGGCGTTTTCAAGGCCACCGATCCGGCGAACGGGACGACACCGGTGCCGGCCTTCCGGTTCTGCACGGACCCGACCGGCGCGACCTTTGCGGACACCTGCACCGTGAACGGGGGTGCCGGCGGAAAGCCCCCGCTGGCCGTGCGGATCTACTTCCGCTTCACCGATTCGACGGGGCGCTTCAAGGAAGACATCGGCCGGGCGATCTTCATCCCGGGGGGGCGATGACCATGCGCCGAAAAGGGGTCGTCCTCCTCATCTGCATCCTGGTCCTGGGGCTCTTGTCGGTTCTCGCGATTTCGTTCGCGACGCTCATGCGCCTCGAAGTCTCCGCGTCGCAAAACTATTTCGACGCCATCCACGCGGAAGACGGCACCCGGATCGGCCTCGACCTTGCCCTCGCCCACATCCGCGCCGACGCCCGCGGCTTCGACTGGTTCCAGGGCCGGGCCTCGCCCTGGCACCGGCTGAACGGCAGCATCTCCCCCTACGGAATCGGGGGCAAGGCGACGGACCCGACGGCCTTCGAGGTGGACATCACGAACGAGGACGGCGACAACGATCCCTCGACGGGGCGCGCCGCGTTCTGGCGCTATATCCCGCTTTCGAACCTCCACGCCTACGGCCTGCCCGCCATCGGGCAGGACACCCGCGCCTCCGATCTCACGGGCGCGGCCCTCTCGGCCCTCGCCCTTCCGAAGAAGGTTTCCGATCTCACGGCGGCGGACCAGCAGTATGTCCGGTTCGCCGTCCAGGTCCGGGACCTCGACGGGCGGCTCTACGTGAATCCGTGCGCCGGGGGGCCGAGTCTTGCGGAACGGCGGAACATGCTCCGGGCGCTGCTGGCCGCTGTCAACGCCTACAAGGCCTCCGTCGTGGTCGACCCGGGAACGAGCGCGAACCTCCTCGCCCCGGACAC
>CAYHQZ010000461.1:0-1590 GCA_964358555.1 uncultured Planctomycetia bacterium
CAAAACATCCCCGGCCCTTTCAAGCGCATGGAGAAGACCTGGCGGCAGATGCTTTCGATTTGTCCGCTTCCGATCGTTCGCCCCCGCTTGCGGAGCCTCCGATACTCCATGAGGCCGCGATGGTTGTAGATGTAGTTGGCGAGCGCGACGAGGGCCTTGCGCTTTCGCCTCCGGTTTTCGCCCTGGGGATACGTCCGGTCGAGTTTCAGGACGGTCGCAAACGTCCAGCCGCGCCAGATCCGGCTCATGACGCGGTCCGTCCAACGCTCGACCCGGGACGACCCCTCGCCGAAGAGGACCTCCGCGGCGCTCCAGACGTTCTTCTTGAGATGGTAGTAGTCGAGGACCAGGACGGCGCCGGGATGCTCCTTTGCCCACTCCCAGATCCAGGGCGCCCCGTCCGCAACGATGATGGCCTTTCCGGTGCGGTGGCGCCGGAAGTGCTCCAGCCAGGAATCCAGGATGCCGAAGACCTTCGGCTTGTCCGCGATCTCGGCGAAGGCGAATCGGCGAAGCGTCCCGTCGACTTCCTCCCACCAGACCGCCCCGGCATAGGGCTCCCGCCAGGCCCCGCCCCGCATCCGGATCCGGCCCCCGTCGATGGAGGCGTGGAGTGTCCGGTAGGGAGGAGGAAGCGTTTCTACGTCCGGGGACAATTCCTCCGGCTTCTTCTCCAGGAGCCGGGACGCGGACGGCCCGACCCGCTGGACGACCCGGTGGATCCGCGTCGGGAGAATATCCACGCCGGACATGTCCTCGATCAGTTTCGCCGACCCCTGATAGGAGTCCACGGCGGCCGCCTGGGCGACGACAGAAGCGCAGGCGGGCGTCATGCGCTCCGGGGTGAGTTGGAGAATCTCGTCGAGCATACCGCCCGACGCGCTGCAGGTCGGGCAGGCAAACGTGCCTCGGCGGATCTCCATGGCCCCGAGAAGCGTCGTCAGCGTCACGGCCTTCCTCCCTTTCGACGCGATCGACCCGTGGCAAATCGTCCCGTTGGGAGCGCGGTGGCCACGCTTCCGAACGGCCGACCGGATTTCGGGGTCGAGGCGCTCGAGCGTCCGGGCGAAAATCCCGGTCGCCATCGCCAAAACGGCCGACCGGAAGTCCAACTCGAAGTTGCGGGGAGACCACGACCCATCAAGAAGTTTTTCCGCGAGAAACGACAGGTTCTCCTCGAGGGATTCCCGTTCCGCCTGGATGCCTTCCTGTACGGCCGCCCGGATGCTATCCTGCTCCATGTGCTGTTCCACCTCGCCCCAGTGCAGGGGAGCGTGTTGAGGGTTTCGAAGTGCTGTGTCATCTTCAGCACCCGAGGACGGAACAGCACACTCTCTCCTTATCTCCCGTCATGTCAACCCCTTGGAACGAGACCGGGGGGGCCGTAACCGTGACATGCACCCGGACGATCTGGATCTCCTTTTCGGGCTCGAGCCCCCTCGCCACCTCGACGGATCGATCGATGGCCTCCTCCAGCAGGCAAACGGACATGTTCCAGGCGATCCGCCCGGCCTCGATCTTCGCCAGGTCCAAAACGTCGTTGATGAGATTCGTGAGCCGCTGGCTCTCCTCGTTGATGATTTTCAGGAA
>CAYHQZ010000462.1:0-1588 GCA_964358555.1 uncultured Planctomycetia bacterium
GCTGACGAGCCTGGCCCCCGGCAGCCAGATGGCCGGCGATCCCTTGTAGGCGAGCGACCGGCCCTCGTAGTCGGGCTTCGCGATCCGCACGAAGCTGAAGGGAAGCGCCTCCACGTTGCGGGCATCCGCGAGGACATTGAGAGGAGGATCGGCCCCGAGCGCCGGGTCCAGGACGGGCACCAGAACTTCCGGCCGCTGAGTGAAGGCCTCCAGGAACAGCAGCCCGGCCCCCTCGAGGTAGGCGGCCGGTCTGGAACGCACGGCCTCGACGAACACGGAGCTGAGGAGATCATCTCCCTCCTTCAGCCCGAGGTGATAGTGGATCGAGTGCCACTTCCCTTCCGGCCGATCGCTCACGGTGGCGTAGAGCTGCTCCACCACGCTGCGATCCTGGCTCCGGAGGAGGGAGAGATATCGCTCCCGGTATGGCCGGCGTTCGTCAGGGGGAACCCAGTCCACCCGGCTGAAGAGCGTCGGGCCGCAGCAGAAGGGCGTCTCGGGCGGAAGCACCCGGGTCAGGATGGCGAACTTCATGGATGCCAGCCCGTTCTCGGGGGCGAAGAGCGGAAGCGGATTCCGCCGCAGGCGCTCGTAGAGGTTGTGCCCCCGCGCGTACGCGAGGTCGTAGGTCCCCGTGGACGGCGCATGGTAGAAGAGGACGAACGCCCCGTACACGGCCGCTCCCGTCGCCAGCGAGAGGGCCCCGAGGCGCAGCCGCTCCCGCCCTGAACTCGGATCGAGCGCGAGCGCGACCAGGGGGATGGTGACGAGCAGCAGGGCGTTGAACTTCACCATGAGACACAGGACGAACAGCGCCGCGCCGGCGGCGTATCCGAGCCGCTTCCACCGGGGCCTCGATTCCCGCCGGGCCCAGTACAGCGCCCCGACCGTCAGCACCAGCAGATTGCTCTGAACCTGCTCGGGGCGGCTCAGCGTTGCCCACTGCACGTTCCAGGGATTGAGCCCGTACACGAGGGCTCCCAGCACGGCGGCCGCAAGGGAGAAGACGGAGCGGAGCAGCAGGAAGAGGACCGCCACGGCGACGGCGTCCATCAGGTGGTTGGCGACCGTCACGTAGAGCGTGAGGACCGGCAGGAGGGCCTGCTTGGTCTCGACGTCCTTCGGCGGACGCTCCGCCACCCCGGCGGCAGCGCCGGGGCGCCTCTCCTCGACCGGCTCGAGGAGCGCCGAGCCCGGACCCCGGAGGGCCGCCAGGACGGCGCGAGGGATGGCCAGCGGGAGGCCGACCAGGAAGGGATAGCCGCCTGCGTGCGCCAGATTGCTGCTGCGCGTGGCGATCATCCGGAAGTACGTGAAGCCATCCCCACTCACGTTGAGCGGGTAGGTGACCACGAAGAGGAGCTTGACGAGGCAGACGAGGAGGAGGGTGATCCAGAGGGGCTTCCCGAGGGTCCCGCGGCTCACACCCACGCGCCGACCAGCCGTCCCACCTTGCGGGCCAGCCGTTTGGTCACGGAATACTCCCGGCCCAGCCGCCGCCGCACGGTCTCGATGAGAGACCGGTTCGCGCCGGTCTTGATCCAGTAGCGCTCCCGGCTGTCCCGCCCGTACACGCCGTCCCGCTTCG
>CAYHQZ010000463.1:0-1581 GCA_964358555.1 uncultured Planctomycetia bacterium
TCCGAGCCCCCACCCCTCGCCCTTCTTATCCTTCGTGTCCAGGAATACGAGGATCAGCGCCGCGATGCCGCAAACGGGAAGCCGGACGCAAAAGTTCAGTTTATTCCCTGAATTTTGACTTTCCGAGGGCCTTCGGGCGGGCGTCGATCGCGCGCTGGAGGTCGGCTTCCATCCGCTTGCAGGCCTCCTCGGGGCTCGCCCCGGCGCCCTTCCCAAGATCGGAGGGGATCCAGACTTCCTCGAGGCGATCCTTGAGCGTCCGGCGCAGCGCGTTGAACTCCGGGATCCGCGGCAGGACGCGCGCGTCATCGAGGGCCCGCAGGAAGCGCCGCTCGTCCCAGGGGGTGTCGTCGCGGAGGAAATAGGGCGACTCGGCGATGGATCGGCGCGAGGGAATGAAATCCCCCATCTGCGCGACCATCCGCTGCCAGGGCGGCTCCGTGAAGGCCTTCGCCAGCATGAAGGCCTCGCGCGGGTGCGGGGTGTCCTTCCAGATGGAGACGGCATCGGCGGAAAAGCGGGTGGCGCGCTTCCCGGTGGCGGGGCATTTGGGGAAGCGCATGATCTCCCAGCGGAAGTCCCGGACCTGCTCGAGGAACTTCACCATCCAGTTCGCGCCCTCCAGCATCGCGAGGCGCTTCGTCGCAAACAGATCCACCGCGTCGTTCGTCGTCGCGACGTCCTCCGGATAGGGGATCATCGAATGGCCAGACGTCGAGAGGCCCGCGTACCAGCGGATCGCCCGGACGGCCTCGGGCGTGTTCAGGCGCGCCTTCGTCCCCGTCGGATCGACAACCTCGCCGCCGCTCGCCCAGATCGGAATCAGCGCGTAGTCGGGAAACGCCCGCCGGCAGCCGTAGCGGTCGATCCGCCCGTCGCCGTTCGTGTCCTTCGTCAGTTTTTTCGCCGCCGCGGCGAACGCGTCCCAATCCCAGTCGTCGTCGAGCGCAATCCCCTCCTTCTCGAAGAGATCGGCGTTCACAATGAGGACGCCCACGGCCCACTGGTGGGGAAGCCCCGCGAGGCCGCCTTCGTAGGTCCAGGCCTGAAGCGTCTGGGGGTAGAAGTCGGCGCGGTCGATTCCGCCTTGGCCGTCGGCCAGCGCCGTCAGATCGAGAAGCAGCCCCTGGTGCGCGAAGTTCGGGGCCTCCTTGTCGGGCAGGATGAAGACGTCGGGGCCTTTTCCCGCCAGCAAATCGGAGCGGACCTTGTATTCGTAGGTCGCCTGCCCCCCGAACGCCGGATACGAGCGAACCTCCACCCGGATCCCCGGATGGTCCTCCTCGAACCGCCGGACGACCGGCGCGAAGAGGACGGGGTCGTTGGCGACGCCGAGCGAAATCGTCACCTGACCGGCGGCCGCGCCGGGGGCGGGGGCGTCCGGCCCTTTCGAGCAGGCGGGAAGAAGGGCGAGGAAAAGGAGGAAGCGGAGCCCCGGGCCGCATAGGGACACGGAAGGCCAGCGTAGGGGCACCGCAAGCCGTGCCCCGACACCCATACCCCCCAAAGGCTGCCCACCAAGCAATACAGGAAAAACAAAAACAATTAATTGTTATTATTCAAATCTTGAGGAAAACAGTT
>CAYHQZ010000464.1:0-1579 GCA_964358555.1 uncultured Planctomycetia bacterium
CCCTGTTGCGCTCAAGGGCTTGGACAGGAATCTCGCCGATGCCGCCGTGCGCGCCATGCGCACGCTGATGTCAGCGATACTGTCGCGCATCGGAGGCAGGAAGACTGCGGAGGCTCACGGGTATCGGGTAAGGCAGATCCTGACCTGCTTGGGCTGGATCCCCGTCCGCTATGCCTACATCAGACAAGCCGGCACGGCCGCGTTTCTGACAGCCATGGGCGTCGTGACCAGGAGCACGGCGGCCGCACGCGACTGGTGCGTCCGCTGCGCCGCGTTGTGCGGTTCTTTTGCGGAGGGGCGCGACATGCTCAGGCGCTTGACCGGCATGGACATATCCGTCTCCAAACTCAGAGCCATCGCGCTCGCATACGGGGAGACTTGCCTGCGCAGGCAGGAAGAAGCGCTCCCCGACGTGCGATCATACCCCGGACATACGCCCAAGGACGGCGAGACGGAAACCACGCACACCCTCTTTTGCATGTTGGACGGGACGGGCGCACCCTGCACGAAGAAAGACACTGCCGACACCCAAGGGAAGAACGGCGAGGCGGGAACCCGACAGATCAGGGTCGCGATGTTCGGCGAATATGGATGGCTTGACAAGCAGGGCCGCCCGTCTCCCTTCCGACGCTCCTTTTCCTACGCGGTCTCCGGAGAGGAGATCGCCGAGGTTGCCGGGCTTGTCCGAAAACTCGGCATTGCCAGGGGATACGGACGGGCCGCTCGCATGCAATGCGTCGCGGACGGGGAGGAGGCCCTTGAAAATGCGATGCGCGACGCGTTTCCCAACGCGATCTTCACGAACGACTTCATGCATGCCTGCGGGCATCTGCACACGTGCTGCGCAAACCTCAAGCTCCCAGACCAGACGACGGGGAAAGAGTACCGTTTCTTGAAGGGCCTCCTGTACCGCAACGGCGCCGTCTCCGTTATCAAACGTCTCGAAACCAAGCATGCAGCAGCCCTGGGGGCCTCCGAGGAAGCCCAGAAGGAACTGGACTACATCCGGAAGCGCAAGCACAACATGTGCTACGGCCAGCTCAGAAAGGCCGGCCTTTTCATCGCCTCAGGCCATGTCGAGGCCGCCGCCAGAGTCCTCGTCGTCAGACGCTGCAAGCAGGCCGGCATGCACTGGCGCCACAAGAACGCCATCCGCATCAGCGCCATCCTCGCTCACCTACGCTCTGCCGCCTAATCCTTCAACGAAATGAAATCACACCCACCCCGGCTGTACGGCCACTATTTACGTTGACTTCTGTGGCCCTTTCGTGTTTCATAGATGTTGACAATTTCGATATGCCCCTTTGCCGAGACGGCGATCTCCGACGGAACGGGTCCCGCGAAGTTTTCCGTCTTCCAGTCGGGGTCTGCTGCCCGGCAGATCAGAGGGGCCAGCAGGAACACGACGACCATGAATCTCATGGCGATTCCCTTTCTCCCCAAGACCCCTTCCATGCTCCCCGTCTCCCGTTCCCTTCGCTTCTCGTAGGATCTCACGCGCCGTCCACCCCCATCGTCTCCAGCGTGCGCTGGAGCGTTTCGCGGAAGGGGCGCGGGGACCAGCCGAGTTCCCGCCGCG
>CAYHQZ010000465.1:0-1576 GCA_964358555.1 uncultured Planctomycetia bacterium
CTTAATCCACGGCTGGCCGAAGGGGATGAAGTGCGCCTCGGTGCAGCCTATCGTGCACTTCCCGCAGCCGTTGCACTTGTCGAGGTCGATGAGCATGACCCACTGTCGGTCTTGTGGGCTCATCGCTCGCACGTCGGAAGGCGAGACGTCGAGGAGTTCCAGGATCTTCCCGGAGAAAAGGGTCGCGGCCCCCGCGGCGCCGACGAGCGTGACCGCGCCCTTGATGAATCGGCGACGCGATCGGTCGTACGCCCGCTCAGCCTGTTCCTCGGACTCAACCATCTTTCCGGCCTTCCATGCGCGGTTTCGCCTTCCGGGCGCGCCGTCGGGGAAGCTTCGATGCGGCCCTCCTTTTCCATGTGACCCGGTATTCGCAGTAGGGATCGCCATGGCCCATGCAGGCCAGCCGCTCCGTTCTCACTCCACCAAGGGCCTCATCGATTCCACTGTGGAATCCCTTGTCGAGAGAGTTGCACACGAGGCCCGGCATCTTCTCCGCCAGTTCCAGGAAGGGGCAGCCGAAGGAGCGGTACGTGAAACTCGATGAGGACTTCGACAGAACCTCGATCGGGATGCCGAAGTCCCTGAAGAGTCCATGGAGGACGAGGCGCTCGAAGGCCTCGGGCGTCCAACGTTCCACTTTCGCGCTTGCACCCAGCTCGGCGATCATGGACTTGCCTGTTTCCGCTCCTTTCATTCGGAGGTACTGAGACGCTTTCTCATCGCCGACCGCCTGGGCGAGGGCCTCGAGTGCCAGTTGCCCAAGAAGTTCGAAACGCCTCCGCGGGAAACCTGAAACGTGCGCGTGCTTCGAGGCACGGTACAAGGTGGCCGGTCTCCCCACTCCCCTCGGCCCTGCAGGGGCAACCTCTTCGATCAGGCCTTGGTTCTTGAGGTAGCCGAGGTGATAGCGTAGAGTGACTCGATGAAGGCGCAGCTCTCGCGCAAGCTGGGTGATGCTCTTCTCCCTTGTCGCAATCGAGCTCAGGATCCGCATGCGTACGGCGCTGCCGAGAGCACTGAAGGTGCGTGCGTCCTCGTCGCGGACACCCGACTGGGCCTCCAAGAGAGGAGAACCAAAGGGCGATGGGGACGACGCTCTTGCCGGGTTCATGCGTTCTCTCCTGCCTGCGGTGGAACCGGGTTTCGCTCCATGGAGGATTCCAGCGCTCGCCCGCGGAAGGTCCGCTCGGCTACGACCATGCTGAGCTTCCCCTCGATTCCAAGTACCTATTTTGGCTCGGTTATAATAGTTTAGTACGTATTTATCAAACAATTATGCGTATTCCGTCTCCGCGACCAGACCCATCCTTCGAAGACGGCCGTACGACCCGGTGGGATCCCGAATCACGCTGGAACCTTTCCGGGGTGGGTCGCCCTGGGTTTCGACGATTCTGCGGGGCCCGGTGAGTTCGTCTTATACATGCTCGACGTTCCCACCGGACGAGCATGGGCCTTTTCCCTACCCTGGTCCGCCCGCGCCTCCTCGTACCCATCTCGATCGTTGTCGCCCTTCTGCTTGCGATTCGTTTCTCTTCGAGTGCTGCTCTGGCGGCGGTGAACCTTTCCGCGGAGA
>CAYHQZ010000466.1:0-1567 GCA_964358555.1 uncultured Planctomycetia bacterium
AACTCGTGCTCGACCGTGTCACTGTTCGTGAACGCGAACGTCACCTTCTCGCCGCCCCTCAGGTTGTCGAACCCGCCCGACTGCACCGCCGAGTGATGGAAGAAATACTCCTTCCCGTCCTCGGCCACGATGAAGCCGAAGCCCTTCTCCGCCACGACCTTCTTTACCGTTCCGTTCGCCACGTCGCGTCTCCCGTAAAAAGAGAAGAAAAAGGGAATAGAACCTTTGGCTCATGTAGCGTTAAGGGTGGCGCGCCTTCCAGCCGATAACCTCTTGGGGGCCTGAAACAGGTCCGCAAGCTGGGGCTTTCGGAAAGAGGGAGCGCCGTGATCAGTTTCCCGATCGGCGATCTGTTGGACGAGCAGGCATGCTACGACTTCCTCCTGGCCCGCCTCCACCCGCAGGGCCTTCACTGTCCCGCAGGGCATCCGCTTCCTGCTGGGGCGGGGGCACACGATCGTCACCGCGCCCCCATCTTGGACTACCAGTGCAAAACGTGCGGGAAGGTCTTCAACCTCTTCACCCGGACGGAGTGGCAGAAGACCCGCTATTCCTGCTCCGAGATCATCCAGATTGTGCGCGGCATCGTTCAAGGGACGTCCACCCTCCATCTGGCCCGGGAGTTGGGCCGAGATCGAGGCCGACTGCTGTACCGACGACACCGAGTCCAAGAGCATTTGGATGCCTACCGACCGCAGACCCGGAAGTTCCCAGGCATCACCGAAGCCGACGAGTTGTACCAGAACGCGGGGGAAAAAAGGTACGCCGCATCCCGATCCCGAAGATCCGCCTCGCCAGCGAGGCAATAAGGTCAAGGGACACGGCTGCTGGGAAAACGACCGCATCCCGATTCTGGGCGTGGTCGATCGCGCGTCCGGGGAGCTTTCCCTTAAGGTCCTGCATTCCAGCGGAGCACGGGAAGTCCATCCCGAGATGCTCAAGCGCACCGCTCCGGGAACCGTCGTCAACACGGACGAATGGCGTGGCTACGACTGGCTCCCCAAGGACGGGCGGATTCGAAAGAAGGTGTGCCACAAGCTCGAATCCGGTGGACACGAGTGGGCGCGCGACGATGACGGCGACGGCATCCGCGAGGTCCACTGCAACACCTCCGAAGGGATCTGGACGGGGCTGCGTAATTTCCTGCGGCCCTTCCGGGGCGTCCACAAACAGTACCTGGCGCAGTACGTCGCCGTCTTCGAGTGGGCGCACAACCTCAAGACCACCACGACCGATTTCATGGCCCTGCTCTTGGGGCGTCATCCACTCCCCCAAGCGGCCGGCCCGTAGTCTTTGTCCCCACGCTCCACGTTTGCTCTCTTGCGAGAAGCCCCAGGGATACTCTGTCCGCGAGCCCCCGTTTGCGCCGCCCTCTCTCTCTCCGGCTTCCGCGCCTCCCGCCACAGCGCCCGGCCTCCTCGGTTCGCGGTTCAGCCGTGTCGCCGCTGGCCGTGCCTGTCGGGCTTGCCACCGATAACACTACATGAGCCGAACCTTTAAACGCCTTTCCGCCCGTTGACAACCGGCCCGGGAGGCGCTATACGGAGACTATAGCGTAGGTCGGGAT
>CAYHQZ010000467.1:0-1546 GCA_964358555.1 uncultured Planctomycetia bacterium
TCCGCTCGATCTTCACCGGCCGCCGCTCGTAGACCTCGACGCCTTCGAGGCTGTCGGCCTTGGCGAGGATCCGGGCGAGTCTGGCCTTCACGTCGGCCACGGAGACGGCCTTCGCGATCTTGCGGCCCTGGACGATGAGGAGGTCCGCGGCGCCGGCAGTGGCCTTCGACGGACGGCCAGGACCGCGCTTGGAACCTTTCGGCCTGCCTGGTCCGCGCTTGCCCTTCGGGCGACCCGGTCCCCGCTTGGCCTCCTTCGGCGCGGCGGCCTTCACCGGGCGGACGCTCGCCAGCGCCTTCGCGATGGCCGGGAAGCGGACGATCTGCCCCGTGGCCTTCTTCACGGCCGCCATGATCGTGTCGCCCGGCCGGATGCCGGCCTTGTAGGCTTCGACGATGGCCTTCTCAACGCTCGCAGGCCGGCCGCCGCGCTTCGCGTTCTTGCTGCCCTTCGGCCGGCCCCGTTTCTTGGGTGCAGGGGCCGCGTCCTCCGGCTTCGGCGCTTCGGGGGCCACGGGGGCGTCCTTCTTCTCGTCCTGGAGCATCGTCGCGTTCTCCTTCGGTGGGCCAGCCTCCGCGCGGACGACGCCGGGGACCATCCCCAGATCCGCCCGGGCGGGTTGGCCAGGATGATAGCACCCGCAAAGCCGGGAAGGATCACGGCGTCGCCAGCCACCCCTACACCTTCGTTTTGGAAACTCGTTAGTGCTCTCGATCCACAGGCGGGCAAGGATCTTTTGCCGGAGGAATCGTATCCTTGCTCACGATCTTTCCGCCGAGTCCTTTGACGATCAGTTCTCCACCCCCGGATCGCTTAAGCATTTCCCGTGCTTCATCTCGGGCATCGCCTTGGGTGTCATGCAGACCGCCAGCACGATCCGCATCAATGCGACGATTGATCCATTGCCCATCCGAACGCCGAAAGACGATCCTGCCCTTGCTCATGGTTCCGCTCCTCTCGACTATTGCCTCATCAACTTGTCCCCTGAATCGAAACCTGCCCGACAATCCGCAGGTAGTATTTTACGAAGATGCGACCTGGAAAAACAAGGCCAGTCGGTCAAGTAAAGGTACCGCCGCGGATAGCCGTATCAGCGACAGGGCCGGGAAAGCCGAAGGGGCCACGACCTCCGAGGGGATTGTAGCAAACGTGGGCCGCACACGATCCCCTTGATGCCCAGGAGGCCGCCCTGGAGGATAGGCGACCGTGACCCGCATCCTCTCGAACTGGAAGACGCCAGTTCTCCTCGCCGTCCTCGGCCTCGGCGCCTGGGCCGCCTACGAGGGCGGCCTCTTTGGCAAGCCCGCGCCAGCACCTGCGGTGCCGCCGGTCGCACCCGCCCCCGTCGAGGACGATGCCTGGCGCACGCCCTGGAATGCAGGCTTCCTCGGCATCCAGATCCCACCCGAGGCGGCCGAGATGAACAACGCCGGCGCGGAGCTCGCCAACGCGGGGAAACTGAAGGAGGCTGCGGAGAAGTTCCGGGCGGCCCTCGCGAAGGCGCCGGGCTATCCCCTGGCGCTGCAAAACCTCGTCGTGGTCCTGG
>CAYHQZ010000468.1:0-1546 GCA_964358555.1 uncultured Planctomycetia bacterium
CGTGGAATGGACCGTCGTCTCAACCAAGTGCCTGCAAATGATCCGCTCGACTCGAAGGACTCGGGCCGGAACTACCGCGAGCCATCGGAAATAGGCCCCCGACCTTGCTATAACAAGCCGATTTCCCCGAAATTCGACATTCCCGGCGATCTTGCTCGCTGCCCCATGCGCTCTTTCACCGTCTGCTCTTTACTTGCCCAGCGGTGGGACAGACCCTAGGTAGGGCGGGGGCGCTTGTCCCGCCGAAGCATCTTTGCGAAGGCGGATCCCTGCCCCGCCGTCCGGGGAAATACAGACGGCGCGGCCGGAGGCCACTGCCCTACCAACACATACAAAGCGGAAGTGTACTTCTGGGCCGTCGCGCCGTGATTGATTTTGGTACTGTAAAAATCAAAACAGGCATTCTTCCTCTTAATGTATTTTTATCGACGTTCCTGCCGGATAAGGTACTATTATCCGATTCTGCATGCGCGAAATCGCGGCGGGAAGACAGGATGATCCCAATATGAGAAACAAGATTCTTTTTTACTGCGGCATGCCGGTCGGGCTGGCCAGCGCGGACGCGTTTCCGTCGATGGCGTTGATGGCGCTCAGCGCCTATGTGAAACAAAAGGGGTTCGAGGCCGAGCTGCTGCTCAATCGCCACTCGGATGAAGAGATCGGGAAGATGCTCGCGAATACCCTGGCGGTCGGGTTCTCGGTCTATACGGGGAACGGGATCGATCACTCCCTGCGGATGGCCAGGAAGATCCGCGCCCTGGACCCCGCGATCACCCTGGTGTGGGGCGGATACCATCCGTCGCTCGAACCCGATCGTACCCTTTCAAATCCCTTTGTCGATTACGTGGTCCGGGGCGAGGGCGAGGAGACCCTCGCCGAACTGCTCATGTTCCTGCAGAAGCGCGGGCCGGATTCGGCCGATAAGATAACCGGCCTTTCCCACAAGGCCGGCGACAAGAATATCCACAACCCCGGGCGTGGGCCCCTGAAGATGGACGAGCTGCCGCCCTACGACTACGATCTCTACGCCCATTCCATCCGCAAGAATCAGTCGAACGAGGTCGTGGAATACATCTCGAGCCGGGGCTGTCCCTTCAACTGCAAGTTCTGCGCCAACGCGGCCTTCACGCGCGAACAGGGCGGGTACCGCACCTTCTCGAACGAGCGGATAATTTCCGACATCCAGCGCATCGTCACCGATTACCAGCCCAAACAGATTTATATCTGGGACGACACCTTTTTCTTCAAGAAGGAGCGGCTAGCCTGTTTCCTCGACGAGTACAAGAAGCGCAATTTCAGCTTCAAGTGGTTCGTCCAGGCCAGGGCCGACTTCGTCGCGTCGGCGGACGACAGCCTGCTCAGGCAGTTGAAGGAAACCAACATCGCGCGCGTGCTGCTCGGCATCGAGTCCGGCTCGCCGCGCATGCTGTAACGGATCAGGAAGCGGATCAAGGTGGAGGACGTGATCACCGCGGCCGAGAAGCTCGCCAAGCACGACATAATCGCGGACTTCGACTTCGTGAATGGGTTCCCGAACGAGACGCTG
>CAYHQZ010000469.1:0-1530 GCA_964358555.1 uncultured Planctomycetia bacterium
ACTGGCCGTGGTTTACGCCGATTTCCCCTTCGGTTCGAGCGTCGCACGACGTGGCGGTCGGATGCTCGGGCCGAAGAGTTAGCGGGGATTCTCCATGCCGGTCCCGGCCCTGTCAACCTCCAAAGCTCTCGCGCGAGGGGCGGCCCTGGCGACCGGGGGCGCTGGCCTGTCCGGGTCGCGGGTGGCGGGCTGCCGGAGGCGTTCCCTGGCCCTCTTCTGCCGGCCCGTCTGGGCGCCTGGGCTGGGGCGCTCTTCCTTAGCACGTACAGCATCGGCCGCCCAGCCGGCCAACCCGGGGCGCCCTGGCGCCAAGGGCCCGCGGGCTCGTAGCGAGGGGCCAAGGCTGGCCCGCCGGTGCGCCCTTGGGCCAAAGGAACGCGAAGGGTGGCCAACCGGGGGCGCCCTACCTCGGCACCCCACCAGGATTCTTCGGCCCGGGCATCACGGGCTTGCCGCCTTCGGGGTTGAAGCCGGGCGGCCGATTCGGCGGCATGCCCTCCGGCTCCCCTGGCGCCTTGGGCGGGCCGGGAATCTTGGGCTTCAGGTCCTCCGGCGTCAGCTTCCCCTCGGCGGTCTTCTTCCGCAGCTCATAGCGCGCGACCAGTTTTGCCGCCTTCCGCTTCGTCTCCTTCTCGGGCCTGTCCTTCTCGGCGATCCTCCGCAGGATCGCGATCATGTCGGGCAGGTCCCAGGAGCGAGCCAGCGCCGCTTCCGCCCAGTCCACGGCCTCGGTGAACAGCTCGGCCTTGTCCGCGTAGATGGCCATCCGGCGAGGCAGCGTCTTGCTTGTCGTCTCGCGTTCTGCCAGAGGCTTGAGCGCCTTGAATGCGCCGGGGAAATCCTTCTTCGTCTCAAAGCCTCCGACGATGGCCATCGCCACGAGCCGGCGCTCGTGCGCCTCGGCGGCGGCGCCCATCGCCTCGAAGCGGCTCCGCGCGGCGGCGTGCTCCTCGGAAGTGCTGGGGCGATGCCAGGGCGCGGTCGCCTCGCGAATGCCGTCCGGATCGCCCGAGTCCGCGAGCACGATGACGAGATTCTGGAGGGCCAGGGGATAGCCCGGCGCCTTCGCAAGCGCCGCCCGGAATTTTTCAGCGGCCTCCTTCAGATTGCCCTTGTTCGCAAGCTCCGCGCCGGCGTTGTTGAGCTCGGCCGCCTCGGGCGGGACCTGGATGCCGAGGAATCCCGCCGTCCAGGGGGTGCGCCAGCTCTCGTCCTCGACGAAGGCCGGGACGGCGGGCGGCGGCACGGGCGCCGGCACGGGCTTGCCAAAGAGCCCGCCTTCGTATGCGGCCCAAGCGCCGAGGCCGAGGACGGCGAGCAGGACAGGCGTCTTCCAGCTCGAGAGGAGGCGGGTCATGGCTGGCCATCCTCCGGGACGTCCTCCTGGGCATCAAGGGGATCTTGCGCGTGCCCGGCCTTTCCCCTCCTTGCCCGCGGCTCTACAATCGGCCCCCGGAGGTCGAAACCGTGGCGGTCTTCGGCTTTCCCGGCCCCGTCGCCGATGTGGCTATCCGCGGCGGGGCCTTTCTT